>JBHJGW010000019.1:0-15523 GCA_050331415.1 Opitutales bacterium | reverse complement strand
GCCCCGAAGGCGAGTCGCGAGCGGTTTGTGTTCAAGGGGGGGTCGGCTGGGTTTTGGGTTGAACCCCGCGCGTGGCAACGGCGGCATCTAGGCGATGGCCAAGACTGTAGTGACCTTCGAGGTGCCGCTAGGCGCGCGCAGTTACCCGATTTTTCTGGGACGCGATTTGAGCGGGCCGATCGGCGAGGCGCTGACCCCTTACCTCGCCCCCTCATTGAATCTCGGCTGTGTGGCAGACGAGGGCGTGCGCTCGGTCGGGCTGTGGCCAGAAACCCTCCCCTCGGAAACGCTGATTCCGCTGCACGGCCGTGGTGAAACGCTCAAGGCGTTTCCCGCGCTCGAACAAATTCTCGAAACGCTGGCGCAGCGCCGGGTTGACCGGGCGGGCGCCGTCGTAGCCCTGGGGGGCGGTGTCGTTGGCGACCTCGCTGGCTTCGCTGCAGCGAGTTACTTGCGCGGGGTCGCGTTTTTCCAGATACCCACGACCCTTCTGGCTATGGTCGACAGCTCCGTCGGCGGCAAAACGGGCATCAACCTCAAGGCGGGCAAAAACCTCGCCGGCGCCTTTTGGCAACCCAAAGCCGTGTTTATCGACCTCGACATGCTGGCCACCCTGCCGCCCCGCGAGTTCGCTGCAGGGATGGCGGAGGTGATTAAATACGGCCTGCTCGACGATGCCGAGTTCTATCGCGAATTGCAGGCCTTGGGAACGCTGAATGCTGGTTCTGAGGCGCTGACGGAGGTCGTCCGTCGCTGCTGTGCAATCAAGGCGCAGATTGTGGCCGATGACGAACGTGAGACTGCTGCGGGAGGCGGGCGCGCCCGCCTGAACCTCGGCCACACCTTCGCCCATGCGATCGAGGCGGTGGCAGGGTACGGCGACTACCTCCACGGCGAGGCTGTTGCGATTGGGCTGGTGCTGGCCGCTAAGCTGAGTGCACGGCTCGGAGGTGCGGTCGACGCTGCCGAAATCGACGCCCTCGTAGCCCTTTTTCAGCGCTATAATCTCCCGACTGACATCAAAGGCGAGGCTGCCAGGCCTTTGGCGGTGGCGGATTTGATCGATGTCATGACCCGCGACAAGAAGACGCGCGGCGGCAAGTTACGCTTTGTCGTCATGCCAGCGATCGGTCAGACGGAGGTCCGTGGGGGCATCGACACCGCCCTTATCGAAGAGCTTTGGCGCGAGGCGGGCGCCGTTTGACCGAGAACGAAGACGAAGCCCGTCGATGAACGGTGTTCTGCCCATTCTCGAGTATCTTGGGCAAAACTGCTGGTTGCGCCGATGGTTGCTGTGGAGGTACTTTGTTGTTTCAGGCTGGCGTTCCTGCCGAGGATGTTCAACGGGATAAGGGTAACGACCTCTACGGAATGGACGAAACCGACAACGCGACGAAGCGCCCGGCCAAAACCTGGGACAAGCGACTGGTCTGGATCGCGGTTGGTCTGTTCGTCCTCATGATTTTCGCAGCCATCATGCTGCTCTATTCCAGCGATGCTGGTCGACTCAGTTACGAGGCCACCAAAGCCGAGTTGGAGGCGGATGGTTTCGAGCTCGATTGGGAAGAGTGGATCCCGGAAGTACCGCCAGAGCACGATAATCTGATCCTCGGCGCGATCATGGAGCCAGCCCGGGAAAACCTGAACGCCGGTGCCCTGCCGGCTGCGGAGTCCTGGCGCGAAGCATGGCCAGCCTGGGACGAGGTGGGTGCGGCCAGTAACGACTTGAGGGAGATCTTTGTTGATTGGGGACAGGTCGATCCCGCCAAGCTCGTCACCAACGAGCCCATCATCGGTGACTCCTGGGACGCCTTGTCGAGCACTCTGGAACCTTATCGAGAGCTTCTGGCGGAACTCCGCAAGACCATGGCTGAGCGTCCCCGAAGCATGCTTCCGGGTGATTATTCCGACCCTTTCGCCTCTCCATTTCCCTCTTTTTACGTAGTTCGGGCATGGACTCGACTCCTGGCCGCCGAAGGGGCGCTCGCCGTACAACAGGGCAATGGTGACCTCGTGCTCGCGAATGTTCGTGCGATCGCGCGCCTGGTTAATCTTAACGAAGGCCAGGAATTGTTCATCAACGCTATGGTCGAAACGCATGTGAGGAGTTTTCGGGGGACGCTCCTGATCACGGGAATAGAAGCCGGAATCTTTTCTAATGAGCAACTGGAGCAAATCATTTATAGCCTGGCGGATGACCCGCCGCTGGCTAGCCTGACCCGCGCCTTCGAAGGGGAGCTTGCCGCCGTGGATGCCGGCATGAACGCCGCGTTCGAGGAGTTGGCGAACGACCCGTCAACGATTGCGCGGATGGGCGGCAGCTCGACCCCTCCTTGGCTCTTCGCCTTATTCCCTGACGATGTTTTGTGGCGGATGCTGGAAAGGTGCCTCGTTCACCATTCCGCGATGCAGGCACCGCTTCGGGAAGCGTACGGGCGGGTCGATTATGCCGAATTTGAAGCTGCATGGGACCGGATTGATGCGATGCTTGAAAATCCGTTTCCGTTCGATTACCTCGCGGCCCTGATCCTGCCGGCGACGAACCATGTTTTGGCCCAGACGCTGGAAGCTCAGACGTGGGTGAATTTCATCCGCATGGCTGCGGCGCTCGAGCTTTACCGACGCGAAACAGGTGCGTACCCAAATGCTCTTAGGGAGGTCGAGGGTGCGTTTATCGAAGCGCTGCCTGAGCATCCGGTCATCGGAGAAGCGTACCGCTACCAACGCGTGGCCGAAGACTGCTTCCGGCTCGAAAGCTTCGGCCCTGATGGTGCTCCAGGTGGCGGTGACGATGTGGTTTACGAGCTGGAAGCTCCCTGATCGATCTCCACACCGGAGGTCGTGTCGGTGCTTTCGAGCAGGCGTACCCGACGGTGTCGCTGCGGAAACTGTACCGTGACCACCGTGCCCTTGCCCTCCTGGCTGTCGATACCGATCTGGCCGCCATGGTCATGGATGATGCGCTGGACGACCATCATGCCCAGGCCGTGACCGCCGTCTTTGTTGGTGTAAAACGGCTTAAAAACTTCGGGAAGATTCTCCGCGGTGATGCCGCAGCCGTTGTCGGCCACATGAATGTAGACTTGCTCGTCGTCGCCGGTGGCATTGATGCGCAGGAGCCCACCCGGTTGCATTGCCTCCATCGCATTTTTGAAAAGGTTGAAAAACACCTGCTTTAGCCGGTCGGGATCCCCGGCGATCAGCGGCAGCCGCTCCGGGGCCTCCACCTCCACGCGGAGGTCGCGGTCGGTCAGCTCGGGTTTCTGCAGCTGCAACACGTCGGTCAGAACGTCGAGCAATTGCAGGTCGCGCAGATCGGGCGGCTGCGGGCGGATCGCCTGCAGAAAGTGCGTAATGATACCGTCGAGACGGTTGATCTCCTGACTGCAGACGCTGAGGGAGTTTTCAATCTTTTCCCGCGCGGGTCCCGCCTCCAATTTGGCACTCTGGCGCGCAAGGAGCTGCAGGTGGATGTTGATGGAATTGAGGGGGTTGCCGATTTCGTGGGCTACTCCGCCGGCAAGCTCGAAGATGCTGCGCAGGCGTTCGCTCTCGATCCGTTGTTCCGTGGTTGTCTTGTCCTCGGTGATATCCGTCAGAATCAGCGCCATGCGGTCGCCGGTATCGGTGTCGTCTGCCCGCAAAGGCACCAGATACAGTCGGACGAAGCGGCGCTCGGGGTAGCTAATTTCGAGCTCGCGCGTCACCGCCAAAGGGCGCACTGCGGAGTCCGCATTGAAATAGCTGCGCAGGCTGCCTTGCAGCTCCGGCACCAAACGCCACAGCACGGCATGGCCGACCTCATTTTCGCGCAGGCCGATGAGGGCGTGGGCGGCCTCGTTGGCGTACTCGATTACGCCGGCCAGGTTGATGACCAGGATGCCCTCCTTAATCGTGTGGAAAACCGCTTCGAGCAGGCTGCGCTCGCGTGCGAGGCGCTGCACGATGATGGCAAGGTTGACTTCGTCGAGGTCATCGAGACGCCCGAGGATGCGGTCGAGGTGATGGCTGCGGGTGCGCCGAATCATCTCGCGAGCTAAATGCATTTTTCGCTTCGGCGAAAGGAGAAACCCGCAACGGAGCTAAACGATTCGAAACCGAGTTGACGCCTTGGCCCAAGCAAAAGTGCGAGGTCACTTAATCGCCTGTCTCGTGGGTTGGCGCGTTAAACAAGCGGAACAAGGATAAACCCAGTCTTGCGATCACCGAGAACCTGCGTGCGCGTGCCCCGATGGTGAACGTGCCAGAGACCCACCAGCGCGCAAAAGAGCCCATCGAGCTGATCCTCGATGTTCTTGCTCCAGGGTGCGTCGAGAAGATCCGCCGCGGCGGCGAGGTCGAGCCAGGGGAATTCGCGCGTGATCAGTCTCTGCAAGAGTGTCTGGTAGCGGGCGAACTCCGCCAGTTGGTTGGCTTTGGGCGGCCGCTTGTACTTGAGCACGCGCTCGAGGCGGAACCAGCGCACCATCGCCGGATGCGGGTAAACTTCGGACACAATGCGCGGTCCGGCCGCAGTCTTCCAGTCGGCCCGATAGCCTCGGGCGCGCAGTTTGCGCAGCGACTGGGGCGGGCGGGCCGTCAGTTTGAGGTTTGCGGGGTGACAGCCCGCGTGAAATTTGCCGAAGTGGATGTGCGTCAGCTTGTCGACGGGGCGAGAGCCCTCCGCATTGACGCACACGATGGGCGCATCGATCGCCCAAAAAGTTGGCCCCGCGAGCAACTGCGTCGCCAGCTCCAGCAAGGGTGCATCGCCGACGCTGAGGCGGACCTCGCGAACCACGGCCCGAGGCGCTGGCTTGGTGTCATGGTATGCTATGACGCATACCCCGTCCGGCTTGCGATCACCCCATGCGAGGTCGACGCCGACGATGATGTGGGGACCCGGCATGATGCCCTCAGCCCAAAAACCGAAATGTTTTACGGCGCAGCTCCGCGATGAGCTCGGGCTGCATGAAGCTGTAGCGGTCGGGAATGTCCAGGACGATAACCCGCTGGCCGTTTAGGTGTTTGCGAAAGAACTGCTCGAGCTTGGTGCGGTGGCGGCGTTCCATCACCACGATCGCATCGGCCCATTCAACCTGCTCCGGCGAAAGCGGGTTGACAGCGTCGCGGTCGAGACCGGCGGAGTCCACCGCGAGCCCCGGGTACTCGGCGAAGACGGCTTCCGCCGTCGGGCTGCGCAGCCGGTTCTGCGAGCAGATGAAGAGGACATTCATCGAACGGCAACTTTCTGGTGACGAAGGACCGAGCCGATCAATGCCTCAGCCGACTTCTGCGGTTTCGGCGGCGGGAAGGCCGAAGATGGCGTTGACGTAGTTGTCGACGCTGAACGGTTGGAGATCCTCCTTCTGCTCGCCGAGGCCGACGAAGTAGATCGGCAGCTTCAATTCACGGTAGATGCCGACCACCGAGCCGCCACGGCTGGTGCCGTCGAGCTTGGTAACGATCAGCCCCGTCAGGCCGAAGCTCTCGTGAAAGGCGCGAGCCTGGTCGATAGAGTTGCTGCCGAGGGAGCCGTCCACGACGATCCACCGGTGCTGCGGAGCGGCTTCGTCATGCTTCTGCAGGACGCGCCGGATTTTTTCCAGCTCCTTCATCAGATTGGCCTTGTTGTGCAGGCGTCCGGCGGTGTCGAGGATCAGCACGTCGCGCTTGCGGGCTTTGGCCGCCGCCCAGGCGTCATAGGCCACGGCTGCGGCGTCGGCTCCGTGTTGGCTCGCGATCAGGTCGAGTTCAAGTGTCTCGGCCCAGCTCTTGATCTGCTCGTTGGCAGCGGCGCGAAAGGTGTCGCATGCTCCCAGCAGCACAGTTTTGCCTTCCTGCGTAAAGCGCCAGCCGAGCTTGGCCGTTGTCGTGGTTTTTCCACTACCATTGACGCCCAGCAGGACGATGGTTTCGGGTCGCGCCCCAGTCAAAAAGTCGCGGGGGGGCTCCGCCCCGGCGAGCACCCCGCGCAGGACGCGGGCACCGATGGCGGCCGCTTCCTGGCCGCGCAGCTCCTTCTCCCGGCGCACCGCTGCCTTGATTTCCTCCAGGATCTCCTCGGCGGTCTCGACGCCGAAATCGGCTCCGTAAAGGGCTTCTTCGAGTTCGTCGAGGTGCCCCGCCGAAAGGCGTCCTTGGTCGAAGATGCCGCCCGCCTGACTGAAAAACTTATAAAAGGTTGGGGTGGTGCGTTTGAGCCCCTCCTTGAACTTGCTGAAAAACGACTTCACGGGCGGACTATGGCCAGCTCGCCGAAGACGGTCAAGGCGCGGCTACTGGACCGAAGAGAGGCTGGCATGATTCTCGGAATCCCCAGGGGCTCACTGTTGTCGGGTGCAACCCGCGACCTGGACCACGACCGCCAAGCCCGAGGTTTTGGCGGCCCTAAAAACCGAAGCGCGCGGAAATGACCAGCGTGCGCTGCAGTGGCGGGCGGAAGAAGAAATTCACCGGGCTTAGGTCCGGGTCTTCGTCAGTCAGGTTCAGCAGGCCGACCGAGACGACGCCGTGCTGTTTGGGCAGGCGGTAGCCGAATTCCAGGTTCAACTGCGGGAAGACGGTATCGGGCAGGTCTGGGTTGAGGTCGTGGTTGTCCTGATGCCACAGTTGGGCGTCGCCTTGTACAAACCAGCCGCGCGGGTGCTGGTACTGCGCCGAAGCGATGGCGCGGTAGAGGTCGGCGGACGTGTCGTTAAGCAGCGCGGCGCCCAGGGCATCCCCAAACCGGTCGAATTGCTGGTCGACCTCCGCATGCTGCCAACTGCCTTCGAACCCGAGCGTGATTTCACTCGTGAGCAGGTGGCTGATGCCACCACTGACCGAGTACTCGACGTAATCGACGGACTCGGTAGCGTCGCTGATGCTGATTTGGTCGGCTTCCCGCGGCACATTCGTGGTCGCCTCGAAAAGGTTGCTCGTACGTTCTCCATTCGAGCGTCCGGCAAAGCCGCTGAGGTTGAAGAAGGTCTGATGATCGAGATGGTAATCTCCGGTCACGGCCAGAGAATCGATCGTGGCGCCGGGGATAGTGCCCGGAGCGAGCCCACTGGGGATCAATGAGGTGTAGGCAGAGACGTGGCCCGCGACCTGTGAAGGCTCGAGACGCAGCTGGTCCTCGATTCCAAAGCCGGACATGCCGCGACCAATATAGCCGCGAAGGGTCAACTGAGTCGTGGGCGTCCAGACGATGCCCGCCTTCGGGCTGACCTGCGATTCGGTACGCTCGGCGTTGCTGAGCGGGAGGTTCAGGATGCCGTCGGGCACGTGCATGCGGTCGAAAGTCAAACTTCCAATCAGGCTCAGCTCAGGCGTTACATCGTGCAGGTAATACGCGTAAATTGCCTGGCGGTCAAAGCCCTGATCCACGAACTGGTTGCCCGCGATCGCATCGATGCCGACGGGGAACGGCGTCGGAAAGGGAGAAGGGGGCAAATTGATGTCGGCCTGCGTTGCGCGAATAGAGGCGCTGCGTTCAATATCAGAAAACTGGATACGCGCACCTGCGATCAACTGTCCGTTGGCGTGTTGAAAGACGTGCTGGGCTTCCCCAGAGTGCAGCATCTGGCTTCGTCGAGTGTACTGGCTGGTCGAATGCGTGATGCGGTCGGTCGTGTTGACGATCAGGGTACGCGGTGAGATGGGGTCGCGGGTTTTTTGGCGCGTATTGGCAAATCCATACAAAAGCAAGGTCGTATGCCGCGGGTTCCATTCGCGGTGGTAGGTATTGAAAAGCAACGGTTCCTGCCAACGCTCGAACTCGAATTCGGGATCAATGCCAAAGGTGCTGTCCTCGGGAAGTCCTTCGAATACCGCGGGGTTGTCGAGCACTGTAATTCCATCGACGATCTGGAACGACCGCCGGTCCCGTATGGCTGTTGCCGGGCGCGGGACGATCGCCCGGGAGCCGGTCTCGATCTCGTCGTAAATGATAAGGGTGTAGAAGCGGTCCTGCAGAGTCGGCTCGAATTTCAGGTGCACGAGGGCCAGGGTTTCCTCGAAGGCGTCGTTAATGTAGAGTTCGGCCCACTCCTCTCGCTGCAGCTCAACGCCGACGCTGAATTTGTCCCAGCGGTAAGCCTGAAAAACGGACGCGGAGAAGCGTTCGCGGGAATCAACCGTGCCGGTTACCGCACCTTCGTATCCCTTGTCGGTGAATAGCGCCGTGTACTCCTGATTCGTAATGGTTTGAGCGACGATCCCGGCGCCCAGGGGGGAAAGCATGTTGCCGAGGAACCATTCATTGGCCCATGCCGTCTCGAAGCGCCGCCGCAAGCCCAAAGGGTCGAGCAGTTCCTCGTACGCACCTCTCAGGAAGATGTGGGCGGAGAAATTTGTGTAGTCGGCGGTCACTGCCTTGCCCGCCTCGGAGAATGCCTGCTCCTCCAAACCGGCCAGGCGGTAAATGTTGGCGAGGTTGGCGCGGCGAACGGCGACATCTTCGTCGAGCAAGAGGCGCGAGCGAAACAGGCTGCGGTTGTCGTTACGCTCGAGCGACTGTTGCAGTTCGCCTACGGCTTCGTTGTAGCGGTTGGTAGCCCGAAGCAGCAGCGAGTTGTAGAGCCAGGGTGTCGGGTCGGCGGGGTCGAGATCCTTGGCCAGTTCCAATTCGGCAGCGGCTTTGCGAAAGTTCTCGGGAGCGCGGGCCTCGCCGAGGTCGAATCGGGCAAAGAAATCCTGTTCGGCAAACGCCTTGCCGAGGTAGCTGCGCAGCAGCGAGCGCGTGGGTTCCAAGGCGGCAGCCGCCTGCACGTACCGCAGACCCCGGGCTTCGTTCCCCTGTTGAAACTCGATCAATCCCCGGCCAAGCCAGGCTTCCGCTACTGAAGGGTCCAGTGCGATGGCCCGCTCGAACGCGGTCCTGGCCTCTTTCGGGCTGTTTGCGGCGGCGCTTCGGAAGCCACGAAGCACAAAGGCGATAGGGTTGCTTGGAGAAAGCGCGTCCGCGCGTTCCAGGGCGGTGCCCATCGCGGCGTAGTCGGCAAAACTAAAGTGCAGCTGCGCAAGCCGCACCCAGGCGTAGCCGAAGTCGTGCGCGAGTTCGGTTGCGGCTTTGGCCGCTTCGCGTGCGGCGTCGAGCCGCCCGTTTGCCTGGAGGCTATACGAACGCGCCAGCCAGTGCGAGGCCCCTTTCGGGGGCTCGGCTGAGGTGATGGGTTGGCCGCGCACGACCGCAATCACCTCTCGAAGGGCTTGAGCGGGGCCGTCCTGACGGCGTCCAAGCAGCGCCTCGGCGGCTTCGACATGGCCGGTGGCCAGCCGCAGCTGGGCTAACAGGACGCCAGCATCAGAGCCCACCGGCGCCTGCGCATCTTCAGCGGCGGCAAGCGCGCTGAGGAGGTCACCAGCGAGGTACGCTTCGCGGATCGCAGCAAAATTTTCCAGGCCCCGCGGTTGGAGCTCGGAGAGAGTGATCACGGCCGGGTAGTAAAGGTACCACTGGATGAATTGCGAGGCGTCGAGCAGGGGCCGCACCTCGGGCTCTGCCCCCGGTGCGGCGACCCCAATCTGCCCGCTGCGCAAAGTGGCCGTCGCTGCATCGTTGCTCAAGGCGACTTCGCCGTCGAACAACACGAGCTGTGTCGAACCGTCCTCACGGATGCGCACCTCGAACTCCGTTCCGCGGATCGCGGCATTGGCGGTCGGAGTTTCGACGTTGGATTCCGCATCGCGGTCGCGGCTGAAAAAATAGAGTGCTCCGCGCTGAAGGTCCAGAGGAGCATCTTTCTCTGTTGCTTCATCTTCGGCGGGGATCAGTTGGAGGGTGGCAAATTCTCCGAGGCGGACAAGGTTGCCACTGGGGAACTGGAGTGTCGCGCGACTGTATTCCCCCGTTCGCACCCAAGAGCCTTTCGGCAAGGAGGCACCGGCTTCCGCCGCGACCCAGCGCTCGCCATCAATACTCCGCTCAACGGTATTTTCCGCCGTGAGCAATTCGATGGTTTGCGCACTCAACTGGCTCGCCAGCACGCTAAAAGCGAAGCAGAGAGCGGGCCAGAGCTGTATTCGGTGAACCTTCATGAGGCGCGGGCGGGGCGGCTTTTAGGGCGGCGCATCAGAGCAAGAGGATTTCTCTCCGGGGAAACGAAAGGCCGCCTTATGAGCAAGCATATGCGTCCTGGCTGCATTTTTTTACATCCTTGTCGCAAGTTGGCCCGCTTTTTGGATTCCCGATAGCGCCGGGTTTTGCTAAGGCTTATTCTCGGCAATGATTAACCGAATACAAACAATCCTGTTGAAGGGGCTCCTGGTACTTGCCCTCGGGCATGTGGCTATCCTCAAGGCCGAGTTGATGCCCGGCGACTTCGTGGTGACGGAATTAACGCCGGACAAGATTACCCTTGTAGCCTTGACTGAGTTCGTCGACGAGTCTCTCACCATCACGGACAAGCGGTGGGTCGACGGGGCCTTCGTTGCCGATTCCGGCGAAGAGACCCTCGTCAGCCTGACGACCGTAGAGGGTGAGGCGTCATTTTCCCCTGGTCAGCAGACGCGTATCGGCCTCGGCCCGGTCAGCTTCGAATTCGGCGATACCTTACACTTCTACCAGAGAGTCCCTGTACCGGGGGATAATCAGTTCCGCGTGCGTCACTTGCTGATGCTCGAAGCCAATGAGCAGGGCTTGCGCTGGCATCCAACCCCCTTCGGTCTCGAACCTGATGTCACCCACTTGATCGTGGCACCGCTCGAAGGGCAGGACGACCCCGTTATCAACCACATCATCAACAGAGAATTCCAGGGAGGGACGCCATTCCAGTGGTGCCGGCGATTGGCCTTGGACGAGGCTTGGCAAGACCGTGGCAAGGTTGATGGGGGAACCGACGATTTCCCCTTCATCACTTTACCGGTATTTCCCAGCCGAGGACGCATCACGCTTCCGTTTGGTGCGCTTCCGGTCGACGAGAGCGACCCGCAGACTTTCGTCCCGGTTTGGCGCCAATTCGCAACCGGGGGCTCGGCATCTGTCTGCATTGACTTGCAGACGGAGTCCGAGCCGCTGACCCGATTTCAGAGTGCCCGGGTGGAGGGTCGATACCCTGACCTGACGGGTCTCGTCCACGCGCCAAAATTTGGGTTCGTCGCGGTCGGACCGGAGAGTCCTGATGTTTTTATCAATGAAGGCGCGGGCTGGAAGGCGCGCCCCATCAATGGTACTGATGAGGACCTTGCGCTCACCGACATCGTTTTCGATGGAACGGACTTTTTCGCGTGTGCCCGCGATGGGGCCATATACGCCTCCAGGGATGCCATCCAATGGACGGAGGTTCTCAACCTCGCCAACGACCTGAGAATGGACGCGGAGCTGTACGGGATGGCTTTCCTTCCCGGGGCCTACGCGGCGTTTGGCACGAACGGAATCCTGGTGACATCGCAGTCGGGCGGGCGTGGCACTTGGGAAAACATCGACACTGGAACGAGCGCCACGCTGTATGACCTCGCTTCCAACGGGACGAACCTCCTGCTTGTCGGCGAAAGCGGTACCTTGCGCTATACTGAGCAACCGTCCCCGGCAGGGCGCTGGCGCAGCCTCCCCTCGGATTCCGATGAGGATCTTTTTGCCGTAACGACCTTCTCCAAAGGCGGTTTTTACATCTGCGGGTCGCAAGGCACGGTCCTTTTTGTTGATGGCCAGAAAGGCCTCAGCCCGGCCGCCCTGGTAAGCGCCGGTACCGAGGCAGATTTGATCGAAATTACGGAAGCGGTCGTTTCGAGCCCGTCCGGCCCCCGTTGTTTCGTCGTGGCTTTGGGCGGGCAGGGAACCCTATCGATCGCTGAACCTCCCGGCAATTTCGTTGAGCAGCATTCCTTCAATCGTGGCGAAGCTCTAATCGCTGCGGCGACGGATCAGGGGCCCGACGATTCTTTCGGGACGGAGATGAAGGCCGTCGGCGAGTACGGGACGTTCATTGAGATTGCGATGAACGCAGCGCCCCTCAGCGGAGGCGGTGCCAACCTCAAGATCGCCACGCCCGCGGGCGAAAACAAGTTGTCGTGGCCAGTGGCGAAGCGCGCCAATGCCGAGCAATTTGCCGAGTTGCAGGCGTCGTCGATTCCGCCCGGGGGAGCGCAAGTGAATGCGGTGCTGGAACGACCTGCTAATGCTGAGCCCTACCGGATCGGCCGCGCAACGGCCCCTTTGCGCCTTTTTTCGGCGGGTTCGAATGCACGCGCCAACCTCCGGGAAAACTTTGGCGCTTTCGTGGAGTTCGCGGAAGCCGACTTGCGTGTCAGCACACCCGGCACCTGGAGGCTTTCTTTCCACCTGATCAACCGCTCTGGCATCCCGTCCTTGCCATTGTTCTTGCGTTTCGACGGCACCAGCCGACCGGATTACTTCCTCGACCACGACCTGCCCGGCGGGGTTGTACCGGCTAACTCTACCGTCGGTCCTCTAACGGTTTTCCTCGAGCGCCCCGTCGAGCGCATCAGCCTTTTTGAGGTTACCCAACTCGATTCAAATGGCGATCCGCTGGAGGTCAGGTTCAAAGTTTCTGACTCTTTCAACAGCCTCGCGATCGATCCGCGCTACCAGCCCAACGGCATCTTTCCCGCCACGTTTGGCCTACCCACGAGCATTGTCGGTGACCTGCTCGGGCTCTCCCGGAATCTTCTCCCCGCACTGATACCCAACGAAAAAGACGGCCCCCGCCGGCGTGGCCACAGCCGAGCCGGGTTCGGGAGCGATGTGCCGCCACGGCCCGGCGGTGTTCCTGACTACGGAGCCTACATCTTATTCAACGCATCCACCGAAGGTCTCGCCAGTTTGCCTGCGCGGGAGGTTTTTGATTATTTCATGATCGGCGAGTTCTATCATTCCAGCTCCGGCACAACCGATGAGTTCGACCTGAGCGAGGTGGTCTGGTCGTTGACCGAGGGCGGTCTCCCGCCGGTTGGATTGAGCGTGGAAAGTGACGGCACCGTCGAAGGCATTGTGTATCCGTCGCTGGCTCTGCCGCGCCACCTGACTCTGGAAGGATCATCCAGTGAAGGTGCGTCCACCGATTCGGAGGGCAAATTGCTGGTTTATACGGACACGCTCGCTTTCTCCCTCGTATCTGCTTCCACCGATGTCAGTTATGCAGAATGGGTGGCAACGGAAACGACGTTGTCTGGCGATGAAGACGGTCAGGAACAGGACCCGGAGGCCGACGACCTGGTCAACCTGATAGAGTTCGGTTTCGACCTTGACCCGGAGATCGCCGATGCTCTGAAAACTGTGGAAAATGCCTACGACAGCGACACCGGCATCTACACCTTTCGTTTCACGATTCCCCGGAACCGCGAAGGTGTCCGGTACGAGATCGAGACGACTCCCGACCTGACGGCCGAGCCGGTTGTCTGGACGTCCCAAAGCCTGACTTTGCTGTCGACTACCTCCGACAGCGAGACTTGGGGGGCTACCGTTTCACTCGGCGAAACCGGTTACGGCCGGCTTCGGTTGACCTCGTACTAGATGCCCGCGTCGCCTGTGGATTTTCTTTTCATCTCCCGAGCTTTTCGGACGCGGCTGCGACGACGCAAAAACTGGCAGTTCTGGACGCAGTACCTCGGTGGGGCCCTGCTTTTGGGGGCTCTGGGTCTGCTCGGCGTGGCCGAGCAGCCGCTTTTCGGCGACTTTGCGCCTGGGAAGTTTTTCCTTCGCAAAAGCCACGACTGGTTGCACATCCTCGAGCCTTCGGAAGTTGCTCAGGGGGCGTTTGATCCAAGCCGTTTTTTGCTGGTATTTATCGATGAGGAGTCCCACGCGGTCCTTGAGCAGTCGCACCACAAGCCCTGGGACCGCCGCCTGCACGCGGGCTTGCTCGATGAAATGCGCGACGCCCCGCCGGATCTTGTCTTTTTCGATGTCGTTTTTGATCAGCCGGGCGCAGAGCCTGAAGCCGACCAGGCGCTGGCGCAGATGATCGCCGCTAATGGCAAGGTAGTGCTCGGTGCCGCTAGCCAGCGGATTGCTGCAGCGGAAATCGCCGGCAGCGTGCAGCGCATTCTGGCACCACTGGCCGATTTCCGCCAACCAGCCTGGGGGTGGGGCATGACAAGCGTCACCTTCGACCCCGCCGACAACAGCATGCGCACGATGGGCCACGGCAGTCGAGACGGGCGCGTGCCGCCGGCGTATTGGGTCGCCGCCACCAAGCTCGATCCTGCTATTGCCGACCTGCCCGGCGGCTTCGAGCGAACCCGCTACCTGCACTATGCGGGTCCGCCGCCCGCCTTTCCGCACATCAGTTTTTCGGCGGCTTTCGAGGACGACATTTCCTTCGAGGACCGGCTCGTCTTCGTCGGGGCGCGGCACTCCCTGGGCTTTGGCGGCGCGGGCCGGGATGCTTATCGTTCGCCGTACCTGACTGGCGACGGCGAGATCACCGGCGTGGAGCTGCAGGCGACGATGGTTTGGAATCTCCTCTCGCGCAACTGGTACCGCCACACGCAGCCCTGGCAGGACACGCTGATCGTGCTGAGCTTTGCCCTCGTGCTTGCTTTTGTGGTCAACACTTTCGGTCCCTGGGGGGGCACTTTTTCGAGCCTGGGGCTGGCCCTGGCTGCTGCAGGGGCTTCGCTGGCGGTCGCATATACCGACCACGTTTTTTATGCCTGGCTGGTTCCGGTGCTGTTACAGGCACCCGCCGCGTTGATCTGGTCCACCGCGTGTAACTACTATTTTGAGACGCGCCAGCGGCGGCACCTCAAACGCGTGTTCGCCACCTACCTTGCGCCTTCTGAGGTCGAGCGCCTTGCCGAAGCCGACGAGCCGCCTCGCCTCGGAGGTCACGAAAAAGTCATTACGCCGTTCTTCAGCGACGTCGAGGGCTTTTCCGCCTTCGCGGAACTGTTGCCACCGCGCGATCTCGCCGAGCTGCTCAATGAATACCTCGGCGCGATGACCCGCCCGCTGCAGGACGAAGGCGGCACCCTCGATAAGTACATCGGTGACGCCATCGTGGCCATCTTCGGCGCCCCAATGGAGCAGCCCGACCACGCCGCGCGGGCTTGCCGGGCCGCTGTACGCCTGCAGCAGGCCCAGGCGCGCCTGCGTGTGGGTTGGGAAGGGAAGGGCGACCGCTGGCCCGAGCGCGTGCACCATATGCGCACTCGCATTGGCCTCAACTCGGGCCCGGCGATCGTAGGGAATATGGGGTCCGAAATCCGGTTCAATTACACCATGACCGGTGACGCGGTGAATCTCGCCGCGCGCTGCGAGGCTGCCGCCAAGCAGTACGGCGTCTACATCATGGTTACCGGAGAAACCCGCGAGGCTGCCTTGGCCTACGACACTGGCCTGTGCTTCCGCCAGCTCGACCGCTGCGCTGTCGTTGGCCGCCAGGAGGCGGTCGAGATTTTCGAGCTCCTTGGCTTGCTCGCGGACGAAACGCCGCAGCAGCGGGAGTGCCGGGAGCACTTCAACGCCGGCCTGAAAGCCTACCTGGCCGGCAACTGGACTGAGGCGCAGCGCCATTTCGAAGCGGCCGAACCGCTCGAACGCTGGCAACCCGGTCGCGATTTCGGCATCAAGCGCAACCCGTCCAGTGTCATGCTCGGC
>JBHJGW010000018.1:0-10614 GCA_050331415.1 Opitutales bacterium | reverse complement strand
GGGCCTCCAGGTCCAGCCGTCGCCCTCACTGCCTTGCTCTGTATCCAAAATCATCTCGATCAATTTACCGACCTCTCCGGCAAGATGGTATGATATGAGATGACTTTGACGTCCGGCTGCGGTCACATCCGTGCCGGATTTTTGACTTCTGCGGTGTGGCGGATGTCATCCGCCTTGAGCAGAAAAATGACTTCTTCGGCGACATTTTTGGCGTGGTCGCCGATGCGCTCGAGGGACTTTGAAACAAAGATCAGGTCTACCGTAGCGCTGATTTCCGCGCCTTCGCTCTTGGCTGCTTCGATCAGAAGGCGGACGTGCTCGCGGTGCAGCCGGTCGATCTCTTTGTCGCTGCGGGTCGCTTCAAAGGCCTTGGAGCTGCTGCGGTTGACGAAGGCATCGAGGCTCAGCTCGAGCTGCGCCACCGCCATGTCGGTCAGTTGCTCGAAGTAGCGGTCCGAGGACGAGGTGGACCGCAGCCCGCATGACGAGACCACGCGGCGGCTGATGGAGCAGGCTTCGTCGGCGATCCGCTCGAGGTCGTGGCAGGCCTTCATCGCCACCGTCAGCAGGCGGACGTCAGAGGCCACAGGGCCGCGCAGTGAGATGTAGCGCACACACTCGTTGTCGATTTCCTTTTCCAGGCCGTCGATTTCGTCGTCAGAGCCGAGGACGGATCGGGCGATTGCATCGTCTTTTTCTTCAAGCGCCTGCATCGCTCTGCGGGTAATTTCCACACAACGGCGGCCCATGAGGACGAGTTTATTGCAGATACTTTCGAGTTCAGCTTCGTAAAAATGCTGCATAGTAGTAGCTTAGACGTAGCGATGGCGTGGTGGGCCATCAGCCGAAACGGCCGGACACGTAGTCCTCCGTCTGGCTGCGTTCGGGGTTCATAAAAATTTTCGAGGTTTCGGCATATTCGATCAATTCACCAAGGTAGAAAAACGCGGTGCGGTCGGACACGCGGGCGGCCTGTTGCATGTTGTGCGTTACGATGACGATGGTAAATTCTCGCTTGAGCTCATGGATTAGCTCTTCAATCGATCCGGTGGCGATCGGGTCGAGGGCGGAGCAGGGCTCGTCCATCAGCAAAATTTCCGGCGAGTTGGCGATAGCCCTGGCGATGCACAGGCGCTGCATCTGCCCTCCGGACAGGCTCAGCGCGGAGTCGTGAAGGCGGTCCTTGACCTCATCCCACAGGGCAGCTCCGCGCAGGCTGCGCTCGACCGCGATGTCCAGCTCGCCCTTGTCTCTGCGTCCAGCTACCCGCAGCGGGTAGACCACGTTTTCGTAGATCGACTTCGGGAAGGGGTTGTATTTCTGAAAAACCATCCCCACGCGCTTGCGCAAGGCGATGACTTCCAGGCCCGGGTCGAAAATGCTTTGCCCGCCGATGGTGATGTCACCCTCGTGCCGCACGCCGTCGATGAGGTCGTTCATGCGGTTGAATGCGCGGAGCAAGGTTGACTTGCCGCAGCCGGACGGGCCGATGAACGCGGTGACCTGCTTTCTGGGGATATCAAGGTTCAATCCGTGGAGCACCTTCGCTGTCGGGCTGTACCAGAAACTGAAGTCGACCACGCGGATGTAGGCCGCAGGGTCGTCCGCCCTCTCGGCAGAGGCCGGACCGGAATGCCGCGAAGAACGCGACGAGGGGGAGAGCTCGGAAGCAGAGGATACCATGGAGGAAACTATCAGAAATTACCGCCGCTGTACTTTTCGCGCAAGTGGTTTCGGATCACGATCGCGCCGAGGTTTAGCACCACCACGAGGACGATCAGCAGCAGTGTGGTGGCGAAAACGAGCGGCTTGACGGCCTCGGCGTCCGGGCTCTTTTGGCCGAGGTCGAAAATGTGAAAGCCCAGGTGCATGAATTTGCGGTCGAGGTGGACATACGGGAAGACACCGTCCACGGGCAGCTCTGGCGCGTACTTGATCACCCCAACCACCATGAGCGGGGCAACTTCGCCCGCGCCGCGCGCCATTGCCAGCACGAGACCCGTCAGGATGCCGCTGGCAGAGGCCGGCAGAACCACTCGCTGGATGGTCTGCCATTTCGACGCTCCGCAGGCCAGCGAGGCCTCGCGCATGCCCCGCGGCACGGCGGCAAGGGCTTCCTCGGTGGCCACGACGACCACCGGGATAGTCATCAGCGCCAGCGTCAGTGAAGCCCACAGAATGCCGCCGGTGCCGAAAACGGGCTCGTTCAGCGCGTGGCGGTCGGGGAAGAATAGGCTGTCGATGCCGTCGCCGACAAAATAGACGAAGAAGCCGAGCCCGAACACCCCGTACACGATCGACGGCACCCCGGCGAGGTTGTTGATCGCGATACGGATCGAGCGGGTCAAGGTGCCCTGCGTTGCGTATTCGCGCAGATAAATGGCGGCGATAACGCCAAAGGGCATTACCGCGGCCGACATCAGTACCGTCATCACAAACGTACCGAAGATCGCGGGAAAAACGCCGCCTTCCGTGTTGGAGCTGCGTGGTTCCTCGCTCAAGAATGCCCAGACACGGCTGAAGAAGAAGCCAACCTTCTCTAAGAAGTTCGACGCGTTGGGCCGCCATGCCCGCAGGATGCGCCCCATCTCCTCGCTGCGTGTCTCTCCGGACACGAGTTCGTAATCGAGAATCACGGCCTCGTTAGCCGCGCGCAAACGCGCAACTTGTGCGGCAAAGGCCTCCGTCTCATCCAGCAGCTGGGCCTGTTTCTGTTGCAGGCGGTGCATTTCCGTGAGGACGGGATGGGAGCCGCCGAGCTCGCTCCACTCCTGCCGAATGTCGGCGATGGCCTCCTCGGGCTCTCCTGCGGCTTCGTACCGGCGCAAGCGGGAAAAGAGTTCCTCCATCTCGCGCAGTTGTGGCAGCTGGTCCGAGTGGTTTCGGCTGAGGAGGCGCTGCTCGATGTCGAGCTGCGTGAGCTTGCGGGCAAGTTTGCCGATCGGGCCCGAGGACAGAGCGTCGATGCGGGCCTGACGGCGCCGGGAGTCTGCGATTTCGTCTTGCAGCCGCTCATAGAAATCGGGCTCGCCAGCGGCCACCGTCGACCCGTCGGCCAGGCGCAAGCGCTGCGGGCGCATGATGGCGTCCCCGCCCGTTAACCGCTCCGCGACGACGATCCCATCGGCGACCTCCAGATGCGCGATGGCGGCGGCATCGATCCACACGAACATCTCGTTGAAAGCGTCCTTGTTACCGATGAAGAACTTCAGCTCGCGGGAGTCGGATGCTTCGTCGGCTTCGCGGGTGGCTTTCTCGCGCTCCTCGACAACGGCTCCGGCGAAAATCTGCCGCCCGCCGGGGAGGGAGGGGCCGTCTTCGACGAGCCGTACTTCGTAAATCGTATCGGGCCAGAAGTACGTGATTCCGTTCCAGAAAATGACAAGCAGGAGCCCGAGGACCATAATGAGCCCTCCGGCCAGCCCCATGCTGGTCAGCCAAACCAGACCTTCGCCGCTCGGGCGAAGGCTGCGCTGTAACCCTCGGTTACTCATTGCTGGCGTTCCTATCCGGCACCGGGTAGACGCTGGGGTCGTAGGGCTCCATCGCAGTCGGTCGCTTCAGGCCGACGGGGGCGTCGTGAGGTTCTGCGCGGCTCAGGGTAGTGCCGCCTTCAATCTTGAAGAGGTCGTCGCGTGCGCCCGGCAGACCGGCCGGCTTCTCACCGGTAATGTAGATTTGAAACAGCTGCACGCTGCGTCGGGCGCCCCCCTGCGGGGCAATTTGCTCGTTGAAACCAAAAACCAGTCCGTCGCTGGTGTACACGAATTTCATGCGGGCGCTCGAAGGCATGATCCCGCGCAGCGCGGCGTCGACGCTGTCGAAGAACAGGCGGCCTTCATCCGTAATCACCACCGTATCGTTGCGTTTTCCAGAACCGGGGTTGTAAAGGCCGAGCGAGCCGTACCACCGCTGAGTGCGGGCGAGCAGGATGACCTCGTTCTCCCAGCCCTCGCCGGAGTAGCGGCGGACCGTTCCCTGTCCGGCCTCGATTGTTACTGTTCCGTTGGCGTTGGTCGCGGTGACGCTCATACCCGGCTTGAGGACGGATTCGGTATAAGCTTCCGCATGGATTCTCGCCGAGGTCGAGGACCATGCGCCGAGCAACGAGAGGAGAAAAAGACTGTATTGGGCGTGTGACATAGGTGGGTATGGTGGCGGGTTCGCCCGGTTTTGTTCAGAAAATCGAATGGCGGGCTCGGAAGGGCCCTTGGTCAGCCTACCGTTTTGTACTTTTCGCGCAGACGGTTGCGCAGCACTTCCGCGGCGGTGTTGACGAAGAAGGTGAGCAGAAACAGCAGCAGCGCCCCGAGATACAGGATACGGTAGTGCGTGCTGAATTTCGGCGCTTCGCGCAGCTCCATGGCGATGTTGGCCGAAAGCGTCCGCATGCCGTCGAAGGGGTTGGGCAAGGGGAAGTCGAAAATGGGCGTGTTGCCCGAGCACATCACCACGATCATCGTTTCGCCAACGGCCCGGCCCAGGCCGATCATCAGGGCGGAAAAGATTCCCGCGGACGCCGTTGGCAGCACAATGTGCCAAGCTGTCTGCCAGCGGCTCGCGCCGAGCGCCAGTGACGCCGAAGTCAGGAAGCCGGGAACGTTCGACATCGAGTCCTCAGCGATCGTGAAAATGATCGGGATGACCGCGAAGCCCATCATGAATCCGACGACGACTGCGTTGCGGGGGAGGAAGGGCTCGCCGGTCGCCGAAGGCCACCAGAGCCGGAAGTCAGCCACGCGTGCGCCGGACTCTAGCTCCACCACAAAAGCGACTTGCTCGATCAAGGGGCCCAGTTGCCAACCCGCCCATGTGGTCAACAGCAGCAGGGGGATCATCAGCGCAAATTCCCAGCCCGGGCGCACCCATAGCCGGAAGCGCTGCGGCAGGCAGGCCCAGGCGGCGCCGAAAATCAGCGCGACCGCGGGAAGCAGCGTCAGGATAAGGATTACCGACGGCATCCGCGTCTCGATCAGCGGGGCCAGCCAAAGACCGCCCAGAAAGCCCAGCACGACCGAGGGCAGGGAGGCCATCACCTCCATCGTGGGTTTGATGATCTTTTTGAAGTCCGGATGCAGAAACTGCGACGTGTAGACCGCTGCCAGCAGTGAGATGGGCATCGCGAAGATCAGCGCAAAGAAGGTTCCCTTAAGCGAGCCCCACAACAGGTTCACCATGGAATACTTGGCCTCCGCTGACTCCGTGGCGGCCGAGGCCTGGTAGACGTAGGCGGGTTCGGCCTGGCCTTCGTACCAGATGCGCCCGAAGAACGCCTTGAATCCACTTTCGGGGTGCGGGTCGTTGATGCTGAGGAACTGCAGGGTACCGTCGGCTTCCGCAGCGAGGATGCGGTCGTAGCGGGCCCCGATCACAACCGACTCCGGGTCGAACGGCAGCTCGCCTTGCCAGCGAATGGTCTCGGTCGTCGCGTAACAAAGCGAAGCCACCCGGCCCTGGGTGACCAGAAAGGCACGGTTGCGGACGCTTTTGGCGAAACCGTCGACTTCCCCGGACAGCGGCTCAAACGTTTTCGCATCGATAACGTAGCGGATTTCGTCCCCCGCCTCGGAGGCTACCGCCGGCTGGGCGATCTTGATCGCGCCGGTGGCGGAGGTCACCACCAGGCTTTCGTTGCCCAACAGCCAGTCCGCGGTGGCGATGGCCGGGTTTTCGAGGTCTGAGAATGGCTTAAAGGTCTGCTGCAGGCGCGCCTCTCCCCCTTCGAGCACAAACGAGGCGATCGTGCCGTCGCGCGTCAAAATGATCACGCGCGAGCCCAGCCCATTGATCAGGGCCTGTTCGGGGACTCCGTCGAGCTGCAAGGTGAGGTCGTACGTTTCGGCGATCTGCCAGTCACCGGAGCCGAAGAGCGTGCGCTGACGTCGGAAGGCTGCAACCCGCGCCTCCCGGCTTCCGTCTTCGCGCTCGAGTATTCCCGCCACGAAGGCGCTGCTTCGCTCGGAGGCAAAGTAGTCGAGGGCCACGATCGGGTATTCGCCCTCCGAAAATCGAAACAGCTCACCGGCCTCCACATCGACTTCGATGGTGCGCTCGTTCGTTGGTGAGAATTCCGCGCGGTACGCCACCTCGATAATCGCAAATCGGCCATCAGCCAGGCCAGCGGCGACTTCGTTTTCGCCACGGTGGTAGCGCAGGGCCGTAACTTGCGTGTCTTCCGGCAGCCCCGAGGGCCGTGAGAAGACCCCGCGCGGCCCCTGTCTCACCACACCATCCTCGGGGTACGCCAGATCGACAAAGGTGAAATTCGCCTGCTCATCGACAAAAAAGGGGAGCTCCGACCACTCGTCCACCCCGATAAAAGCGAAGTCCTCGATTCCCGTAGGGACCGAAGCTACGGGACGGACCTCCGCGCCGCGGAATAGCGGCAGAACCTGCAGAAGGATGAAAACGAAGATGGCGCAGACAGCCAGGATAATGCCGATACCGCCAATCTTGATGAAGTGCGTCATGAACGCGTCCACCACGAGCGTTGACCGCGAAACGGTAAATCGGCCGGGATCCTGATCGTGTTGAAACTTCGATGGCATCGAGGGGATGGAAACAAAAGGAAAAAAGGCGGACCCTTGGGTCCGCCGTCGGTCGTGCAGACTCAGCGGCAACCCTACTGGCTGAGCGCCGCGAGCTGCTGTTGGACCACCTTGGCGGGCAAGGGAAAATAGCGGTCATCGACCACTACCTGCTGGCCTTGCCGGGACAGGACAAATTTGAGAAACTCTAGCGTCAGCGGGTCCAGGCGGGCATTCGGCGGCTTGTTGACGTAGACCATCAGGAAGCGCGCCAGGGGGTAGTTGCCGTTCAGCGCATTGTCAAAAGTCGGGTAGTAGAGCAGGTCACCACCTTCGTTGGACAGCGCCAGGATGCGCACCCCCGAAGTGCGGTAGCCGATCCCGGAATAGCCGATGCCGAAAAGGTCCGTCGCCACGCTCTGCACCACCGCTGACGAGCCAGGCTGCTCGTTGACACTGGCGCGGTAGTCACCGTCGAGCAGGACCACCTTTTTGAAGAAGCCATAGGTGCCCGAGGCGCTATTGCGGCCGTAGACGTTGATCGAGCGGTCCCCTAAAGCGCCTCCGAGGCCGACTCCACTCCAGCGAGTCAAGTCGGAGCCGCCGCGTTTGCGCGTGCTCGAGAACACGCGGTCGAGTTCCTGCAGGCTCAGCCCCGGCAAAGGGTTGTCCTTATGTACATATACCGCCACAGCGTCGATGCCGACGTAGACCGGGGTCGGCTCATAGCCAAACTCGTCCACAAAGGCGTCGATCTCCGAAGCGCGCATTTCGCGGCTCATTGGCCCGAGCTGCGCTGTGCCTTCGATGAGGGCCGGCGGCGCCGTCGAGGATCCCTTGCCTTCGATCTGGATGCGAACATTTGGGTACAGCGAACGAAACCCCTCGGCCCAGTGCGTCATCATGTTGTTGAGCGTATCCGAACCGATCGCAGATAGGTTTCCGGAGATGCCAGGGACGCGTTGATACGTCTTCAGGCCGGGATCCAGGTCTGGAGTCGCGGGCAGCGCCAGGACGGAGGCCGCAAAAACGGTAAGAACGAGCAAAGCCTTCATAGGGCGGAATCGAGAGGATTCGACGAGAAGACTCTGGTTAAACGGCCTTCATGCCCTTGAGTCCAACGTATTTACGTTAAAATCCGGTGACACGGTGCTATTCTGAGCACGTGTTTTCTCCCGGCGACTGCTCGGTGCCAGGTGGCACTTGTGAGCGCTTTTTCCGCTCCCGCCGAAGCCCTGCGTCGAAGGGAAAGATCGTCGCAAACGTCGCCCTCGGCTTGCTTCCCCGAGCGCAGTCTGCGATTGCTGTCGAATGAAAGCGACGTCTCTCCGCTTTGCCTGGCTACTCTGCCTGCTGCTCACAGCGGGCGCAGCGGAGGCAAAAGTCTACGTCACCGAGCTCGGGTTCGGCCACGTGCGCCGCATCCCCGATACCGGTCGCCTCGAGACTGATCAGGGTGCCATGGGTTCCGGTCGGTGGATTGGCGCCGAGGTGGAATTTCTCGATGAAACCCGCCGGATCCCGGCCTTGCTCACCCACGGGTTGTCCACGGGCATTCAGATCGAAGGGGTGCCTGCGGGCGAGAACAACTTCCGGCTCGAAGTGACGCATCCGACCTTCCGTTTTCCGGACGGGCGCGTGTCCGACAGGCACGAGGAGCTGCTGACGCTCACCAACGCGGGGCAGGGCTGCTTCTTTGAGTTTACCTACTTTTTTGACAAGGAATTCGAGCGCCAACCCGGGCAGTGGGTCATCAAGCTCTTCTACGGCGGAGAAATGATCTATCACGCCCGCTTCACGGTTTACCAGCCGTGGGACACCTGAGCGCGTCTTCCTCGAGGGCTCATTGCGAGCGCCCCCTTACGTTACGGTTGTTCAGCGTCCTTCGAGGCGCTCGCGCAGGGCGTCGACGACGTTGGGGGGCGCAAATTTGCTGATGCGCTCGCAGTCGTGGATGGCCACGGCGCGCACGATGTTGCTGCTGGTGTAAAACTGCTCGTGGCTGGGCATCAGGAAAACGGTGTCGATGTGCGCGTTAAGGTGGCGGTTCATCTGGGCGAGCTGGAACTCGTATTCGAAGTCCGAAACCGCGCGCAAGCCGCGCACAATCGCCACGCACCCGTTGGCCTCCGCGAAGTCCACAGTCAGCCCCTCGATCGCGCGCACCGTGACATTGGGCAGGCCCGCTGCCGCCTCGCTGGCAAGCTCGACTCGTTCCGTAAGCGTAAAGACTGGCGATTTCCCGGCGTTGGGTGCGACGCCGACGATCACTTCGTCAAACATCACAGCCGCCCGCTCGACGACGTCGAGGTGCCCATTGGTGATCGGATCGAAGGTGCCCGGGTAGATCGCTCGGCGCATGCCCTCAGTTCGCGGGCTCCCGGCGAAAGCGGCAAGCTCGTTTTCCAGCATCCCAAACCCATTTAACCAAATCGCCGCCAAATTCGCATCAGCCCGAGGGATTTCCCGAGCGGGGGTTTGGCTGCGGATCGGTGACGTCCCGGCCGTTGGGTCCAAGTCACGCGGCAAAGCGGCGCTAATTACTTTTGTTCTTTTTGATAATTGACACTGATACCGCTACCGCCCCAAATCAGCGGCGCTATGACCACCATTATCGATATTCGCGGACGCGAGGTGATTGACTCACGCGGCAACCCGACCGTTGAGGTCGACGTTTACCTTGATGACGGCTCGATGGGCCGTGCCGCCGTCCCCTCAGGCGCTTCCACCGGTGAAAACGAGGCCGTTGAACTGCGCGACGGTACGCTGGCCGCGAAGGATTTTCCGAAAGACTTTCCGCGCAAGACCCGCTATCTCGGCAAGGGCGTCGTCAAGGCTGTCGAGAACGTCAACGAGAAGATCGCGCCGGAACTGATCGGCATGGATGCGCTCGACCAGACCGGCGTCGACATGGCGATGCTGGCGCTTGACGGCACCAAGAACAAGAAGAGCCTCGGGGCCAACGCTGTCCTGGGCGTTTCGCTGGCAACCGCCAAGGCCGCTGCGACCGCTCTCGGCCAGCCGCTCTACAAGTACATCGGCGGCCCCAACGCCAAGGTGCTGCCCGTGCCGATGATGAACATCATGAACGGCGGTGCCCACTCCGACGCTCCGATCGACTTTCAGGAGTTCATGATCATGCCGGTTGGCGCCGACACTTTTCGCCAGGCCCTGCAGATGGGCGCCGAGGTTTTCCACGCCCTCAAAAAAGTGCTGAAGGCCAAGGGCCTCTCCACCGCCGTGGGTGACGAGGGTGGCTTCGCGCCGAATATGGAGTCGACCATGGACGCCCTCGACGCTATCGCCAAGGCCATTAAAGACGCCGGTTACAAACTCGGCAAGGACATCGTTTTCGCCCTCGATGTCGCTTCCAGCGAGTTCTACGACAAGACCAAGAAAAAGTACGTCTTTAAGAAGAGTTCCGGCGAAGAAAAGACCTCCGAAGAGCTTGTCGACTTTTACGCCGAGCTGCAGAAGAAGTATCCGATCAAGAGCATTGAGGACGGTTGCGACGAGAACGACTGGGACGGCTGGAAGATCCTGACGGACAAGATCGGCGCCGAAACCCAGCTGGTGGGCGACGACCTGTTCGTTACCAACACGAAGTTCCTGCAAAAGGGCATCGACCTCGGCGTTGCCAACTCGATCCTCGTGAAGGTCAATCAGATTGGTTCGCTGACCGAGACCCTCGACGCCGTCGAGCTCGCCAAGGAACACAGCTACACCAGCGTGCTCAGCCACCGCTCGGGCGAGACCGAGGACACCACGATCGCCGACATTGCCGTCGCCACGAATTGTGGTCAGATCAAGACCGGCAGCATGAGCCGAAGCGACCGCATCGCCAAGTACAACCAGCTCCTGCGCATCGAAGAAGAACTCGGCGACGCCGCGGTTTACGGTGGCAAATTCAAGCAGCTGTAGACCTTGCGGCAGCACGCTTTCTTTCTTCACCGGCAACCTTTTGGGTTGCCGGTTTTTTTATGCCAGGCCACCTCTGATACCATCTTGCTGTAGAGGTCGGTAAATTGCTCGAGATGATTTTGGATGCAGAGCAAGGCAGCGAGGACGATGGCTGGGCCTGTAGGCC
>JBHJGW010000017.1:0-5675 GCA_050331415.1 Opitutales bacterium | reverse complement strand
AAGGTGAGCATGTCCGGCAGGAAACCGACCTCGATCGGGGTGCCAATGTTGGCAAGGGTGTCGGGGTTGTGCAGGGTCACGTGACCGCGACCAGCGGTGCCGGTTTCGTCGGACCAGGCCACCGCCACAGCGGCGCCGAGTGGTCCGCGGAAGGTTGCCACGCTGTTCGGCTCGAAGTCCATGAACGGTGCCGGGATGGTATCGACCTGCGGGAAGTTGCCGTCGGCGACATCGCTGGCGTCCAGCACGCGAACCAGCTGTCCGTCGGCGCTGGTTACGAATACGCGCTGAGTGACAGCGTCGTAGGCCCCGATTTCGGCAGCAGACTCGTCGAAGGACTGAGCGTCGAACGAAGCGATTGGCTCAAGGCGAATCGCCCCGCCCGGGATCACCGGGAAATCCACGCCCACGGTGTTGCGACGCATCTCCAGATTCTGAATGCGGGCATCTGCCATCGGGCTGGTCTCCCGTGCGCTGTAGGCAAGCTCCGGCGTACCGAAGAAGGTCTGCAGGAAGGAGAACAGGGCTTCCTGCTCCTCCAGCTCCGGGTTGTCGCCCGTGTTGTCCAACAGCGGATTGACGGTGTTGCCGACGGCGACGCCGTCAGTATCGTCCGAAGTATCACCGGGCGTGTCGTTGTCGTCGTCCGTGAATGGATAGCCGTCGCCATTGTTCTCAATGGAGAAGTCCAGGCCAACCAGGGTGTAACTGTCGGTCTCGGCCGTGCCGACCCAGGCACCGTCTTGGCGGAGCACCTGGGTGATCTCGCCTTCGAGATTGGTCAGCGCGATGCTGAGGATTTCCACCGCAAGGTCGATGGTGCCATCACCATCGGTGTCAACCGGGGGCTGGTAAGCGACCTGAAGGCCCCCGATCTGCGGGTAACGACCTTCGGTGGCCGGGAAGGTGTCCGTCGTGGCGTCCAGGAAGCTGGCACCAAAGCCGTGTTCGAGGATGCGCAGGAGACCCGCCCCGGTAAGTTCGATGGTGACGAGGTCGTTGTTGAAGCGGAGCGTGTTGGAGATGTCCAACTGGGAAACCGCGCCGAGAGGCTTGCTGGCTGCCGGGTTGGGCTGGGTGGGCAACAGTTCGCCGGTGACGCCGTCAATGGCCCCGATCGGTGCCCGGATACCGCCGCCGTTCTTGAAGGAGATTTGCACGCTGGGGTCGATTTGCTGCGCGGCCCAGAGGTTGGCATCTGCGGTGAGGTTGCCCATGTTGGTTTCCTCGGAACGGACAAACTCGCGGCGTCCTTCGATGAACAGGGCGGTGTAGCCAGCGATCAGACCATCCAAGGCATTGACGACATCGGTCACTGAATTGACCAAAGCTTCCACCTGTGCACCGGTCGTGCCGGGAGCAAAGGCGGTGGTGAGCGATCCGTACAGCGCGATGACGTTTGCGTCCGTGCTTTCGATTGGCCCATTGATCATAAGGTTGAGGTCATCGAGGTCGAAGTCGAGATCGGCATCGGTATCCGCAAGAACCCCTGAAGCATCGAACGGTACCACCAGCTGGCCGAGGTAGCTGTATTCGCCGTTGGTGCTGACGATCGCCACCGGGTTGCCGTCGACCCCGGTTTCGATCACCGGATACTGCTCCGTGGGGGTGTCCGAAGTCACGTCGTCTGCATTGGCGAGTACTGAGTCAGAACCGCCCGCGACAATGATGTCGACGCCTTCCAGCAGTTGGGCGAGCTGGCGCTCACGCGAAAGCTGCTGCAGGTGAGTCACGAGGACGATCTTGTTCACGTCGTCGCTGTTGCCCAACATATTGTCGGCGCCGTCAATGACATCGTTAATCACCGGCTGCAGCTGGGTGGCGAGCAGGGGAATATCGTTACCGCCCGGGCTGCCTTCGACGATGGTGCCGGAGGGAGAGGAGATGATCTGCAGGCGCTGCGTCGTGGCACCCACGACCCCGACAAATTCGCCGGGCGCGACTTCCACCACGGTGGCTTCTGCGATCTTCGGAGGGTTGCCACCCGAGATGGCATCGGCCGGGCTCAGCGCGAAGTCGGTGCTGGGTAGAATGGCGCTGGTGAAAAGGTTGCTCAGATCGCCATCACCGCTGAAGTCGAGGTTGGCGCTTAGGTAGGGGAACTGGGCGCCGAGGTGCCGGATATCGCCCAACGTGGAGCCGCGCACGTCCTCTTCGATAATGCTCTCGAAGGTGTCGGAGCCGAGGTCGAACTCGTGGTTGCCGATGGCGGAAGCGTCGAAGCCGATCGCGTTCATGATCGCGATGTCCAGGCGGCCGCCGCCTTCGCGTATGTTGGTGAGGCCTGGCTCGCCAAACAGGTCCTGGTAGAAGGCCTGCAGGTCACCGCGAATCGCGCTGTCACCGGCGGCATTGAAAAAGGGCCCGGGGATGTAGTTGTCCCCAGCAGAAACGATCAGGCTCCCATCCACTCCGGTGGGGAGGTTGGTGTCAAGTTCGCTGGCGATGGCCGCGAAGTTGGGAGCGCGCGAGATGGCTTCGATTCCGCCCTCTAGGTCGGAAGCGTGCAGTACCTGCAGGGTGAAGTCGACTTGCGCCTGGGACGCAGTCGCCGCGAGCGCGAGGCCCGCGAGGGTGAGCGAGGTTTTTTTCATGCAGTTTCGGGTGAGGTTAATAAGGTGTAGAACCGCGATATCGGTGAAAGTGGAACACCGGACGGCAAGCCAATGCTCGGTTAAGCCTCAAGAGTTTCCTGTAGGTCAACGGGATTCTATTCCCGTTACAGAATTGTCACCAAACGAACCCTCAATTGCTTCCTAAACAACTGATTTTCTGTTACTTGCATACTAAGCCCTAAGGAGATCAGGCTGCCTTGCGCGAAAACTTAACCTTCGTCACGCAATTGTCATCCAGGTGAAAGACGGTTCTGTACCCCTTTTAGGCAACAGCTACATCCCCTGCCGCGAGGACTGGCTGTACCTTGCCCTTGTCATGGATTTGTCCTCACGCCGGCTCGTCGGCTGGCACCTTGGCACCGACCTGCGCACCGGTACAAAGCCTGGACCGAGTCGTACATTGGGACGCTCAAGGCCGAGCTGGTCCAAGACGACGTCTTCGAAGACCACGCCAAGGCCCGCCGCGCTCTCTTCAGCTCCATCGAGACGATTACAACACCCGCCGCCTACACTCCGCGCTCAACTACCGCTCGCCCAGCCAGGCCGAGCAATAATACACCCGCAAGCGGCCTGACCCACAGCACTGCTTTAGATCGAGCGCAATTACCCCCAATCTGACTCCTCTGCGGCGCCACTCTCTTCGAAACAAACGGGTCAAGAACCCAAAACCGTTCAATTAAAGCCCCGCATTCACTCCCGGAGATGTTATAATGACCAAGTCTTGCAATCTCCGAAAGATGTTCCACCCGCCCCGACGCTTAATCCTGCTGACCGCGCACAGCAAACCCGCCTTTTTTGCCATGCGAACCCTGATGACAACCCTGTCATTGAGCCTGGCCGCCAGCACTTTGGCCTTCGCAGAGACACCTGCCCCGTTCGTATGGATCGAGGCCGAACAGCCCGAAGCCGCACCTGAGTTCGCCTCGACCGGCAACTGGGACAAACCAGACATGGTTTCGGGCCAGCTGCTGCAGATTCATTTCGACCGCAATAACATCGACCAGATGCCGGCGCAAACGGAGCTTGGCTACACGTTCAACGCGCCCGAGGCGGGATCGTACGATTTCTGGGGGCGGTTTCGTTTTTTTCATCCGCACCGATTTCGAGGGGCGGGTCAACGGAGGCCAGTGGCAGACCAACAGTGAATCGACCACTCCGATGACCAATTTGCAGGAGCTCGGCACCTGGAGCCCCCATCGGCTGGGTACCGATGGCCGACAATGTTGAGCTTAATCGGGGCCGGAACACCCTCGAGATTCGCCTCCGCGAGAGCCATCAGGACGACAAGAGTAACATCCGCTTCTACGCTGACGCCTTCGTTTTCCAAAAGGGCGGCTTCCGGCCAAATTTCCAGTACGCTCCGGATGATGGTGGCTGGCGCGATAGCAAGGCGAAGGTAGCCGCGCAACAGACCTTCACCCTGCCTGCGGACCGTGCCCGCGAGCCGCGTGTCGAAATCGTCCTTGACGGGGCCTGGCAGTATGCTCCCTACGACGAACGCATTGCGCTGGAGGAGAATCGCACCGACTTTGCCGACGAGTATCCGGACGCCACGGGAGCGAGCCGGTATGGCTATCAGGTGCCGAACAATCGTAACCAGCAGCACCCGGACCACAAGTTTGCGCACCGCTACCTGCTGCGGACTCAGGTGGACGTGCCCGCCGCCTACGACAGCAGCAGCTATTTCCTTCGCTTCGAGGCCCTGAGTTTGATCAATACGCTATTCGTTAACGGCGAGCGCGCAGGCGAATTCGATATTCACTACGGCCAGTGGCAGGTCGAAATCAGCAAGCACCTGCGCGCCGGCCAGAGCAATGAGATCCTGCTCGTCGTCAAGGACCCCTGGTACGCGCTCGGCTACCGACCCGATGAACAAACAGGCACGTTCGTGAACCTCGACTACGCCCCGTGGAGTATGTGGGAGCGTAACCAAGGCATCACGACAAAGCTCCAATGGCCGGTAAAAGGGAGAGACCAGACCGGCATCGACGGCGATGGAACCGGCGTAGGCGCTGCCCTCCGTTTCGGAGTTGGGCACCGCCGCCTTGCACCAGCGAAGCACCGCCCCCGCCGTGGCCACCGAGAGGTCCACCGCGAGCGGAAAGCTGCCGAAGGGCTGCTCGCCACCCAGGATCGAGGGCTCCGGCGTCGCGACCTGATTGACCGCCAAGACCTCTTGCTGCGCCAGTTCGAGAGCGACCTCCGGAGCATCGACGACATTGAGCGACCCGGAAACGCTGCTCGGAGCCGCCTTGAAGTAGGCGGTGCGCTTGACGACCGTCCCGGCCAGGGCGACGCTGTCAAAGGCGGAGCCTGTCAGGAGGATCAGCTCGCCGCGCTCGATGAGGTAACCGCGGGCGCCTGCAACCCCTTATATTACTCGAAGGCGGGAACAAAACGGCACCGCAACCTGCCGAACTTGGGTTAAGGGGAGGCCCTCAAAAAACGTAAGTTGCTGTCAAAGAGGAGGAAACCCCAGAATCCGCGTCCATCGGGATACTTATTGAAAGTTGCGCGGAATGCTCTCTTTCCAGGTTTTGCTGAACATCCGCTCTCGATTTAGGAAGGCATCGAGTTCAGCATAGATATAGAACTTCGCTTCATCACAGGTCATGCGAGTCCGGCCTTTGATCTCGCAATGCCAGCCTTCACGGCTCCATTCGCGATGAATCTCCGTCTCGCCTCTCGCGCTCAGAAAATCGTCGCCTTGAAAACGGTAGCTTTCCTTTACCCGGTTGGAGAACGCCAGATCGATGTCTTCGCGCAGGGTTTCGCCGTGATCCTTCAGCACCTCGAGCGCGGAAGCCTCACTGCCGAGATCCCGAAACACCTGCCATTTCGCATCAGGCGGGCGCAGCGTTTGCATCGGCAACCCTCTCGCGGCCACCGGTTCGTCAAAGGCGACCTCGGCATTCTCGCCGGTGGTGGGACGTGTCGGAAGCTCCAGATGTGACGCCTGCCCGTGAATCGTCAGTGCCGCAGGGCAAGGCGGTGGCCAAGCCAGCGGCCACAGCGTAGTAGACACGGCGAGACGGATCTGATGTCCTTGCGCAAAGCGGT
>JBHJGW010000016.1:0-16567 GCA_050331415.1 Opitutales bacterium | reverse complement strand
GAGGTCTCCAGCTCCTCCATGGTCGAGCGCAGCTCCTCGTTGATGGATTGCATCTCCTCGTTGGAGGCCTGCATTTCCTCGCGGCTGGTCTCGTATTCCTCCAGCGCGCTTTGCAGCCGCTGCCGGTTGAGGTCCAGCTCGGCCTGTAGCTCTTGCACGGTGGCGGAGGGCGACCCCTCCTCGCCCGCTTCCCCCGGGGGAGGCAGGTCGGACTGCTCGTCGAAGATGATCAGGAAAAAGTTTTTCAGCTCCGGCTCGCTGGCGCGGTTGACGCGCAGGACCACGCGCTCCCACTCGCCTTCCAGTTGCACCGGCACCGGTTTGGAGCGGACTTCCTGGCCGGTTTCGGTGGCCTGATGCAGAGCCGTGCGCAGCTCCATCGCCAGCGGGTCGCGCACCAGTTTGAAGATGCTGCTGGTCAGCTCCCCGCTGGGCACGAGCAGGTAGCGCCCCGCCCGCGCGGAGCTGTGGACCACGGAAAAATCCTCGCTGACGAGGATGCTCGGCGGCGCGTAGCGCTCGACCATCCGCACATGCAGGCCGCCCAGGCTGCCCTTGCGGCCGTGGCCCTCGCTGGATTCCTCGCGCCCGCCGGTGGTCAGCAGCTCACGGCGCGGCTGTGCCATCGGCAGGCGCGGTTCCCGCCCGGGCAGGTGGTTCTTGCGGTAGAGCCCGGTCGACTTGTCGATGGCCCGGAAAAGGTCACTCTGCTCGGTCGCTTCGGACAAGCCCAGCAGCAGGATCCCCTCCGGGCGCAGCGCGTAGTGGAACAGGTTGATCACGTCCTGCTGGACGTCGCGCTGCAGGTAGATCATGAGGTTGCGGCAGACGATCAGGTCGACCCGGGAGAAGGGCGGGTCGCGCAGCAGGTTATGCTCGGCGAAGACCACCAGCTCCCGCACTTCGCGGCGAACGCGGTTGTGCCCGTTCTCGCTGACGAAAAACCGCCGCAGGCGCTCCGGCGAGACGTTGCCTTGAATCTCGGCCGGGTAAACGCCCTCGCGGGCGCGGGTAATCGAGCCGCTGTGCAGGTCACTCGCGAACACCTGCAGCTCCGGCGGCTCCTCCTGCCGGCTGGATTCCTCCATCAGCAGCATGGCCAGCGAGTAGGCCTCCTCGCCGGTCGAGCAGCCCACCGACCAGATGCGGACGCGGTCCTTGGACGATTTCCCCTTGAAAATGGCCGGGATGATCTCGCGCTCCAGGCGCTCGAAGATGGGCGGGTCGCGAAAAAACTCGGTGACGGTGATCAACAGGTCGTCGAACAGTGCCTGCACCTCTTCGCGGTCATTGCGCAGCCGCTCGAGGTACTGGCTCAGCGCGGGAATCCGCTGGAGCTGCATCCGCCGGTCGATGCGGCGGAGCATGGTCGAGCGTTTGTACTCGCTGAAGTCGTGCCCGACCCGCGACCGGAGCTGCGCGAAGATTTTCTGCTGCAGGCGGTTCTGGGTCTCCTCGAGCGGCTCGCTCTCCTTCGGGATGTGCAGGGGGTGCGGGGAGGTATGAAAGCGCGCCAGCTCCGCCGGGATCCCCCACAGCGGCAGCACCAGGTCCACCACGCCGGAGGCGAAGGCCGAGCGCGGCATGCTGTCGTACTCGGCCTCGTCGGGGTCCTGCGCGAGGGTCAGCCCGCCGGCCTCCTTGATCGCCCGCAGGCCGAGGGTGCCGTCGGTTCCCGTGCCGGTCAGGACGACCGCCGCCGCCTCGCCGTCGTGGGTCTCGGCCAGCGTCTTGAAAAAGTGGTCGATGGTGGCGCGGTCGCGCCGGTTTTCCTCCAGCTCGGTCAGCCGCAGGTGGGTGTCGATGGTGTTGAGGTTCGCGCCCGGCGGGATGACATACACGCGGTTGGCCTCGATCGGCATCGTCTCGTTGACCTGCTGCACCGGCATCCGGCAGTGCGGCTGCAGCAACTCCGCCAGTTGACTCCGGTACTCGGGCGAGAGGTGCATGACCACCACGAAGGCCAGCCCCGAATCCTCCGGCACCGCCGCCAGCAGCGTCTTCAGCGCCGCCAGGCCACCGGCGGAGGCACCGACGCCGACGATGGTTACCGACCGCTCGCTGCCATCGGTCTCTTGAGGGTCGTTATCGTTCGCCATTTGCGCTCCGTTCTCATCCGCTTTTTGGGGTTGTATTAGGGAACCGTAGCAGGCCCGCTAACGAGCGCGAAGCGAAAAAAAATCCGTGAGTAATAAATTTCAGGGTAAGACGGGAAGCATCGCGATGTCCTCGGAACCCCTGCGCACGACGATGACAGGCTCGCGAGTTTCAATCGTGAGATCCCAAAGGCGGGCAAAATGATCCCGTGCTTCGGTGTACGATGCCCGCATGTACAGAAAACCTGTACAAGTTAAAGATTGTCGTCAAGACAGTTCATTAAGCAACAGGCTTGCGCAAAAGGGTGAACATCTGAACCCTTTTTGCTTCAAGTGGCATTTGTGGAATTACATGGGCGGTCGGCGTTCAACTTCCTTCGTGGAGCGGAAACGCCGGCCACGATGGCGCGGGCGGCAGCGGCAGCGGGTTTGCCGGCGATGGCCATGCACGACCGCATGGGTGTCTACGGGGCGCCAGCCTTCCACGTGGCCGCACACGAGGCCGGACTGCGGCCGATAGTCGGCGCCGAGCTGCTGATGGCGGAGCCAACAGGATCGGCAGGCTTTTCGCTCTCTCGATTTTCAGCCGCTTCGAACCCGTTCGAGCACGCAGACGGCGTCAACGCGAAAGCCCCTCGGACAACCGGCGATCCCGTGCTCACCGCCCTTCCCGTCCTGGTCGAAAACGAGACGGGTTACCACAACCTTTGCCGCCTGTTAACCGAGGCGCAGCTGCGCAGCGCCAAAGGCGAGGCTTTACTGACCTGGGACGAGCTTCAGGGCCGGACTGAAGGCTTGTTCGCCCTGACCGGGGACCGCGAGGGGCCGCTTGCCTATGGCTGGCAAACGGGCGGGCGGTCCGGCCTTGCGGAAGCCGTTCAGCGCCTCCGAAGGGCCTTTTCCGACGGCCAGTGGGCGGTGGAAATCCAGAGGCATCAACAACGCGGCGAACAGACGCTCAATGAAGCCCGGCAAGACGTTGCTGCGGCCACCGGAGCCGCTCTGGTGGCCACTAACGGACCCGCCTACGCAAGTCGGATTGGACGTCGCGTGATCGATGTCTTCAGCTGTCTGCGACACCATACAACTCTGGACAAAGCCGGGCGCGTCCTTGAAAGCAATGATGCGCGCGAACTGCTCAATGAAGCCGGCATACGAGCGCGTTTTCCGGACCTGTCCGAAGCGGTCAACGCAAGCGGGCGGATCGCTGAGCGGCTTACCTTCACGCTGGAAAACCTCGGTTACGAGTTCCCGAGGTACCCCGTGCCGAACGGCGATACCGCGGACAGTTTCTTGCGCAAGCTGACGTGGTTTGGCGCCGATCAGCGCTACGGCGGGCTCTCGCCGAAGGTGCGAGCGCAAATTGAGCACGAGCTAGCGATCATCGAAAAGCTGGGCTTTGCCGGCTACTTTCTGATTGTTTGGGATATCGTGAGCTATTGCCGCGAGCGGGGCATCATGGCCCAGGGCCGTGGTTCCGCAGCCAACAGCGCAGTTTGCTACAGCTTGGGTATTACGGCGGTGGACCCCGTCGACGGCAAACTGCTTTTCGAGCGCTTTTTGTCCGAAGGACGCAAAAGCTGGCCGGATATCGATATCGACCTGCCCAGCGGCGACCGGCGCGAGGAAGTCATTCAGATGGTCTACCGACGCTATGGCCGTCATGGCGCAGCCATGACGGCAAACGTGATCAATTACCGTGGGCGCAGCGCCATGCGGGAAGTCGGCAAGGTCCTTGGCCTGCCGGACAACGTCGTCGAGCGCTTCAACGCGCTGTTTTCCCGAGGCGACTTTCCGCACACCCTTGGTTTCGCCGACCAGCTTCAGCAGGCGGGCCTGGACCCGGCCAACCCACGGCACCGCGCCGCTATCGAGGTGTATGGGCAAGTCACGGGGCTGCCGCGGCACATGGGCCAGCATTCCGGGGGCATGATCGTTTGCCAGCACGCGCTGTCCTCAGTCGTGCCGCTGGAAAACGCCTCGATGCCCGGGAGGGTCATCGCGCAGTGGGACAAAGAAGCCTGCGAGGACATGGGCATCATCAAGATCGACCTCCTCGGCCTCGGAATGATGGCCGTACTCGAAGACGCCATCTCGCTGACCCAGCGCGGACCGAAGCCCGTAGATGTCGCTCGTATCCCCAAAGACGACACCGCCACCTACGACCTGCTGTGCCGGGCCGAAACCCTCGGCGTGTTTCAGGTCGAGAGCCGCGCACAGATGGCAACACTGCCGCGGATGCAACCGCGCGCATTTTACGACCTCGCCATCGAGGTCGCGATCATCCGCCCCGGGCCGATCGTCGGGCGTTTGGCAAATCCCTACCTCGAACGCCGCAATGGCAGAGAGGCCGTGGAGTACATCGACGAGCGACTCGAGCCGGTTCTGGAGCGGACCCTCGGCGTGCCGTTATTCCAGGAACAGGTGCTTCAGATGGCGATCATCATGGCCGACTACACGCCGAGCGAATCAGAGGAACTGCGGCGCGCACTCGGTTTTTCGCGCAATAGCGAACGCCAGGAAAAGGCAAAGCGGACCCTGCGCGCAAAGCTGGAGAGCAAGGGCGTAGAGCCCGAAAAGGTTGAGCGTCTGGCGGAAACGGTCAGCTCCTTCGCCCTCTACGGATTTCCCGAAAGCCATGCGATTAGCTTCGCGTTGATTGCATACGCAAGCGCGTATCTGAAAGTCCATTATGCACCGGAGTTTTACACCGCCCTGCTCAACAACCAGCCGATGGGTTTCTATGCGCCTGCGACAATCATTCAGGAGGCCAAACGCCGCGGTTTGAAGTTCCTTCCGCCCTGCGTTAACGCAAGCGTGTGGGAATGCGAAATCCGAAAACACCACCAGGACGGCAAACCACATGATCCCCCAAAAGCCCGGGAAAGGCCGGTCGAGACGGGCAATGCTGAAAGTCGCCGCTCGCGGGTACGTCTCGGGCTGAAGCTCATTCATGGCGTCAGCGAGGTGGCCGTTCGGCAGCTGGTCGGGGAACGCGAACGGGCTCCCTTCCGCGATCTCGCCGACCTCCGCCAACGGTGCGCCTTCGACGCCGACGAGCTGCGCGCGCTCGCCCGAGCCGGTGCCCTCAATAGCTTGTGTGGCACCCGGCGCTCCGCGCTATGGGCGGTGGAACGGCGGATGCAGCAGGGTGACCTTTTCGCGGATGCCGAAGATGCAGGTGGCGAGCCGCTGCTGCCCGAAATGGACTACTGGGAGCGCATCTGCGCGGACTTTGAACTGACCGGCGTCACCGTCGGCGCGCACCCCATGCAACTGATGCGACCGCGCCTACCCAAAAACTTGAAAAACGCGAGCCAGCTCGAGCAAGCCCGCGACGGCAGCCGGGTACGCATGGCCGGGGCCGTAATCTGCAGGCAGCGCCCCGGTACCGCTAAGGGCGTCGTCTTTTTGTCCATCGAGGACGAAACCGGTATCGCCAACGGCGTCGTTTTCCCCAACCTTTTCGAAAAACTCCGCCTGACCATCGTCACTGAACCCTACCTGCTGCTCAGCGGCAAAATCCAGCGCGCCGAAGGCACCACGCACCTGATTGTGCGCCACGTCGAAGCCCTTCGCATCGACGACGCCCCCGTCGCCGCCAGCCACGATTTCCATTAAGGGCTGCAAGCGGAACAGCGGAGACGTCCTCGGCGCCTTCAGGCACCGAGAACTAACCGAGAAAGCTTTCGTCTTCTGCTACGCTGTAGCCATCAAAGCCTGGTCGAGGTCCTCGAGCAGGTCATCGATGGCCTCGATACCGATGCTGAGGCGGACGAAGTCGTCGGTAACGCCCGCCGCGGTCAGTTCCTCGGGGTTGAGCTGGCTGTGGGTGGTCGTAGCCGGGTGGATGGCAAGGCTCTTGGCGTCCCCGATGTTGGCGAGGTGACTGAAAAGCTCGAGGCTCTCAATGAACTTGCGCCCGCCCTCGATGCCACCTTTGACGCCGAAACCGACGAGCGCGCCGAAGCGGCCTTCGACATAGTACTTCTTCGCCCACTCGTGCTCCGGGTGATCGGGCAGGCCGGGGAAATTGACCCACGCTACACGCGGGTGGTCGCGGAGAAATTCGGCTACCTTCACCGCGTTTTCGCAGTGCTGGCGCATGCGCAGCTCCAGCGTTTCGAGCCCGAGCAAGTGCACCCAGCTGTTAAACGGGCTCGGGCAGTTTCCGGTGTCGCGCATGTACTGCAGGCGCATCTTCAGCGCGTAGGCCACATTCTTCCCGCCCATAGGCTCGAAGGCTTCGAAGGTCGGCCAGTAGGCGATGCCGTGATAGCTGGGATCGGGCTCGGTAAAGCCCCGGAATTTGCCGTTGCCCCAGTCAAAATTCCCCCCGTCGACGACGACGCCACCGATGGCTGCGCCGTGGCCGCCACAGAACTTTGTCAGCGAATGCACCACGACATGCGCACCGTGCTCAAACGGCCGACAAACCGCTGGCGAAAGCGACGTGTTGTCGAGAATCAGCGGCACGCCCGCCGCCTGGGCGCGTTCGGCAACTTCGCTAATGCGGAAGACGTTGAGCTTCGGATTGCCCTGCGTTTCTCCGTAAAAGCACTTGGTGTTAGCCTTGGCGGCGCGGGTAAAATTGTCCGGGTCAGTACCGTCGACAAAGCTGACTTCGATACCCAGGCGTGGCAGTGTGTAGTGAAAGAGGTTGTACGTGCCGCCGTAAAGCTGCGCCTGGCTGACAATGTGGTCGCCAGCGCTGGCAATGTTCAGGATCGCGTTGGTCACCGCTGCTGAGCCGCTGCTGTGGGCCAGTGCCGCACTGCCGCCTTCCAGAGCCGCCATGCGGGTTTCAAGCACGTCTGTAGTCGGATTCTGAATTCGCGTGTAAATGTGCCCGAGTTCCTTGAGCGCGAACAGGTTGGCCGCGTGTTCCGTATCCCGGAACACGTAACTCGTGGTCATGTGGATGGGCACCGCGCGACCGGAGAAATCGCTGTCGGGCGTATGGCCGGCGTGAACGGCGTGAGTTGCGAAACGGTGAGGTTGCGACATATCGCTGAGCTATCGCGAGAGTCGCGTCCACCGCAAGGCAAACATCACAACAGGCGAGGACCCACTCCGGCCCGGATTCCGGCACGGCTCAACCCGCCTGGCCCGCGCGGTTGCGCGGGTGGTAGAGCGCGTGTTCGTCAGCCAGGTCAGGGTTGGCGGCGTGGGTATAAATCTCGGTTGTGGAAATATCGGCGTGGCCGAGTATTTCCTGCACAACGCGCAAATCAGCTCCGCCGAGCAGCATGTGCGTGGCGAACGAATGGCGCAGCAGGTGCGGCTTGACAGGTTGTTCGATGCCGGCCCGCTTGGCGTGTTCGCGCAGGTTGACCCAAAAGGTTTTACGGGAAATTGCCCGCCCCCAACCGCTCAGGAATAATGCACTGCCGGTTTTTGGCTTAACCAGGGAAGGCCGACCCACCTCCAGATAACGTGCGATTGCCGCGGAGGCCCGCGAGCCCACCGGAGCCAACCGCTCTTTGCTGCCTTTACCGAATACCCGCACGAAGCCCGCCTCGAGATCCACATCCGTCAGCCCCAGCCCACACAACTCACTGACCCGGAGGCCGCTGGAATACATCAATTCGAGCATCGCGCGGTCGCGCAGGCCGCCCGGCGTGCGTGCGTCGGGCGCTTCGAGGAGGCGGTCTACCTCTCCCGGCGAAAGCGTCCCAGGAAGTTTGCGATTGAGCCGGGGGCCTTGCAGCTGCTGCGAAAAGTCGTCTTTCCGGATATTTTCACTGACAAGGAAGCGCGCCAGGGTTCGTAGCGCGGAAAGTTTTCGTGCAATCGAGCCCACCGAATAACCCTCGATCGCAAGGTGGTGCAGCCAGCCAGCGGCATCCTCGTGCGTTACGTCAGCCCAGGAGGCTCGTGCTGAGGGCAAATAAGCGGCAAACTGGCCCAAATCCTCCAAGTAGCCCTCCACCGTAGCCGGTGAAAGGCCTTTTTCGAGCGCAAGGTAAGCTCGGTAATCGGTGAGCCCCGTTTGTAAAGCATTCGTCAAGTCCATCCGCTAGAGCAACTTCGAGCAAAATACCTGATTTCGGGGCCTGACATTCAGTTGTTTTTGCGGTAATCCTAACGAGCCTTGCGAGAAGTTTCCCACGCTTCTCATTCTTTCGACTCCCGCCACCTATGCGAGTGTTTCTCTTCCTAGTCCTTTTGCCAAGTGCGATCATCCACGCTGGCCTGCTGTTTTTTGGCGGCCTCTACGTCATCGAGTTTTTTGGGCTGAGCGAGCAGGCACCGACGGTGGTGCTGATGCTTCTGAGCGTCTTGAGCTTGGGAGGCCTTGCTTATCTGCCGCTGTTGATCCGGGCATTCATGCTAAAACTACCGACCGATGAGGTCGCCCAACGGCGCTCCCGACGGAGCCGAAATCGGTGATTGCCACAGCCGACGGGATGGGTTGAAGTTGCGGGTTTCCCATGAGCGATTCGAAGAGCCAACCCCCTGCCAAAGACGATCAGGCCAAGCAGAGCGATGCCCCGGCCGACAAGCCCGCGAAGCCCGCTTCCGGCGGTCGCGGCCCGGATGAACGCAATTTGGTCGAGGTTGACGAAGCTTTCGCGCAAGCCAGCTTCGACGACCGCCTTTGGCTGTGGTGGCAGCGCAACGGCAAAGCCCTGCTGACTGGCGCTGCTGTCGCCCTGATTGCCGCCGGGCTGGTGCAGGCTTTCCGGATGTTCGAACGGCAACAATTCGAGTCCATGCAGGCGGAATACGCCGAGGCTGTCGGTGACAGCGAAGCGCTCCGCGCTTTCGGCCGCGAACACAGTGGAACCTCCTTGGGCGGAGCGGCCTTGCTGAAGGTGGCTGATGAGACCTTCCAGGAAGGCAATTACGCCGAAGCCGCCAACCTTTACCAGCAGGCGGCAGCCTCACTGGAAGGGCTGCCCCTTGCCACCCGCGCCACGATGGCCCAGGCGTTTGCCCTCATTGAGCAAGGCGATACCCGCGTGCAAGCTGGCTACGCGTTGCTTGCGCAGGTCGCCGAAACCAGTGGCAACCTGCCCTCTCTGCGCGCTGAAGCGGCGTTTCACCGCGGCGTTCTTGCTACCGAGGCCGAGGACTACGCCACCGCACGACGGTTTTTCGACCTCGCCGTCGAGCAGGATCAATCGGGCGTCTGGCGACAGCAGGTTCAGCAAATCGAGCGGGCCGTCCCAGAACTGCGGGCCGATGACGGTCAAGCAGGGGACGAAATGGCGACGGACGAAGCGGCTGAATCGAGTCTCGACGAAATGAGCGGCGAAACAGGTTCCTAGCTCAAAAACAAACGCGCACAGCCCAACCGGCGTTACGCGCCCTCGGGGAAGGAAAACGCGGTGCACTGGGCATGGTACCGCATCCAGTGCTCCATGAGTACGAGCGCGGTCATGGCTTCGACGATCGGCACGGCGCGCGGAACCACGCACGGATCATGCCGACCCCGGCCCATCAGCTCGGTCGGAGAGCCGTCGCTGGTGACGGTGGCTTGTTTTTGCAGGATCGTCGCGGTCGGCTTGAAGGCGATGCGAAAGGTCAGCTCTTCGCCGTTGGAGATACCGCCCTGCACGCCACCGGAGCGGTTTGTCGCCGTGCGGACGCCCGCCTCTTCGTTGACAAAGACGTCGTTGTGTTCGGAGCCGTAGAGCGCGGTGCCACTGAAGCCGCTACCGACCTCGAAGCCCTTGGTGGCGGGCAGCGACAGCATCGCTTTGGCGAGGTCTGCTTCGAGACGGTCGAACACCGGTACTCCCAGCCCGACCGGCAGCCCGCGCACGCGGCAACGGATGACGCCGCCGACACTGTCCCCCTTGCTGCGAGCCGTTTTGATGCGCTCGATCATCGCGGCGGCGGTCTCCTCATGGGGACAGCGCACGGGAGAGGCTTCGACGGCGTCGAGCGTTGGAAAGGCCAATAAACAGGGCGCGCTGATGTCGTGGATTTGCTCGATGTAGGCGCGAATCTCAACTTTGCCGGTAAGTGCGAGAGCCTTCTTGGCAATGGCTCCAGCAGCGACCCGCCCGATGGTCTCGCGGGCGCTGCTGCGCCCGCCGCCCTCAGGGTTGCGGTGGCCAAACTTCGTTTGATAGGTAAAATCGGCGTGACTCGGGCGAAATTTCTCCCGCATCTCCGCGTAGGCTTCGGGCCGCTGATCCTTATTCGGTACGTAGATCGCGATCGGCGTGCCGAGGGTGAGCCCCTCGTAAACCCCGCTGACGATGGTCGCGGTATCAGTTTCCTTTCGCGGCGTCGTGATGTCGCTCTGACCAGGGCGGCGCCGGTCGAGCTCGAATTGGATATCCGCCTCGGATAAGGGCAAGCGTGGTGGACACCCATCGACCACGACCCCGACGCCGCCGCCGTGGCTCTCCCCCCAGGTTGAAATGCGAAACAAATTGCCGAAAGAGTTACCCATGCAAACCGGAGATCGTTGTCCCGCGCGCCTCTCCGCGCAACTCCTTTTCACAAAAGTCCGCTTCTCGAAACCGGACGATAGCCCTTCAAAAGTGGACTTTACGGGACTTTCTGCGATGATGACGCTTTGCCATGCCAGAAGGAGCCGCCGTTAATCAGATGTTTGCCGGGATTTCCCGGCGGTACGATGTTGCCAACCACGTGCTGAGCGGGGGCGTGGATTACCTGTGGCGAGGGTTCTTAACGCGCCGCGTGAAAGCACACGCCCCTCGCTCAGTGTTGGATCTCGCCACTGGCACCGGCGATGTCGCCCTCGTCCTCCGACGTGCCCTGCCTGCCGAAACGGAAATCATCGGGATGGACTTCTGTGAGCCCATGCTCGATGAGGCTCGGCTCAAGGCCGCTCGACTGGCTAACCCCGCAGAAATGGAGCCGGCGTTGCGCTTTGAAACCGGCGATGCTATGGCGCTGCCGCTGCCTGACGGTGCCGTTGACGTCGTCACGATTGCCTTCGGAGTGCGCAACTTTGAAGACCGCCAGCGCGGCCTGCGCGAGATGTACCGGGTCCTTCGGCCGGGAGGCGCGGCGCTGATTCTGGAATTTTCCCAACCGTACGCCTGGTTCCGGCCATTTTATTATTTCTATCTCAAAACCTTGCTCCCCGGTCTTGCGGCGCTGGTGACGCGGCGGAAGGATGCCTACGAGTATCTGGCGGGCTCCATCGAAAGCTTTCCGAGCCGACCTCAGCTTTCCGCGCAAGTGAGTGAAGCGGGCTTCGAAAAGGTGCACGCATGGCCGCTCACGCTGGGTATTGTGGCGGTGCACGAGGCGGTTAAAGCCCCGGCTGAACAGGGCTGAGCAGGTTCCATGCTATTTTTTTGCGTTATTTGGCTTGTCGCCCCGTACAGCTCGGCATTTTGATAGTCGACGTGGAGGGCCTCAGACACGTCTTCAATGAAATCCATTACGAGCTTACCCGGCTGATAGCCGAGGGGGGCATGGGCGTCGTTTATGAGGGACGGCAGCACGGCACCCACAGCTTCAGCAAGGTGGTCGGCATCAAGCTCATCAAAGAAGAGTATTCGGCGATCCCGGAATTCCGGAGCAATTTCATTGGCGAGGCCCGGCTGGTGGCGGATTTGATCCACACCAACATCGTACAGACCTACCACCTCGGCTCGATCGGTGATCTTTACTTCATGGTGATGGAGTATGTGGACGGGATGAACCTCGAAGACTTCATCAACCGCCACATCGAGACCGATCAGCTCGTCCCCATCAATTTGGCCACGTTCATCGTCTCCCGTATTTGCCGTGGCCTTTCTTATGCGCATTTGAAGCGCGATCTGCAGGGGCGCCCCCTTGGCATCGTCCATCGCGATGTTGGGCCCAAAAACGTGATGGTTTCCTACGAGGGGGACGTGAAGCTGACGGACTTCGGTATCGCCAAGGCGCTCGACCTCATGTACAACGAGGAGGGCGAGGTCATTGCCGGCAAGGATGAGTATCTGTCCCCCGAGCAGGCCCGAAAGGAAGTCACGGACGCCCGGGCTGACATTTTTCCCTGCGGCATCGTTCTCACCGAGCTGCTGCTGGGCTACAACATTTTCGAAGGTGAAACCTCGGAGCACACTCGCGACCGCATCCTGCACATGGACATCCCGGATTTTCGGGAGCTGCGCGAAGGCATCGACGAGGAGCTCAACGCCATCCTTCACCGCTCGCTCGCTCGCGACCGGGAAAAGCGCTACGACAGCGCCTACGAATTGCTGCGCGAACTCGAAATGTACCTCTACAGCGGTGGTTATGGCCCCACCAATGAAAAACTAGCCGTCTACATTAAAGACCTCTACGGTGATGATGGCGCGAATGCCTCCGCGCGCTATCTCATACAGGGGTAAAGGAACACTCCCATGGGAAGCCAAGGTTTACATCAGGTTCAAAAGCAGGCGCAGTCACTGGTACTCGCGCCGCAGCTGCGGCAATCGCTGAAGATCCTGCAGGCGCCGGCTCTCGAGCTTCGCAACACCATCCTCGAAGAACTCCAGCAAAACCCGGCACTCGAGGAGCTGCCCACCGAGGGCATCAGCCTCGAACAGCAGAGTGCCGATGGTGACACCAGCACGGAAAACAGCGCCGAGGAAGGCGACATGCGCCTCAGCGACGACGATTATTCCGCGTTGAGTCGCCTGACCGAGGACTATCGCGAATACTTCGCCCAGGAAAGCGGCGCAAGCCACTACACGGCAGACGACGCCGAACGGCGCCAGCATTTCTTCGACTCCCTCGTTAGCGAGACGTCGTTGCAGGAACACCTGATCCGTCAGGCCGAACTGGCCGAACTGAGCGACACCGAGCGGGCAGCGATCGAGTACATCGTGGGCAGCCTCGATGACCGCGGCTACCTCACGATGTCGCTGCAGGACCTCGCGTTGATGGCGCAGCTGCCCCTCAACGATATGCAGCGCGCGGCGGAGATCATTAAGACTCTCGACCCGCCCGGCATCGGTTGCGCCGATTTGCAGGAGTGCCTTCTGACGCAACTGCGGGTACAGGGCAAAGGCGGCAGTCTGGCCGCCCGAATTGTCCGCGAGTGCTGCGACAAGCTATTGCGCCGACGCATTCCCGAAATTGCGCGCAAGCTCGGTGTGGACGTCGACGACGTCCAGGAAGCGCTAGCCGACATCGCGACACTCGATCCCGCGCCGGGCAGGCGTTTCGGCGAAGATCTCAACCGAGTGATTGAACCCGATGTCACCATCGAGAAGGACGGCGACGACTGGACAATCACGCTCAACGGTGACTACATCCCCCGGCTGCGTATCAGCAACCGCTACAAGCGGATGATGGCCGAGGGGGAGGTGCGTGGCAAAGACCGCGAATATTTACGCGAGCAGATCCGCAGCGGCAAATTCCTGATTGGTTCGATCGAGCAGCGCCAGAACACCATCAAGCGCATCAGCGAGGAAATCCTCGAGTACCAGCGCGGGTTCTTCGAGGAAGGCGTTCGCGCCCTGCGCCCGCTGACCATGAACCAGATTGCGGAGAAAGTCGGCGTGCACGAAACTACGGTTTCCCGAGCGATTGCGAACAAGTTCATGGAAACCCCGCACGGCGTTTTCGAATTCAAATATTTCTTCACCCCCGGCTACCAGGGCCAGAATGGCGAAGCCGTCTCCAACAAGAGTGTGAAAGAGCGCATCGCGCACATTATCGAAACGGAAAACTCAGCCAAACCGTACAGCGACCAGGAGATTGTCCGCCTGCTGGCCGAGGAAGACATTAAAATCGCCCGTCGCACCGTCGCCAAGTACCGCGAAGAACTCGGCATCCTGCCGACCTCCCTCCGCCGCCAGTACAGCTAGCCCCGCTTACGATTTAAGATTTTCCGGAGGGAAGGGTTTCCATGGCTTCGACGACGTCGTCGAAATCGCCCAGGACAGTCTCATCCACGCAGTTGGAGAGATAAGCGAAACGGATCGTCGGAAGGGCCTCTTTCACCTGAAAATCGATCAAATAGGAGATCACCAGCCCGTTGGTGCTCGATTCGAACTTGGCAAAATTGCTAATTATCCCCACAAGCGATTTTACGGCGAGAGGGCGGGTGTTCGGATGCTTAAGAACCAGCTCTGCATAAAACCCTGTAAGGCTAGCCTTGGCTTGGCTGTTCAAGTTCGGATCGAACATCGCGGCATCGACGTGCGCGAGCGCCGCAGGTCCGATCCAAGCCAGAGCCTGCGGAATTGCCTCGTGCATCGAGTCGTCATCCTCTTCGACGCTGTTCAGCAAGGTCAATAACGGCTCGACTAAATCGGCACCCCCAACCTGACCGAGTGCACGGGTCGCATGAAACGGTGCCCATACGGCGGGATTTCCGCAGTTTAATTCATCGAAACGGCAATCTTGAGCCAGTCTCAAGAGCTCCAGTTCATCGCTCTCCGAAAGCTCAAACTTCTCCCGGTACGGAAGCGGATCCTGATAACCAGTCCCCCGTGCCCCGAGCCGGATCAATGGGTGGAGTTTTTCCGGGTAATCATTCTGGAGTATCTGTGGCATACGAGCACTGCGCTCGATCGCGAGCGAACCTCAACTTGATGCCCACGCTACCGCTGTTGTCAATCGCTGCGTCTAAAGGGCCGTTTTCCAAAGAGATTTTGTTCGAGCGGGCCACGGCGCAAGGTGAACAGCCCGATTTCCGGAGGACAGAAGAAGCGCACGGGCAAGGTACCCCCGACGCCGCGCGAGGTATGCCCGAGCATGCTGCCTTGCTGCCAGGTACCCACGCAAACGCGGTTGGGCGCGAAGCTGCGGGTGACTAGCGGCATGCCGCCCGGCAACGCGATTTGGCCTCCGTGGCAATGGCCGCTGAGTTGCAGGTCGCAGCCACGCTGCGCCGCCTCACGAAAGACATCCGGGCCATGAGAGAGCAGGATAATGCAGTCTCCGGTCGGGATGTCGGGCATCGCCCGATCGAAGTCATCCGTATTGTACCGACTCGAATCATCGACGCCGACCAACCAGACTTGTTCGCCCTCTCGCCTCCAAGGAATGGACTCGTTGAGCAGCACCCGCATCCCGGCCTGTTCGAGCTCCGGCACGACTTCGATGAAATCGTGGTTGCCCAACACGGCGACGTGTTGCGTCGCGATCGCCTCGCATAGCTGGCGGGTCATCTCAGTGCTGGTCTGGAACCCACCTAAATCATGGTTACGGAAGTCGCCGGTATTGAGGCAGATATCGAATTCTCCCGCCAAACCCTTTACCCGAGAGATCAGGGCGGGCATCAGATCCGGGTGGCAGTCGGCATGGATGTCGGTCAGGTGAAGAATCCGCGCGCCATCGAAGGCTTCGGGCAGGCGCGGCAAAAACAGGTCCCTGCGTTCGACCGAAAACTGCAGCAGGTTTCGTCGTCCCCGGTCAAAAAGCCCCGTCAACATGAGCGTCCATCTGGCGATGACGGTTAGGTTTACCTGCTTGCGCAGGCGCCAGCCCTTGCGGCCTTTGACGACATCGCGGTTCAACCCCTGCTCGTGCTCGAGCCGCTTCCGCAGGTTTGCCTCACCCAAGCGACGAGCCAGCGCGTCATAGTCAATCCCGGGCAAGGGGATGGGCACGGGAGCCTCGGGTGGCGGAAGGTCGGTCATCGGCACTCGCCAACGTGAGCGGATGGCGTGCCTGCGTCCACCTCGCATTCACCCTTGCCAGTTTTTCCTCCACCTGCACCTTTGGAACGCATGGGGGGGCAGGTTTTGGCAACGCAGGACAAGGCTGCATTGGAGGCATTCGACACCATCGAAGCAGCGGTCGCCGAGATCGCTGAAGGACGCCCCGTGGTCGTCACCGATGACGAAAACCGGGAGAACGAGGGTGACCTCGTGATGGCCGCCGCCAAAGCAACGCCGGAAACAGTTAATTTGATGATTCGGCAGGCCGGCGGTCTGATCTGCGTGCCGACCGTGGCGCACCAGCTTCAGCGGCTGGGCATTCAGCGGATGGTGGCCCAAAATCGGGAAGCTCAGGGTACGGATTTCACCGTCAGCGTCGACGCCGCCGAAGGCATCACCACCGGGATCAGCGCATACGACCGCTGCCGGACCATCCGCCTGCTCGGTGACCCGGAAAGCACGCCCGACATGCTCGTCTCACCCGGCCACATCTTTCCACTGCAAGCCCGGCCCGGCGGGGTCCTGCAAAGGGCGGGCCATACCGAAGCCGCGGTCGATCTAGCCCTGCTCGCGGGCCTGCCCCCTACCGGCGTCATTTGCGAGATTCTCAACGATGATGGCTCGGTTGCGCGGCTTTCGGAGCTGATCGCATTCAAAGAGCGCCACGGGCTGAAAATGGTCAGCATCGCTCAGTTGATCGAATACCGGCACCAGCGTGACAAGCTCATCGCACCCGTCGGCACGCAGCCCTTCCAGCTGCCGATGGGCGAATTTCAGCTGCACCTGTTCCGCAGCACCCTCGACGACCGCCTGCACGCCGCCCTGACCCTCGGCACACTCGACAATACACCCACGCTGGTACGCGTGCAGAGCCAGAACCTGCTGACCGAGGTGCTC
>JBHJGW010000015.1:0-30061 GCA_050331415.1 Opitutales bacterium | reverse complement strand
AACCCCGTCGGGGCGACCGGTCGCCCCAACCACTGGCTAACCTGTCTGCTGCTCGACCCGACTGCGGGAGCGCCCGAGCCCGCCCGGATCATCGACGCACTCGATGCCGTCCGGATCGAAGCCCGCCCGGTCTGGAAGCCCATGCACCAGCAACCGGTTTTCGCCGGCGCCCTCACGGCGGGAGGAGAGATCGCTGACGACATCTTTGCCCGGGGATTGTGCCTGCCGAGCGGTTCCGGATTGAGCGATGGACAACGCGCCCGCGTAATCGAGGTGGTACGCACCTGCTGGAACCACCGCTAACGCCATGTACGCACACGCGAAAGAACGCCTCTACCAATACAGCCAGCAGGTGCTTCCCTGGCTGAAGCGCCACACCGAGGCCGTTTCGATCGCAGGGCAGATTTTCTGCCTGGCGGGCGCTCTCCTGGCGGCCTATCTGGTCAGCTTCATCGATACCCTGGATGAACGCTCGATCCGGAACGACCTCTCGCCAGCGCTGTGGTACCTCCCGCTGAAAGCCAGCCTCCTTTGGAAGTTCGGGCAGTTTAAGGTGTTCCTGGCCTATTTCCGCATTCCAGACCTGTTGCGGATCTTTTATGCGACAAGCCTGGCGTGCCTTATTGCGCTGATCGCCTTTGAAGTCGGCTCCTTGGAACTAAGCTTTCCGCGAAGGCTGATCCTTGCCGATGCGGCCCTTTCCACCCTCTTTCTCGGCGGATTCCGCCTGGCGCTGCGGAGCTTGTTCGAGCGATTTGACGGCAGCCGCTCGCCGAAGGAGATGCGACGGCGAGTGGCCATCATCGGTGCCGGGGATCTCGGCGACCGCCTCATGGCGGAAGCGCTGTCGACCGCGAGCAATGGATACGAGGTAGTCGCTCTGCTGGACGACGACCCTGCCAAGCAAGGGCGTCAGCTGCACGGCCTGAGGATCGAGCCAATCCCGGAAGATTTTGTGCGCCTCGTGGCCGGCAAGGGGGTGCAGGAGATCGTCGTGGCAATCAACCGCCCGCCGCCCGAACGCCTGCAAACCTGGAATCAGGCCGCCAAGGAAGAAGGCCTTGTGCTGCGCATCGTTCCGGAAATTTCGCTACTGGCTCCGCAAACCGCCCATCTGCGACACGCCCGAAAAGTCCGCATCGAAGACCTGCTCGGGCGGGAACCTGTGTCGCTCGAAAACGAAGTCATCGGGAAGCTGATCGAGGGCGCGAACGTCATGGTCACGGGCGCGGGAGGCTCGATCGGTTCGGAACTGAGCCGCCAGATCATGGGGCTCAATCCCCGCAAGCTGACCCTGCTGGATCAGTCCGAATACCTCCTTTACGAAATCGAGCAAGAATTGCTGGAGCTCGGCTACGGGCAGCGGCTCGAACCCGTGGTGGCAGATGTCTCCGACCGCCTGCGCATCCGTCGGCTGTTGGAGGAAACGCAGCCGCAGATCCTATTTCACGCCGCCGCCTACAAACACGTTCCGATCATGGAGCGAGAGCCCTACGAGGCGCTCCGCAACAACACCCTCGCCACCCTCGACCTGGCCGAAACCGTCAGCGCCCTGGGCCTGGAACGCTTCATCCTGATCTCCACCGACAAGGCGATTCGCCCGAGCAGCGTCATGGGCGCCAGCAAACGGCTGGCCGAGCGGGCCCTGCTTGAGGTGCAGCAGCGACCGGAGAACCGCACCCGGTTCTCGGCGGTCCGTTTCGGCAATGTAATGGGCTCGTCGGGCAGCGTGCTGCCACGCTTTCAGCGCCAGATTGCCGCAGGCGGGCCGGTCACCGTGACGCACCCGAAGATGCAGCGCTACTTCATGACGATCCCGGAGGCCGTTGGCCTGGTGCTCCAATGCGCGGTGCTCGGCGAAGGTGGCGACCTCTTCGTGCTCGACATGGGAAAAGCCCTTTTTATCGACGATGTCGCCCGGCGCATGATCGAACTCAGCGGCTTCCGGCCCGACATCGACATCCCGATCCACTACACGGGCTTGCGCCCTGGCGAAAAACTGTTCGAGGAGATCATCCGCGAAGGAGAGGCCTTTGCCCCCACCCGGCACCCTCGCGTAAAACGGTACCTGCTGAACGAAGACGATTCGGAGCTGCCGCAAGCATGGGCCGAGTTGCGCGATCTCGACGCCGCCGCGCCCGCCGAAGTTCACCGTGCATGGCTCCGCCGCTGCCTGCCGGACTACAACACCAATCCGGAAGCGAAAGCCGCAAAATGAGTTACCGTGCCAGGAACGCTGCTCTGGTGCTGCTCTCCGTGCTAGCTGGCGCCCCTGCAAGCCATGCCGATGCGGAAGCGGCCATCCACATCGACATTGTTGCAGAGCCCGAAGGTGACTCTTGGACCGAACGCGCGGTCCAGCTGCTCGAATCAAATCTGCCGCGGGTGCTGGACGACGCACGGGTCACACGAGAAACGGCCCTTCCGGAAGGGGCCGTACCGGACTTCACGATCTACCTGGGAGCAGCCGCCGCACAATGGGCGCCAGAGGACCCGCCCGTCGACACCGGCAGCGCGCCCCGCGACGGCTACTGGTTACGCGGCCTGCCCAACGGCTGGGCGGCTGCAGGATGGGAACCTGCCGGAACGTATTTCGCCGTGGCGCGCCATCTTCAGTCGGCCTATGGCATCCGGTGGTACACCCCGGGCGAACTCGGGGCGGAATATCCCGCTGCGGACGATTTTCACGTGCCGACTGGGCTGCTCCGCGAATCCCCCGCCTTTGCCGACCGGTGGCTGCTGCACCGGATCGAAGCCGAGTGGAGCCACCGCAATGGCATGCGCCGAGACGCCGCATTCAACCACAACATCCAGAACCTCATCACGCCCGAGGTCCAGGCGGACTATCCGGAGTTCATTTCGACCGTTAGTGGCCGGTCGGCACCCACCACCGGCGGCAGAGGCGCACAGCCACACTACGCAGCCAAGGGCATCGCGACGTTTGTCGCCGAACGCGCCGAAACCTATTTCGCCCAGAATCCCGAGGCGCACACTCTGTCCCTGAGTCCGACCGACACCGTGCTCTTCGACGAGTCGCCTGCCAGCCTTTCGCAGGTCGAGCCCTTTCGCTACTTTCGGAGGCGCCCAAATTACACTCCCTTGGTCTTCGGCTTCGCCAACCGAGTTGCGGAACGACTGTTTGCGTGGACCAGCCAACAAGGCCCGGTTTTAAGCGTCCTGGCCTATTTCTGGACTGAGGCACCGCCGGAGTTTGCGGTCCACCCGCACGTCATGCCCTGGATGACTGCGGACCGACACCAGTGGTTCGACCCTGACTTTCGGCAGGAAGACCAACGAAACGTCCTGCGCTGGGGGCTCACCGGCGCTCGCCGCCTCGGCACCTGGGACTACTACGAGGGCGGCCCGTACGTCATCCCCCGGCACGCACCGCACCTGCTGGCAGATTCAATCCGCTTTCTGCACCTGGCGGGCGTCGACGGCTTTTTCGCCGAGGGTGTGCCCATCTGGGGCTTCGACGCTCCGAAGCTTTGGGTGGCCGCCCAACTCCTGTGGGATCCAGAGCAAACCACCAGCGCGCTGCTCAACGACTTTTTTCACGGCTACTACAGGGAGTCCGCCGAACCGATGCGCGCCTTCTTCGGCGAGCTCGAGCAAATCTGGCTGCAGCAACCGCCACCAGGAACCTGGCTGAAATACTGGATGTGGCCCAGCCAACTCGCGCTCTTCCCGCCCGCAACCTGCGAACGCCTGCGCGGGCACCTCTGGGAAGCCGAGCGGCGCTCGCGCAGCCCCAGGACCTGGGAGCGGGTCCGCCGGACCGTCCGCACTTTCGACGTCACAGCCGCCTTCTCGGAGCTCTATCAGCTCTGGGCCGAGGCCGGGGCAGAGCCAGCGCCCTCCGAGGCGCAATTGCAACGCTTGAACGCCGCCCGCGGTCCGGCGATGGCGCTTTTCCGCGATTCGGAGCTGCTAGGTTCCTCGCTGGTCGGCTGGCTGATGCGACCGCGCTTCGGACAGCGGAAACATGACCTCGGAACGTGGCAAACCCGCGTGGAACTGACCTTCGAGACTCCTCTCATTGAGGGTGACGCTGCCGGTCTCGAAAGCCCGGGAACGCCCGGCGTTCGCGGGAAGTCCCTCGACGGTAGCTGGGACGTGCTCGGCATCCACAGCGAAGGCTTTCGCTGGCATCGACGCGAGGGCGGGATGACGCAAGGCCGCGTCCTGCTGCTGGAAGGGCAGCTCCTCGCTCGCCTGCGCCGTGAGCTCTCGGTCAAACCCGGCAGCTGCTACGCTCTGCGGGTTCATGCACGCGGGCAATTTACCGCCGATGCCCGCATCGAAATCGGCATCCGGTGGCTGGACGCCAATGGCGCGCGTCTCGGCTCGTCGAACGTCGACACGGTGCCACCCGGCGAGCACTCCTGGCTCCCGTTGACGACAATTGCGCGCGCGCCAGAGGCCGCCACTCACGCCCGCCTCAGCGTCGCTGTGCAGCGGCAGTACCCCGGCGACTGGCTCGAGATCGACCATGTGCGCTTCTCAGTCGAGCCGGGCGCGGAACGGCAGCCCGAAGCGAGCGCTGATCGACCCGACGAACACCCGTGATCCCGTGGACGCGTTACTGACGGATTTGACCGAATCTTTGAGGCACCTCCAGCAGTGGCTCGAGTCAGCCCCGCCCGGAGCGATCATCGTGGTCCTGCTTATTGGACCCGCCGCCGGTGTGCCGGTTTCACCGCTCTGGGTGCTCGTCGGAGCCCGGTTCGGACCGTGGTGGGGCACCTTTCTGGGGCTGCTCGGACTGGCCACCACGATTTCGCTGAGCCATGGGCTTGCCCGCGGGCTGTTCCGGCCCCTCCTCGAGCGCTTCATTCTGAAACGCTGGCCAGCCCTCGCGAACTTCCGGGCCGACACCCAGACGGGCATCCTGCTGCTGTGCCGGTTTTCACCAATTCCGCTCGCCGTGCAGAACTATGGGGTCCCGCTGATCGGCATCCCCCTCAAGCGCAATCTGAAGTTGTCCGTCCCAATCCTCAGCCTGCACCTGCTGGCCTTTATCTGGCTCGGCGAGGCAGTGACCAGCCGCGGCATCGGCCCATGGCTCATCGCCGGGGGGCTACTTGCCGCCGCGATCATCGTCGGGCGGTCCCTCCGACGACGGTTTGCAATCCCCAAAGCTGGCCAAACCGCTTCCGAAAGCCTCGCGGGAGGGGATGGCGAGGCTAATCCAGACTCCAAGGACGGCTAACCTGCCTCAGCTCTCGAGGAAGCTGCGCACGTCGTCGGCCTGTTTCTGCGTGGACGCTCGGAGGTCACGCCAGACGAGTTCACCGTCTTTGAAAAGGAAAGCCTGCCGACTGGCGAAGCTTCCCCGGCGTGGGACGCCAAAGGCATCCATGACCTTGCTCTCCGTATCGGCCAAGAGGGTGAAGGGAAGCGAGTACTTTTCCTTGAATGCGGCCTGGTCGGCGACGGAGTCGCCACTCACGCCAAAAACTCGGACGCCCGCGTCGGAGAGGTAAGCGAATGCGTCGCGCAGCGAGCAAGCCTGAGCCGTACAACCCGGCGTGTCGGCCTTCGGGTAAAAGTACACCAGCGTGTATCCCTCGGCACCCGCTTCGGCGAGGTCGACGGTCTCACCCTCCGAGTTGGGTACCGTCACCTCAGGGAGGCTTGCACCAAGGGAAATCTCTTCAGCAGGAGCGGAAGCCATCGTTAGCAAAAACAGAGCGGGGACAAGGAAGCGGGACATGCCGAGACCAAACGCGGTTTTCGCTTGAGCGCAAGCGATCATCCGCGAAAGTCCGCGAGCACCGGCAGTACCTCCGCACCCGGGTTTGCAGCGGGAAGAAACGCAAGACCATAGGCCGCTCCCCGGCCTCAGTTGATATCCCCAAGGTAGATCGAAGGGAAGACAAACTCGCCATCGTGCAGGTGAGCCTTCAGGGCGCGGGGAAAGAAATTATGGTCGTTTAGCTCGTCTAAGCGGATCCAACGGAAACCGACCTGATGCCGGTCCGTTTGCCAGCCCGCCCGAACCCTGGCCTCGGAGGGCAATTGGCAGAAAAAGACCACCTCGAGCTGGTGAAACTGCCGGTGGTACTGGGAAAACTCGTGGTTGCGCCCAATGTATTCGCGAATGTAGGCGATTTCACCGACCAGCGGCGCCACGCCCAGCTCTTCCCCGCACTCGCGTCGGAGGGAATCCTGCAGCGTTTCCCCGTGATTCTGGCCACCGCCCGGAAGAATGTAGAACGTGGAATCCCGCGGACGCTGCATCTGGACGGTCAGTAGATGCCCCTCCTCGACTATCAGGGCCCGTACGGCAGAACGCACCCCAAATCCTGCTTTTGATCCTCGGCTGGCCACGACGGCGTCAAAGCAAGGCTTTCCGGGCTCGAAAGACAATCTTTTACGTTTTTTTAGAGAAGGACCGCGAGGTGAGGCGGGGGCTGCGATTGGCGATTGCGGCGGGCTCCCGCACAGGTGATACCTCTCGAACCATGCCCGCCCAGTCCTCTCGTCGAAAACGAAAAAAGAAGTCGCTCTTGCCGGTCTATTTGGCGCTCGGAATCCCTCTTGTCGTCATTGTGATTCTCCTGGCTCTGGCACTGCTCAAGAGCTTTGAGCGTGCCCCCACGCCCGAGGCTCGGGTTGCGGCGGCCCCAGCGCCTTCGCAGCCCGAGGGCCCACGGATGCCCGACGAGGTCATTTTGCGGGCGATTGCTCAACAACAAGTGCGGTTTCTGGCCAACTATCCGCTGCTGGTGGGCTTCGAGCCGCAGGATGCCTTTTGGAGCGATCCGGAATCCGCCCATGTGATCTATGCCGGCTTTTATACCGACTCGATCGAGGAAGGAGAACCCGGCCCCCAGACGACGCGCTTTTTCGCTCTTGGCATGGAGCTCGACGAACGCCTGATGCAGGGCAGAGCTGCTGGCACCCCTTTGCTGGACCTCGCGGAAGTCCACCGTTTTTACAGCGGCGACCGCCTGCTCGAGGCCGGCCCCTGGATTCCCGGCGAAAGCGAATGGGAGGCGGCCGTCACCGAGCTCGAAACGCGTCTGCGCGCCGCCCGATGATCCCGCCTGCTTCGGTCCGCACGTCAAGCCCCTGAAGCCGCAGGGGAAGCACGATGCTACAGGCTGGCGACAGCGGAAACCTTTATACCATCTTGCCGGAGAGGTCGGTAAAATGATCGAGATGATTTTGGATGCAGAGCAAGGCAGCGAGGGCGACGGCTGGGCCTGTAGGCCCAGCCTCGTCGTCGCGAACGCCGCTCTGCGCCAAAAGCATCCGAAGCCGCCACGCGGCTTTCAATCTACCGATCTATTCGGTAAGGCGCGCGGAGCCGTCGCGTCAGGCTGCCGCTGGAGAATGCCGTCGTTATTCCAAGGCGTAGAACATAACGAAGAGCAACCCGACGAGTGCGGTGCCGATGCGGATTTCGCGCCAGCGGCCCGTGGCAAGCCTGACCGCGAGGTATAGCAGCAGGCCAAGCGCGATCCCGTGAGTGATGCTGAAAAACAGCGGGATCGCCAGCGCGGTCAGCACGGCGGTCAGCGCTTCGGCGACCTCCTTACCGCGGACATCCCCGAGGCTCTGCCCCATCAGCAAACCCACGTAAATAAGCACAGGTGCGGTGGCGACTGCTGGAATCGCGCCGATTAGCGGATGCAGGAAGATCGCCAACAGGAAGAGCGCGCCGACAATCACGGGCACCAGCCCGGTACGTCCGCCCGCTTCGATGCCCGAGGCGCTCTCGATGTAGCTCGTTGTGGTCGAGGTTCCGAACAGGGCGCCGAGGATGGTTGCGCCGGCATCAGCGGCGAGCGCGCGGTCCATCTTTGGCAGGCGGTCATTCTCGTCCATCAGGCCCGCCCTGCGCGACAGCCCGATGATTGTGCCGAGGGAGTCGAAAAGGTCGAGAATCAGCAGCACAAACAGCACCCTTAGCGCGCCCAGTTCGCGGAACGGGTAAAACCAGTCGAGCGCGAGAAAGGTCTCGCCGATGCCCGTCGGCGCTTCGACCACGCTACCCGGTATTTGCGTCAGTGGACCGTCCTCGCCGGAAAGGAACAGTCCGGTAACCGTCAGCGCGGCAAGCGCGATGAGAATCGCGCCGGGAACCTTGCGGGCCGTCAGCGCGACGATCAGGAAAAGCCCCCCGACGGCCAGCAAAGCGGGCGGACTGGTCAGGTTGCCATGGGCGATCATTGTGGCGTCGTTGGGGACAACGAGGCCCGCATCCTGAAAGCCGAGGAATGCAATGAAAAACCCGATACCGGCCTGGATGCCGACCTGCAGGCCCACGGGAATCGCCTCCGCAACCTGCCTCCGCAAGCCAGAGACGGACAACGCCAGGAACAGCACCCCATTCCAGAAGACCAGCGCGAGTGCCCCCTGCCAGGGCACGCCCATGCCGAGCACAATCACGAAGGCGAAGTAGGCGTTCGTGCCCATCCCCGGTGCCAGGCCGATCGGATAGTTCGTCAGCGCCGCCATCAGGAAACATCCGGCGGCGGCAGCTAGGCCTGTCGCTACGATGACGGCGTCCGCTGGCAGGCCGGCGTTGCTTAGAATGCTGGCGTTGACCGCCAGGACGTACGCCATTGCGGCAAACGTCGTCAGTGCGGCAGTGAACTCGCGCCCCGGCGTCGTGCCGTTGGCTTTCAGTTGGAAAAATCGTTCCAGCATCACGTCGGGCGACGATGCTGCCAGGGGGAGACTATCGCAAGCCGTAAGCCGGAAGATGTGCCGCTACGTTTTGCCCGATCTTGCGGGATCGATGCGGCCCCAGGCCGCGAGAATTTTTTCGATTGAGGCGTTCTCACGCTCGCTGATGGCTTTGCGCGAGGGGTCAGCGTGGTAGTATACAAGGTTGCGGCGAAAGCCTTCGCGCAGCGGGATCGTGGCCTGGTAGGTCGGCACGAAGCGCTTGATCTTGGTGTTGTCCAGTACCGCGCTGTAGGCCTTGTCGCCGAGCAAGCCGGCCGCCTGGCCGGGATCCACCTGCGCTATGAAGTCCGACGGGACGTAGACGACGTTAGCCTCGACACCGAGCTCATGGGCCAGCGTTTCGTATATCTGTCGCCAGCTCAAAACTTCGTCAGAGGTAATATGGAAGGCCTCGCCGAGGGTTTGGGGGTTGCCGAAAAGCCCGACAAAGGCCTTGGCGAAATCGTCGGCGTGGGTATTCGTCCAGAGGGAGCTGCCGTCACCATGAATCACGACCGGGAGGCCCTTCAGCATCCGGTCCGCTACTGTGAAATGCGCTCCGCCGCCAACCGCCAACGGAAACAGCTTATCGTCGTAGGTGTACGACGGGCGTACGATGACCATCGGGAAATCATCCTCGCGGTAAGCGCGGTTCAAGCGCTCCTCGCAGGCGATTTTGTCGCGCGAGTACTGCCAGAAGGGGTTCTTCAGCGGAGTCGATTCTGTCACCAGGTAGGTTGCGAGCGGCTTCTGGTAGACCGAGGCAGAGCTGATAAACAAATACTGGCCCGCGCGGCCCTTGAAAAGCTCGAGGTCGCGCTCGATGTGCTCGGGCATGAAGTTGATGAAGTTCGCGACGACATCGAATCGCTCGCCTCCGAGGGCGTTTTCCACCGAAGCCGGATCGTGGATGTCCGCCACGATTTTTCGCGTGCCGGGAATCTCAACCGGCCGTTTGCCGCGGTTCAACAAAGCGACCTCATACCCGAGGTCCACCGCCAGGCGGCTGCACGCAGTGGAGATAGTACCCGTCCCGCCAATGAAAAGGATTTTCATACTGAGGTTTTACGGGGAACACCCGGAGTTACGCAAGCGCTGCACTTCTGGAAGGTCCGTCGAGTGCGAACCTTTCCCGACACCGCCGAAGGCGGTGATTTCGAGAACGAAGCAGAGCGTCGCTTAGCCGTAGCGTTCGAGGAGGGTGCGGATGGCGTTTTCGACGGAAAACTCGGCACCGGGGAGGTATTCGATGGAAATGTAGCCGTCGTAGTTTCGGGCGCGGAGGCGGTCCATCATCCAGTCGAGCGCGTCAAAACCGTCTGGCGGGGCAGCTTGAATTTGCCCCTCCGCGCACGTGCGGAAGTGGCAATGCGTAGCGCCGTCGAGCAGGTCGTCGGTAGCCTTGCCATCGAGCCCGCTGATGATGAAATGCGATGGTTCGTACGTGTACGGGATACCCGGAATCTCCGTATTAATGAGCCGGCGGGCGTTGTCCGGCGCTTCGAAGGGCGTCTTCGCGTGAATTTCCGGCGCAAGGGTTACGCCGTGTTCGCGGGCGATTGCCTGGACCTCGCGGAGGGTTTCCACCGTCGATGCGAAGACACCCTCGGGGTCGTTTTTCCAGTCGGCGATGTAACCCGGATAGTGCGCACCGATTTTGATGCCCATCTCGACCATGAACCGGCACACTGCCCGTACTTGCTCGCGGCGGCGTTCGTTTTCCGCTTCATCCTCGCGCTCGAAAAGTTGAGGCGTAAAGGCGGTGTTGAGACTGACGGCCTTCAGGCCGCGCGGTTCGAGCACCGAGCGAACGCGATCCACAGCCGCATCGAAGTCGGCGACGAGCAAGGCAGGGGAAACAAGCCCCCAGTCGTTGATCGACAACAAGTCGATTTCACGGAAGCCGAGCCCAGCGAGCGTATCGAGAGCGGCGGCGTGGTCGGTTTTCGTAAAGGCGGTCGAGGCTATGAACTTCATTTTCGCTGGGTCAGGGTGGCGGTTTGGGCAAGGAGCTCGTCGGTCACGTTGGGCACATCAGCTGGCAGGGGCAAGCTCACGCCCTCATGGTGGCGGGCGGAGAGAAAGGTGGCGTGCAGGATTTCCTGAACGCGGAGCGCGGCGCGACCATTGAGCGGGTGCGGCGTGGCGTCGCCGTCGAGTCGCTGGCAGAGGCTCTGAAGTGAGACCGCCATGTCGCTGCGGGCAGCCTCGGGGTTCAAGCAGCGCCATGCGCCGCCCTGCGCAACTTCGCGGGGCAGCAGGTACCAACGGTCATCGTCGAAGGTGGCCTGATGGGTGCCCGGCGTGCCGTCGTTGAGAAACCATGACGGCTGCGTTTTGCCGCCCGGGTGCCACAGCTCGCCCTGGCTGCCCCGGACATGCAGGCTGGCGTAGGGCATGCGTTGGGCCATCTCGCCCGTGCGGATCTCGCAGCGCGCGTCCGCCTTCGTGTACCAGGTGCAGGTCGCACCGAAATCGACCGCGTGCCCATAGCGGCGGCGGACCTGGCCTTCGTGCGGGGTGAAAAACACGCTGCCCCAAACGCGCTCGACCGGTTCGTCCCCTGTCAAGGCGAGCAGGAGGTCGACGATGTGAGTGCCGTCTGAAAGGAAGTCGCCAGAGCAGGCCGCGCGGATCTCAAAAAGATCCCCGATGAGGCCATCGGCGATTACCCGTCGTCCGAAGGCACCGGCGCCCAGGCGCCGCTGATGGTTGACGAGGAGCTCGACGCCGGCAGCCTCGCAGGCTTCGACCATGGCCACTGCGTCCGGGTAGTGGGTGGCCATCGGCTTCTCGCAAATGATCGCTCGGGGCCCGTGGCGCGCCACCTGGGTCGTCAGCGCAGCGTGGCTGCTGTTCGCCGTCAGAATACAGACAATGTCGGGTACGCCCGCCGCCATCATGGCTTCGAGACTGGTGTGGCGGGCGACGGAGGGGTCGAGCTCGGCCGTGGCCAGTCGCTCGGCGTCGGTATCGCAAACGGCGGTCAATTCAACCGTTTCGGTGGCGGAGATCGCCTTCCGGTGGGCCCTGCTGATGCTGCCAAGGCCGACCAGTCCAATGGTGTAAGGGGTCATGAGGGCAAAATTACGCTTCGGGATGAAAGGGCTGCGGCGTGAAGTTGCCGCCAGAAATGCGCTGCAGGAAGGCCAGCGACTCATTGAAGCAGACCACAGCGTCTTTGCCCGGGTCCGGCACCCACTCGATCATCAGGTGGACCGAGGCCGGGTCGGGGTGCAGGGCCAGCAGCCGGCGGTACATTGCTTCGAGGCCAACATCGCCCGCGCCAAGGGTCGCACCGCGCAGTTGGAAGTGCAATTCTTTCGGCACGGGCTGCACAAAGTGATCCTTGAAGTGCGTGCACGAAACCAGTGGATACGCGGCGTCGGGAATCAGGTCTGGCCGTTCTCCGACGAGGAAACAGTTGCCGGTGTCGAGCAGAATCGTCAGCCCCGGCACCCGTTTGCAAAGCCCAACCAAGTCGCTTACATAATAGTCGGCGTGGTTTTCGATCGCGACGGTCAGACCCGCGCCTCCGAGCTCCGCCACAAAAGGCTCCAGCACCGTGGCGAGTCGGTCGAGTTGTTCGGCGAGCGGCAGGTCTCGCTGAAAGCGCGACAGCGCCCCCGGCACGACCACCTGCGCAATGGGCAGGGCAAGGGTCGAGCGGGCGGCAATGTGCATTTTGGCCTCCGCCAGTAGCCGGTCCCGCTCCTCGGCGGCGTCTTTGCGGACATCGGGCTTGTAGTGCACGAAATAGCCCAAGCCGTAGCGCTCGTGGAGCTGCTCGAGGAACGCGCGGCGCTCGGGCTCCTCCAGGTCGCCGATGTTGCATCCTGCTTCGTGGAAACCGCGTTTGGCAATGAAGGCGAGTTTGTTGCGCCAGGGGTCGCCCTCGTTATAAACGCCAAGGGCGCCGTGAAAAACCCCCGCCATGCCCCAGCGACGGGGCAGCTTCGCGGAGGAAGGCGTTGCGGAAGTTTTCATCCACCAATCCTGCCACAGATTAGCGTGTTTCGGAATAGACCCGGTGCGCAAAAACCTGCTAATTTTGAGACGATGGCCGGCCTGACGCGCACCCGCAGCTTTCTGGGCACCGATCGCGGGTGGGGCTTCATTTTGATCGATACCCACCGACGCAGCTCCCGGGGCTTTGACCAGGGCTGGCGTTCGCAGAATCATTACGCGCTCAACGTCGTCCGCTCCGGCAGTGGCGAGCTGCTGAGCGCAGACGGTACCCGCCACCGGCTTCAAGCGGGGAGTGTTTACCAGCATCTGCCAGACGCGGAAGCCCGGCTGCGGTGGGACGACGCTACCGTCGATGAGGCCTTTATGGTGCTCGACCACCGCACGTGGGAACGTTTCGACGCGTTTGCCGTCTTCCCGTCCGTTCCAGCCTTCGACGGTGCTCACGGCGACTGGGTCGAGGCGCGCCTCCAGGAAGCTGCGGAGGCGCTCCGCGATCTGGGGCAGCCGCAACTGGGCCGGTGCAACCGCCCGGCGTTGGCGATTGTTGCCAGCCTGCTGGCTGCGCTCTTTCAAAAGCTCGAGCCGCCCGTAGCCGCGCGCTCGCGTGACGTGCTGGTTTCGCGGGCCTGCCACGAGCTGCAGTTGCGCCCGGGTGACCGCACCGAGCTTCCAGAACTGGCGCGTCGGCTCGGGGTCAGCTACGCGCGGCTGCGCAAGCGGTTCACCCAGGCCATCGGCCTTTCGCTGGCGCGGTATCGCATTCGTGTCCGCATGCAGGCCGCTCAACGCCTTTTGCTCGACCACGATGTGCAAACCACTGCTGCGCACCTCGGCTATGCGGACGCGTTTTCCTTTTCCGCTCAGTTCAAACGAGAGGTCGGCAAGAGCCCCCGAGACTATCGGCTGTCCGTCGGCAAGGGAACGCGGAGGTGAGTCATGACGCCTTTTCTGGCGAAACCCGGGTGCCAATCCGCGCTTGCGCTGTCGGCGTTCCCCGTTTCCTTTGGCCCGTTATGGCAAAGGATTGGCTCGAAGGCGTCGCGGACGAGTACGACGTGGTGGTGATCGGCAGCGGCCTCGGCGGGCTTACCGCGGCCAACACGCTCGGCAAGATGGGCCGCCGGGTGCTCGTGGTGGAACACCATTACCAATTTGGCGGGCTTGCGACGTGGTTCAAACGGCCCGGGCGGCACATTTTCGACATCTCGCTGCACGGCTTCCCGGTCGGCATGAAAAAAAGCCTGCGCCGCTACTGGAACGCGGACATTGCCGGGCGCATCCGGCAGGTCGAGCGCGTGCGCTTCATCAATCCGCAGTTTGACGTCGAGACCAGTTTCACGCGGGAGGACTTTACGCGCATCTTTGTGGAAAAATTCGGTGTGCCGCGCGAGCAGGTGGTGGCGTTTTACGACCACCTCGCACATATGAATTACTACGACAACGACGCGCGGACGACCAAAGAGATGTTCGAACAGTTCTTTCCCGGGCGTAATGATGTCCACCGGCTGCTCATGGAGCCGATTACGTACGCCAACGGTTCCAGCTGGGACGATCCCGCGATCACTTACGGCATCGTGTTCAGCAATTTCATGTCGAAGGGCGTTTACATCTATCAGGGCGGCACCGACGACATGATTCAGCGCATGCAGGAGGAGCTTGCCAGCCACGGCGTGGAGCTGCGCAAAAACGTGCTCGCCAAACAGGTCGAGGTTACCCGAAACGGCACAGGACCGCGGGTCTCCGGCATCTGGCTGCAACCTCGCGGCGGTGAGCCGCGTTTCGTCAAATGCCGTGCGGTAGTCTCGAATTCGAACGTCAAAAATACGATCTTCGAACTGACGGGAGCCCAGCACTTTGACCCACAATACGTCCAGGAGGCCGAAGCGGTGCGCGTCAACAGCAGCTCCTGCCAGGTTTACATGGGCATCCGTCGGGGCGAAACCATTCCCGACATTGGCGAGCTGGTCTTCACCTCCAAGGCGGAAACGTTTTCCAGTGACGAGGTGATGAGCTTCAAGACATCCAGCCGCACCTTTAGCGTCTACTACCCCGAGACTCGGCCCCAGTCAGCCGACCCGCGCTATGCCGTGGTCGCGAGTCTCAACGCCAAGTGGGAGGACTGGGCCGACCTCGATGACGCGGAGTACGCCGCCGCCAAACAACGGCTTTGTGACGAAGCCGTAGCCGGTTTGGAGAAATTTATTCCGGACGTGCGGAGCAAGATCGACCATCTCGAGGCCGCCACCCCGCGCACGATGAAGCACTATGTTCGTCACTTCGGTGGTACGAGCTTCGGAACCAAGTTCGAAGGTCTGAAGGTCTCGATGGATCTGCCGGAGCAGAGCCCCGGCCTCTCCCACGCCGGCAGCGTCGGCATCATCATGAGCGGGTGGCTCGGTACCATAAACTACGGCGTCATCGTCGCCAATAAACTCGATTCCTGGCTCGGACAGGGGTAGGCGAAGGTTACTTCGCGCCCATTTTCTCCTGGAAGAACTCTTGCAGCACCTCGCGCCGTTTTTGCTCGAGGCGTTCTTCCTGGATCTCCTCTTCGGTGCGCTGGCGTTCCTTGTTGGCCATTGCGCGGCGAAGTTTTTGCAGGGCGTAATTCTGGAGCTGGCGGACGCGTTCGCGGGTCACGTTGAAGCGCTGACCAACTTCTTCGAGAGTTTCCGGGCGTTCGCCGTTGAGCCCAAAACGCAGACGAATGATCTCGGCCTCGCGCGGGTCGAGCGCGTCGAGCAGCTCACCGACATCACCGAGCATGCTCTTGCTCTGCAGGCTGTCATAGGGGCTGGTCGCATTTTCATCGCCGACAAGGTCGCCAAATTCCGTGTCCTCACCCTCGCCGACGGGCGCGTCGAGAGAGGCCGGCCGGGTGCTGACACTTTTGAGGTGGGCGACCTTGCGCGCCGGCATCTCCATCATCAGGCCGATTTCCTCGTTGGTCGGCTCGCGTTCGAGCTCCTCTTCGAGATCGGCGATCGTCCGGCGCATCTTGGCGATTTTGTCGACAAGGTGCACGGGCAGGCGGATGGTCTTGGACTGGTTGGCCAAGGCGCGCTTGATGGACTGCTTGATCCACCACGCAGCGTAGGTTGAGAGCTTCCCGCCTTTGTCGGGATCGAAGCGTTCAACCGCCTTGATCAGCCCGATGTTGCCCTCGCTGACGAGGTCCAGCAGCGGCAGGCCGAAATTGTTGTAATCGTGGGCGATCTTGACCACGAGGCGCAGGTTGGCCTGGATCATTTTCCGCCGTGCCTCTTCATCGCCCTTCTGAATGCGGCGCGCAAGGGCAACCTCCTCTTCGGGCTTGAGCAGCGGGGTGCGGCCGATTTCCTGAAGGTAAAGCTTCAGCGAGTCCTTTTCGCCGGCCGGTTGGTCGTTGTAAGTCTCGGGGGCATCGTTGTCGATGCCGGGGGAGCGCGCCACCTCGATGGAGCGAGCAGGTGCGGTGGTCGTTTGGGCCATAACGTCTGGGGTCTCAGGCAATTTGGGGAATCGGCGGCGGCGAGAGTTGCTCGGCGAGCGCGATTGCCCGGAGGAGACCGCGCGCTTTGTTGACGGTTTCATCGTACTCATATTCAGGGACGGAGTCGGCGACGAGCCCAGCACCACTTTGCACGTAAATTTTACTGTTCTTAAACAAGGCCGTGCGGATGGCGATGCAGCTGTCGAGGTTGCCATTGAAGCCGAAATAGCCGAGGGCGCCTCCATAGACACCCCGGCGCTGGCCTTCGAGTTCCGAAATAATTTGCAGGGCCCGCACTTTGGGAGCTCCCGAGAGCGTACCTGCGGGGAAGGTTGCACGCAACAGATCGTAAGGCGTGCATTCTGCACGAAGCTTTCCTTCGACTTGCGAGACAATGTGCATGACGTGGCTATAGCGCTCGATCGTTGCGTAGTCGTGGACGTGGACGGAACCTGACTCACAAACGCGCCCGATATCGTTGCGGGCGAGGTCGACGAGCATAAGGTGTTCGGCACGTTCTTTGGGATCCTTAAGCAATTCCTGCTCCAAAGCGCCATCTTCTTCCGGGGAATGACCCCGACGACGGGTTCCGGCGATCGGGCGAATCTCCACACTGCCGTTCGTCGAGCGAACGTGGACCTCTGGCGAGGCACCCACGATCGTGAATTCCGGGACCTCGTACAGGAACATGTACGGTGAGGGGTTCACGACACGCAGGGCCCGGTACAAAGCCAGCGGCTCGCATGCCTGGGGAACTTCAAAGCGCTGGGAGCCAACCACCTGGATGATATCGCCGGCGCGAATGTACGCCTTGGCCGCTTCCACCGCCGCCTCGAAGCTCGAACGAGTAAAATTGCCCGGCGGAACGGCTTTCTCGGGAGAATCAGCCGGTAATGCTGCCGGCTCCAGGCGGGGGCCTTCAGTCAGCCGCGTTACGATCGTCTCAAGCGCCTCGATGGCGGCTGCGTGGGCGTCGTCGGCGGAGGGAAAATCGTCGAGGTGAGCATTGACGATGATTCGAAGGGTCTGCCGGGCGTGGTCGAAGGCCACAACCTGGTCCATAATGGCGAAATAGAGCGTCGGCATGCCGAGGGTGTCCTCTGCAGCCACGGGCACCGTCGGTTCCACCGCGTGGATGTACTCGTGGCCGACGAAACCAACGGCGCCGCCGGTAAACGGCGGCATGTCCGGCATCTCCACGGCCTGCGCGGCACCCATGCGCTCTTCGACCACGGCGAGGGGGTCGGCGATGTTCTCGCGGAAATCCGTTTCGCCGCCCCGGCGCTGGATCGTCACCGTCGTATCGCGGGCGGAGATGACTTCGCGCGGCTCGACACCGAGAAAACTGTAACGCCCAATGTGTTCCCCGCCGGCAACACTCTCGAGCAGGAAGGCTGGGCCTGCACCACGCCATGCATTATAAGCCGCAACGGGCGAAATGCCGTCCGCGGTCATCTCTTGGCAGACCGGGACGATTGCGCCAGGTTTGGCGAGGCTGCGGAAGGCGTCCAACTGTGGAAAAACGTTCATGGCAAAGGTGCGAGCGTCAGAGCCCCCAATTCCACCGTCAATGCTTATTCCTAAACCACGATTTCAAGGAATTCTAGGACGCTTACCAAGGATAAGGCGGCGTTATTCCCTTTATTAACCAGTTGTTCACAAAGGGTTCCCAACGAATGTGGGTATAAAGGGTGTTTCGGGGTCGCAGATGAGGTGTTTTAAGGTGACCAGAAGGGTCGCTGCCGCTTTTCTAATGCTATGGCGACAATCTCTCTTTACCGCGGCGCGCAAATCCGCACTCTGATCGACGAACTGGCTCGGCTCCGGCTCACCGTCTTCCGCGAGTGGCCCTACCTTTACGCGGGAACCTTCGCAGAGGAGCGTGAGTACTTGAGTACCTACGCGCGCTGTCCGCAAAGCCTGGCGGTGGTCGCTCTGGACGGTGACGCGATCGTTGGCGCATCGACCGCCCTTCCGCTGGCCGATGCTCATGCGGAGTTTTCCGGGCCGTTCCGGCAGGCCGGAGAGGGCGTTGACGTCTATTTCTACCTCGGCGAAAGCGTGCTGCAGCACGAGTACCGCGGTCAGGGTATCGGCAAGCGACTGATGGCGGAGCGCCTCGCGGAGGGGCGGCAGCAGGGCTTTTCCCGCGCCGCCTTTTGTGCCGTGGACCGTGATCCCGCGGATCCGCGGCGGCCCGCAGACTACCGCCCGCTCGCTACCTTCTGGCAGCGCTACGGGTTCACCCGCCAACCACATCTTCAAGCCCGTTTCCGTTGGCCGGAAGTCGATGGTGAGGGCGAGCCCGAGCACCAGCTGACCTTCTGGACAGCCTCGCTCTGAGGAGCGGCAACAGCGGTTCCGCCGGAGGGCTAACCTTCGTTGTCGTAGTCGAAGGTCAGCGAGACACCTTCGGCAAAGGCCGTCTTCTCGCCGTTGACCATGATGCTGCCATCGAAGCTGGCCAAAGGGTGCCGCGCATTTTTAAAGCGCATCTCCATTTCAAGCACGTCCCCCGGTACACAGCGGCGGCTGCAGCGCACGCCGTCAGTCGAGATAAAATAGATGGACCCGGGATCGACCGGCCTGCCAATGTCGGGAAGTTCGCCGCGCAGCAGCAGGAAGACGCCGAGCTGGCCGAGCGCCTCGATCATCAGGGACGCCGGGAAGGTTGGGTTGCTCGGAAAATGGCCCGCGAGAAACGGCTCGTCACCGGTGATGCGGTATTTGCCCTTGGCCACCTTTCCTTCAATCGAGGCCTCGTTCAGAAACAGGAATGGCTCGGCGTGGGGCAGGGCCTCTCCGATCTCGAAACTGCTGAAGCTTTTCGCCGGTGCGGGAGGCTCTTCGCCACGGGCCTTGGCTGCGACGAAGCCCTTGACGTCGCCGAGGGTACGCAGGTTCTGCAGTTCCTCGTTCTCGATGCGCATGCCGAGCGTTTCCTCGACCGCTACCACGATCTCCATCATCGTCAGCGAGTCGATGCCGAGGTCGTCGAGGATGGTCAGGTCGTCGCTGGGATTCTCGAGTTTCGGGCGCACATCCGGCTCACAAAACCGTGCAATGATGCCGATGATGATTGTCGGCACCTGCTCCAGGTCGCCGGTTTTGCGATAGGTAATGGCTGCGTCGATCGTTTCGGGACTACAGCGCTTCAAGTTCTCGCGAAGTTCGGCTTCTTCTTCAGCGGTGAGGGGTTGGTGGACCGGCTCGCTCATAGATTCCCTCACCATGTGACCTCTAAGACGCGGGTTAAAGCAAAATTTTGCCCGCGCCATCGCACGTTCAGCTGCGCTGGCCGGGCAAACGAGAGCTCGCTGAAGCCTATCCCCGGGCGAGGCGAAAAGCTGGGCGGTCAATGCTGATCGGCAAAAAACCTGCGGTAGCTTGACGCCATGGAAGTCAACAACCGCTCCTTCGAGGGCCACGTCGATCCCGATGCCAAAGGCACCGTTGTGCACCTGCTGTGGAAAGTGGTGAGCGCGATTTTTTTTGTTCAGCCGGTGCCGGTCCCGTACAAGGTCAAGGCGGTCTTGCTCAGCCTCTTTGGGGCGAAGGTCGGAAAGCGCGTGGCTGTCGCGCAGGGCGCGCGGATCAAGTATCCCTGGCGATTCGAGGTCGGCGATGACACGTGGATTGGCGAGAACGCCCGAATCGAAAACTGGGTTACCGTCCGCCTTGGTTCCAGCGTGACCCTCTCACAGGAGGCCATGCTGATGACGGGCAACCACGACTACAAGTGCCTGCGGTTTTCTTTGTTGCTGAAGTCCGTGGAGGTCGAAGGCGGCGCGTGGATCGGGGCTCGGGGAATTGTCTGCCCAGGGGTCACCTGCCGTTCGCACAGCGTGCTGTCGGTGGGCTCGGTAGCCACTAAAGACCTTCAGCCCTACACGATTTATCAGGGCAACCCTGCCGAGCCGCGGCGTTCCCGAGAAATCCGGCCCCACAAAGACCGGAATGACCACGACCGAGGACACCGGCGCAATGACAAGGAGGAAGGCGGCATCGAGCACGTGGCTTAGCCGAAAGCCGCTTCACGCTGGCCACAAAAAAGCCCGGCACGACGGCCGGGCTCGGAGGCAAAAGCCATTTTGCTCAATCAGCAGTTGCTTTGCTGGTCAACTGCTTCACTTCCCTCACTGGCAGGCTTCGCATTCACCGCCGTTCATCATGGCATCGATTCGGCAGGCCTGAACGCGTTCAGCGTTGGCTTGGGCGATTTCGCTGTTTTCATTTTTCGTGACGTCGGAACCGGCGCCGCTGGTGTGGGCTCCATTGGTGCCGCTGCTGGCGACAACCGCCCCTCCGTTCTTGCCCTGGCCGATAACGCCGCGCATGTCCTTCTTTTTGGTGGCGGTGCTTTTTTCTACCGTGCTGGCGCCGATACTGCGCAAGTAATAGGTGGTCTTAAGGCCCTGACGCCAGGCAGCGCGGTACATGTGGCTGAGTGTCTTGAGGTCGGGCTTGGCGAGGAAGAGATTAACCGACTGGCTTTGGTCGATCCACTTCTGGCGCCGCGCGGCTGCCGCGATGAACCAGCGAAACTCGATCCCGAAAGCGGTCTTGTACTTGTCTTTCAGGTCCTGGTGGATTTCCGGGATGTTCTCGAGTTCGCCGTCGAAGTATTTGATCTGGTTACGCACCTCGGCTGTCCACAGCCCACGTTGCTTCAGGTCGTTGACGAGGAACCTGTTGAGCACGATGAAGTCGCCGCCCAGGTTGCTCTTCACGTAGAAGTTGCGGTAGTAGGGCTCGATGCAGGGGCTAGTCCCCATGATGTTGCTGATGGTGGCCGTTGGCGCAATCGCGATAACGTTGCTGTTGCGCATGCCCTGCTGCTTGATTTTCTGGCGCAGGTGGCTCCAGTTGAGTTTGCCGCCGCGGGGTACCTCGATCGGGACGCCGCGCTCCTGCTCGAGCAGCTCGAGGGTGTCCTCCGGCATCAGGCCTCGGTCCCATTTGCTGCCCTGGAAGGTGCTGTAGCTGCCACGCTCGGCGGCGAGGTCGCTGGAGGCTTCGTAGGCGTAGAAGCAGATGGCCTCCATGAACTCGTCGTTGAATTGCACGGCTTCATCGCTGGCGAAGGGAATGTGCATTTTGTACAGCGCATTCTGCACACCCATGACGCCGAGCCCGACGGGGCGATGGCGGCTGTTGGCGGTCTTCGCGGCCTCCGTCGGGTAGTAATTGATGTCGATCACATTGTCGAGCGCCCGCACGGCGACGCGCACGGTCTCGCGCAGCAACTCGAGGTCGAGCTTGCCGTCGGCGTCGAGGTGCGTATCGAGGACCACGCTGCCGAGGTTGCAAACGGCGGTCTCGTCGTGGCTGGTGTTGAGCGTGATCTCGGTGCAAAGGTTACTGCTGTGGACGACCCCGGCGTGGTCCTGCGGGCTGCGCAGATTGCACGGGTCCTTGAAGGTAATCCACGGGTGGCCTGTCTCGAAGAGCATCTTGAGCATGCTCTTCCACAGCTCGATGGCCGCGACCTTTTTGCCGTAAATCTCGCCAGCCTCCGCACGCGCCTCGGCGGCAACGTAGGCCTGCTCGAAGGCGCGGCCGTAGCACTCGTGAAGCTCAGGGACCTCGTTGGCATGGAAGAGCGTCCAGTCCTCGCGGGCCTCCATGCGCTTCATGAAGAGGTCGGGAATCCAGTTCGCGGTGTTGAGGTCGTGGGTTCGGCGGCGGTCGTCACCGGTGTTTTTGCGCAGCTCGAGGAAGTCAAGGATGTCGCTGTGCCAGGTTTCGAGGTAGGCGCAGCCGGAGCCCTTGCGTTTTCCGCCCTGATTGACGGCCACGAGCTGATCGTTGTGCATCTTCAGGAAGGGAATCACGCCCTGGCTCTCGCCATTCGTGCCCTTGATGTAGCTGCCCGTTCCGCGGACGGATGTCCACGAGCCTCCTAGGCCACCCGCCCATTTGGACAGGAACGCGTTTTCAGCGATACCCCGCAGCATAATCGACTCGATGGAGTCGTCCACCTTGTAGAGGTAGCAGCTGCTGAGCTGGCTATGGAGGGTGCCCGCGTTGAACAAAGTGGGCGTGGAGGAGCAGAAGCGGCGGCTCTTGTACAGGTTGTACAGCTGCAGCACCCAGTCCTCGCGGTTGTCCGGCTCGCGCAGGAACAGCCCCATCGAGACGCGCATCCAGAACAGCTGGGGCGTCTCAATGCGCCGGTGCTGCCGGGTTGACTTGTCGGTGATGAGGTAGCGGTCGTACATGGTCGACACGCCGAGGTAGTCGAAGTCGAGGTCCGCGGTGGGGTCGAGCGCGCTGGCGAGCCGGTCGAGATCGTAGGTCAGCAGCTCAGGGTTGAGCCGCTCCAGCGCGACACCGCGCTCAAGATAAGTGCGGAAGTACAGCCGGTGCGCGTCCTTGAGGCCTTCGATGCCGTCGTTGATGATATCCCAGCCCAGAACCTCCTCGTAGATGTAGCTCAGCAAGATGCGTCCGGCGAACTTGGCGAAGTCGGCATCTCGCTCGAGGAGCGTCTTGGCGTTGAGCACGATCGTGCGCTGCAACTCCTCTCGGCTCATTTCCGCATAAAGGCTGCGGCGCAGTTCGCGCTCGATCTCCTGCGGATCGAGATCGAGCTGCAGGCCGATACTGGCAAACTCAATGCGCTTGCGGAGGTCGGCGGGGTTCCAGAACTCCGTGGAGCCATCCGCGCGGCGCAGCATGATCATGGTCTGCTGGCCTTCGCTGTCGGTCGGCGCTTCGGCTGCTTCGAGCTCGCGAATCTTCGCCCGCTCGTAGCGGTAGAGCATGTAGGCCTTGTAGACCTTTTTGTAGCCAGCCTCAATCAGCTCGTCCTCGACGAGGTCTTGCACCGTCTCGATGTGCACGAAAGCCTCTCCGAGGTTTTGCACGCGCTCGGTGACGGCCGCCGCGATTTCGCCAGCGGGTTCCGGGTCGGCATGCACGCTGAGGAATGCCTTGCGCACCGCCGTTTCAATTTTCGCGGCGTCCCACGGCACGACCTGATTGTTGCGGCGAATCAGCCGCACGGTGGTCGGGTCGCGGCGTTCGGTAGCACCGTAGTTGCTGTCCTCGAGCTCCTCGCGGCGCGCCACCAGGCTGCGGGCAACGTCGTGGGCGTCCTGTTCAACGAGCGTGCGCTCGATGATCAAATCGATGTCGCGGCGGCTTAGGGTGACATCGCTGCCGACGTTGATCCGCTCGCCGATAAATTCCGCGACCCGCGCAGCTACGGTCGCGACAAAGTCCCGGTTCTGCTCGGTGAAAATATCTTCCTCATTGCGCGAGACCAGCAGGTCGGTCAGCGCGGCTCCGATAGTCTCGGCGACTTCCTCGAGTTCAAACGTCTTGGCTTCGCCGTCGAAGTCGATTTTGACCGAGGGGCGGGACACAGGCATGGGCGCAACCACTTCACGCCAGTTGAAACGCGGTTTGTGGTCGGAGGGCATCGTAACGCAGCGGTGCAGGGCGATTTCGTCGTCAAACGAGAATTTACGGATCATGGTTGGTGTGGGCAGGCGGTGCTGGGTTCAGGGGACAAGCAAACGGAGCCGGCGGAAAGGAACGGTTCGCGGGGAACCGGGCAGTGACACAGGACTGTAACGGGCGAACAGCTCGCGCAAACGAAAGTTATTCGAAGTTGTGCGCAAACCAATCGCGCGTCAAGACCCTATATATGGCAATTTAAGCGAGAAATATGCCCAGATATAGGGTTGCTACGGAATTATCCGCCTTTTGCCCAAAGTTGTCCACATTGCCTCCACAAGGGGGTCACAGCTTCCGGAAGAAGGGTCTTTTCCTGCCGCCAGCGGATCTGTCCTCCACTGCGAAGCTGACAGCCTGAGGTAAGTCTCTGGCATTAGGCGAAATGCAAAAAGTGAACCCTCACCCAACGGCAAATCTGCCTGTTTGGATTCAAAAAACCCTTCGGTCTGCCTCAAGGGATTCATTACATGAGAGCTGCATCTGACCCAGGGCTTGCTCCGCTGCTTTTGCTCCCTACCCGGGACTCGACCTCTGCTTACGGATCGATGTTTGGGCAACGCACCTGCGGCTGGCAGTTACCCGCGAATGCGGCGGAGCAACAGCAGCGACGGCCCGTCACCGGTTTTGCCGAGGCGGCGCTCGCAGGTGAAGCCTGCCGGAGCGGCAATGTTTCCGGGGGCCTCGAGCGCGATCACGGTGTCGTCCCCGCTGAGGTGCTCCAGCTTGGCCGCCAGGGCGTCAGCCTTCAGCCGCAGAAGCTCGTAGGGCGGATCCGCAATCAGGATATCCGGAAGGGCTTCAGGGCTTGGCCAGCGAAAGACGTCGGCGGCCTGTACCGTTGCTTCCAATGAGCCGCCGCAAGCTCTTTCCACCGCCGCAAGGTTTGCCCGCAGGGCACTCAGCGCCAGTTTGGCTGACTCCACGAAGGTCACCTGTGCAGCGCCCCGGCTAAGAGCTTCGAGGCCGTAGGCGCCCGTCCCGGCGAAGAGGTCGATAGCGCGTGCGCCCACGATCGCTGGCCCGAGCCGGGAAAAAAGCGCCTCGCGCAGCGCGTCGGTCGCCGGACGCGTTGCGAGGCCCCGGGGAGCGGTTAAGCGTATGCCACGGGCGGCGCCTCCGGTGATTCTCACCTTTGCAATTGCATCGATCTCTCGCCTATGCGTAAATGGGAAAGTGAAGCGAGAGCCCTAAACAGCGCGTTTCAAATTTTGTCCGAATATGGGTTCCCTGGACTGGCTTCCTGAGACAAACGACCCGCCCGATACGGGGTGGCAGGAGGCTTGGCAAAAGTTGGAGCGAAATCGGGCGCTGTTGGCAAAAGCACGTCTCGAGCTCGAAGCGGACCACGAGCGCCTGCAGGCGCGCGAGGCGGACCTCGAAGTGCGCGAGGCGCAGGCCGAAAAGTTGGCGCGTATCTACCGGCACCGGCTCCGCTCACTGGCGGGCACGACCCGCGAGGAGGCCAGGGAATTGCTCCGTGTGCACCTGCTGGAAACCTCCGCCGACGAAGCCCGCGAGATCCGTCGCGAAATCCTTTTCGAGACCGAACAAGAGGCGCGTGAGGAGGCACGCCGAATAATTATCGATGTGATGCAGCGGATGGCGACCAACCCCGAGCGCCAGCTTTCCGCGACTTTGGTCACCATACCCAGCGAGGATATGAAGGGGCGCATCATCGGGCGCGAGGGTCGTAATATCCGCGCTTTTGAGAATCTGCTCGGCGTTACCCTGATGATCGACGACACGCCCGGCTCGATTCTCGTTTCCAGCTTCGACCCCGTGCGCCGCGAAACCGCCCGCCGGACCCTCGAGGAGCTCATTGCCGACGGGCGCATCCACCCGGCATCCATCGAGGAAACTTACGAGCGGGTTGCCGCGGACATCCGTGACACCGTTTACTCGCTCGGCGAGGACGCCCTTTTGAAGCTGCGCTTGACAGGGGTGCCGCCCGAAGTCGTCGGGCTGGTTGGCTCGCTTCACTATCGGCTGTCGAACAATCAGAACACGCTTGAACACAGTCTGGAGGTGGCGTTTTTCGCGGCCCTGCTCGCCTCGGAGCTGGGGCTGGATCCCGAACCGGCCAAGCGCATCGGCCTTTTCCACGATCTTGGGAAAGCACTCAACCAGGAGCACGGGGGCAGCCACGCCGCGGCCGCGGCAAACCTCCTGCGGCGCTATGGTGAAAACGAGGTAGTCGTCAATGCCGTCGCCGCCTCCCACGGAGAGGTCGAACCGACCTCGCTCTATGCCGAGGTGCTCAAAATCGCCGACGCGCTCTCCGCTGCGCGCCCGGGTGCCCGGGCCGACTCCCTTGACAGCTTTATCCAGCGTGTGCGCAGTCTTGAAGAGCTCGCGCGCGGTTTCCGGGGCGTCAGTGATGCATTTGCGATCCAGGCCGGACGCGAAATCCGGGTGCTCGTGAAGCCCGAAATCGTCTCGGACGAGGACGCCCGGACGCTTGCCCGCAACCTGCGACGGTTTATCGAGGACGAGCTCAACTACCCCGGCACGATCAAAGTGACCGTTATCCGGGAGCAGCGGTTCAACGAAACCGCCCTTTAATCCGGCGCAATCGTGTGCCGGGACCCGGCTCCGCGAGGTTGGCTGCGGTATTTCCTCGCCGAATCCCTTCGACCTCCACCGCGCCGGTAGCGAGAAAAGGCTTCATGCTCAACGCCCTCCGCGTTGCCTCATCGTATTTCGTGCTTCCCCCGACGGTGCACAACTGTTAGCCCGCTGCCCATGAAGACCATTTATCTGGTGCGGCACGCGGAGAGTAAGGCTCAAAGCGGGGAGGACCCCGACGAGGTCAACCCGCTGCTTTCGCTCAAGGGCGAGGAGCAGGCCAAGGCGCTCGGCGAGCAACTGCGCACCATGGCGGTCAACAAGGTCTACCTCAGCCCCCTGCTGCGCGCCTGGATGACCTTTCGCCTCGCCGACATTAAGCCGCGCACGACCTATGTCACGAGTCTGCTGGCAGAGGAACATTCGGGTAACCCCGGCATCTACCGCGAACTAATCTCCAGCCCGGACCCTGCGATTTTTCCGGGTGATGAGGATGACGCCTGGGAGCTCGACGGCATCGAGCGCTCGCGCCGTCTGCTCATCAAGCTCGTCCGCGACAAGGCCTCCACCATCGTGTGCTTCGGCCACTGGGCAATCTTCAATCGCCTGCTGCAGGTCTTCCTCGGCTACGAAGCCGAGCTGACCCAGCGCCGCCTCGTCTTCGAGAATTGCTCCATCAGCAAACTCCTCGTCGAGCCCGACGGTGCCCGCCTCGTCGAATACCTCAACAGCCCGACCTTGCGCTGAAGCCTGCCTTTGGCACGCCGAGCGTCTCGGGGGCGAACCGCCCGGCGTGCCTCGGCGGCGAAGACCATAACCTTCTCTAGATCGGCTCGCCGCCGCTATAAGACCGGTAACGAGCGGGCGCGCCTGCCCCGCAAGCCTGGCGAGAGAGCGCCTTGAGGGCACCTGCTTAATATAAGCCCCCCGCCACTGGGTATCATTCATCTACGGCCCGGGGCGGCGCCATTGATCGCCGTTGGTCCAGAGGAGGCGCTCGGCCGCGAGGGGGCCCCAGCTGCCGGCCGCGTAGCTTTCGAGGCCTTTGCGCCCGCATTCCTGCCAGAACTCCAACAGGGGTGTGTAGAGGCTCCAGGAGGTTTCGGTCTCGTCTCCACGGATGAAGAGCGTGGAGTCGCCGACAAGGGCGTCGAGGATCAGCCGTTCGTAGGCTTCGGGGGTGTTCGAGCCGAAGGTCGTGGCGTAGCGGAAATGCATTTTGACGGGCTGTGTGCGCGTCTCCAGGCCCGGCACCTTCGAGTTCAGCAGCAGGGTTGCCCCTTCGTCCGGCTGGATCTGCACTACGAGGGTATTACAGGCCAGGTCGAAGCGTTTGCTGTCGCTGAACAAGCTCCCCGAGGCCGGCTTGAACTGGATGGCGACTTCTGAAACCTTCCGCGCCAGTCGTTTGCCGCTGCGCAGGTAAAATGGCACCCCGTGCCAGCGCCAGTTCTCCACATTGAGTTTCAATGCGGCAAACGTTTCCGTCGCCGACTCCTTTGCGACCCCGTTTTCCTCCATGTAGCCCTTGACGCGTTCGCCGTTGACGAGGCCTTCGTCGTACTGTGCGCGCACAGCGTCACCCTCGCGTGGGTCGAGTTTGAGAGGCTGGATGGCCTTAAGCAGCTTTACCTTTTCGTTGCGGATGTCTTCGGCCTGCAAGCTCACGGGGGGCTCCATGCCGATCAGGGCCATCAGCTGCATCGTGTGGTTCTGCAGCATGTCGCGAGTGGCGCCGGAAGAGTCGTAGTAGCCCGCGCGGCTGCCCACACCGCCGCTCTCGGCGACGGTTATCTGCACACTGTCCACGTAGTTGCGGTTCCACAGCGGCTCGAACATGCTGTTGGCAAAACGCAGCACGAGCAGGTCCTGCACGGTCTCTTTGCCCAGGTAATGGTCGATGCGGTAAACCTGGTTTTCGTGGAAATTGCGCACGAGCGTCTGGTTGAGTGCTCGAGCGCTTTCGAGATCATGCCCAAACGGTTTTTCGATGACGACCTTGCTCGCGAGGTCCGTCCCGCCGCGATGGTTGGCCAGGCCGCATTGCCCAAGGTTGTCGATAATGGGTTCGAACACGCTCGGCGGCGTCGAGATGTAAAAGAGGAACTGCACTTCCGTGCCCGCGTCTTTCTCGAAGCGTTCGCAATGTTCCTTCAGCCGCTTGAAGGCTTCCGGGTCATCGTAAGCGCCCTTCAGATAGGTGATGTGCGGCGCGAAGTTGTCCCAAATATCGTCGCGTAAGGGGCGTCGGGAGAATTGCTCGAGGTTCTCACGCGATTCCTGCCGGAAGTCGTCCTCGGGAATATCTTTGCGCCCAAAGCCGATTAGCTGCCAGCGGGGCGGCAAGAGATTATCGAGCGCCAGATTGTACAGCGCGGGCGTCAGCTTGCGGGCGTTGAGGTCACCCGAAGCTCCGAAAATGACGATCACCGTGGACGGCGCGCCGCGGTGGCGGCTAAGCCCTTCGAGAAAAGGATGGCGAGGCGTACTTTCCAGCATGCCTCAAGGGGATGCCCGATACTGGCCCAAGCGCAAACCAAAAGGAGTGGCGGGGTCGAGCGGATCGTCAATGCCGCGTCAAAAGACGATACAGGCACGACGAGGTGTGCTTATCGTTCTTTTGCGTCAGTGGTGGCGGTGAATTCACCTGTCAGGGCAAAGTCGTACCGACCGCAAAGATGGGCGTCATTCAATCCAGTTGCTCCATTCGCGGCTGAACTCGACGACGTTCTTGGCGCCGACTTCGATCCAGGGGGGCGCTGGGATTTCCGTCTGCGTTTCGCCGAGGTGGATGGTTTCGACCAGCGCCGTCAGGGCGGCTTTGCCCAGGGAAAAGCGGTCGGCACTGAGGCCATGGTTGAGGTGGCCGCTTTGAAAATGGCGCAGCACGCGCAGATCGTCGAAGGCTGCGAGCACCGTGTAGTCTCCCGCCTCCCAGGGCGGGGGGCGATAGGTGGCGAGCCCGGCATCCTCCAGAACCACAATCATGTCGAGCCGTGCGCGGCGGTCGTCTGCCACGACCCGTTGAAGGACGGCGCGGGCCGCCTCGGGCTCATCTGGGCTTTTGTACCACTGCAGGTCGAGTCCGGGGCGGCGCGCCTCCAGCGCCTCGACGAGCCGCGTGCGAAAATCATGGGCGAGCCTGCCGTTGCCTTCCGGGAGGATGATCGCGACGTCATCTTCGAATGAGCGCAGCCCGCTCGCGAGAGCTTCGGCCAGTTGCGCGGTGAATAGGCGCGGCTCCAGTGAGGCATGAATTCGGCCCGGCCAAGCCTCCGCCGGGCCCACGACAGCCAGGGGAACGGTGGTCGCGCCTCCGGAGTCGCCGGGGGTATCGAGTGTCCGCAGCCGCGCCGCGACTGCGGGCGGGGGCGCCTCCGGAGCAATCATCAAGACGCCATCGGTGGCTGTTGAGTCGCTTTCGAGGGGCCACGATTCGTAATCTTCGATGTGCAGGTGGAGGTCGAGCCGTAGTCGGCGTCGCAGTTCCTCCGTCGCGGCCTGAATGCCGCCCAACGTCGGGGCCAGTCGGACATCCTCGCGCTCGGGCACCACGACGGTTACGGTGTACGGGGTTAAAGGAGCACCGAACTGCGCGGACGCTTTGGTGCTGGCAAGAAGCCCCGCCGCGAGAAAAAGAGCCGACCGTAGAAAGCACATAAACCTCGAATTTTGGCAGCAAACGCGCTCGGGCGCCAGCCTTAGGTTGGCTTCGACACCTTTGCCGGACTTTCGTTTCCTCCTGTCGGGGCTGCGCCCGGGGGATTGTGGGGCGCTCGGCGCTCTGGGTCTTCGGCCGGGCGGGCCGGATCCGGCGGCTTCCTTTTGGCGAGAGCCGAAATCAAAGGTCGGCGTGGGCGAAAAACGGGTTGTGCTGGCGCTCTTCGTTAACGGTCGTGGCCGGTCCGT
>JBHJGW010000014.1:0-3224 GCA_050331415.1 Opitutales bacterium | reverse complement strand
TGCACGACGCTCCATGGGGGAATGTTCTTCTCGCGGGCGACTGGACGGCCACCGGGCTTCCGGCAACCCTCGAAGGGGCGGCGCAGAGCGGGTTTGCCGCGGCTGAGGCCCTCGATTCTCTGGGTGTGGCGGAAGCCTGAGCGGCAGTTCTGACCGATTTCGCTGGCAAGCTTACCGGGTTACCGCCAACTAAGCTCCCGTGGCCCTCCTTTCGATCAAAGCCCTCGTCGGTCTCGGCAACTCTGCGGGGTTCAGCGGCTTGCTGCTCGGGACCTTCGTTTCCGAGGACTTGGCCTGTCTCGCGGCGGGGTTTCTGGTGGCCAACGGTACGGTGTCCTATCCCGTAGCCACACTGGCGTGCCTGCTGGGCATCTTCCTCGGGGACCTGGGGCTGTTCTTTGTCGGGAGGTGGTTTGGCGAGTCGGCTTTCACCCGGGTGCCCTTGCGCTGGTTAATGGCGCCGGCTCAGGTCGAGCAGGCGCGGCAGCTTTTCGACCGGCGCGGCGCGGCCTTGATCCTTGGCTCGCGGTTCGCGCCGGGCAGCCGCTTACCCGTCTATGTCGCGGCTGGCTTGCTCAAGCAGCCGATTCGCCGGTTCTGCCTCTATTTCGGAATCGGAGCCCTTTTGTGGACACCTGCGCTGGTCGGGCTTGCCGTCCTTTTCGGCGATGCCATGATCGCCGCCTACGAGGCTTACGGCCTTTGGGCTCTGCCCAGCCTGGTCGTTGGGGCGCTTGTGCTGCTCGGCCTGACGCGCTGGTTGCCGCAGTTTTTTACCTGGAAAGGGCGGCGGATGCTCCTGGGCCAATGGCAGCGGCTGACCCGCTGGGAGTACTGGCCGTGGTGGGTCATCTACGCACCGCTGGTTCCGTGGTTCCTGTGGCTGGCATTTGTACGGTATCGGCACCCGCTGGCGTTTACCGCCGTCAATCCCGCCATGCCGTTCAGTGGAATCGTCGGCGAGAGCAAGGCCGAGATCCTCGCCGGGCTGGCGGCTGGCGGCGCCGTCCCGCCGTGGGTTTTGCTTCCCGCCGGCGAGTGTCTCGAAGCGCGCTTGGCGCGGGTGGAAGCTTTCGCGCAGGAACATGGCTGGCCAGTGGTGCTGAAGCCCGATGCGGGCGAGCGTGGCAGTGGTGTCAGCATCTGCCGTGACGCCACCGCCGCGGAGGCGGCTCTTGCCGAAGCAAAAGGCGACTTCCTTGCGCAGCGATTCGCCCCGGGCAACGAGTATGGCGTGTTTTATATCCGCAGGCCAGACGAGGCCAAGGGCGTGATATTCGGTATCGTCGAAAAACAGTTTACCTCGGTCATAGGGGACGGCCATCGCTCGCTTGAAGAGCTGATCCTTGCCGACGAGCGGGCGCGAGCCAACGCAAAGTTTTTCTTCCGCAAGCATGTCGGGCGCCTTCTTGACGTACCCGACGCGGGCGAAACGGTGGTCCTTGCGGAATTAGGCACGCATGCGCGCGGTGCGCTGTTTCTCGATGGCTCGAACCTTGCCACGCCGGAGTTAACGTCGGAGATTGATCGAATCAGCCAACACTTTACCGGCTTCCACTTGGGCCGCTACGACATCCGTTGCCCGAGCGAGACCGACCTTCGAGCGGGGCGGGAACTCGCCGTGCTCGAGCTCAACGGCGTCACGTCGGAACCGACGTGGATGTACGATCCTGGCTACGAGCTTCAGGATGCGCACCGCCTCCTGCGCGAGCAGTGGTCTGCCGCCTTTGCCATCGGAGCGGCAAACGCCCGGGCCGGAGCCCGGGTCGCTAAAGTCGCAGAGCTCCTGAGCCTCATGTTTAACCGGAAAAAGACGGCTACGAAAGCCTGTCAGGGGAGAACGTCTTGAAGAGTCTGTGAGGGGTCAGTTCCCGGCGCCGCGCAGGAGTTCGCCAAGAATGCCGCGCTGGAGCCGTTGAAGGGGGTCTTCCGGGGGCGATTGTTCAGCGTCATCGGCGTCGTCGCTGTCCTCGCTTCCATTTGTGCCGGACGGCGATTGCGGGCTCTGATTCCGGTTGCCGGGGAAGAGCCGTTCGAGAATTTGCCCGGAAGCCTGGCCTCGCAAAGAGCTCTGAATGGCGTTGTTGAGGAGGCCCGTCAGCGCGGAGAAGTTCGGGTTCGAGATGGTGCCGGTGACGGGGAAGGTGGTTACGGTGGTCTCGGTTTCGCCGGGCTGCAGGTTCGCCAGGTTGAGGTCGACGAAGGCTTTCGCGAGACTCCCGCGAGCCAGCAATTCAGTGTTTAGCTGAAGGGTTGTTTCGGCGAGGTTGAAGAGATTTCCTGTGGGAACGAAGCCATTGGCGGTCAAGGTCAGCGAGTCGCTGACGAGCCGAAGTTCGGGAATGACGAAGCGGTTGCCGTCGCGTTCACGTTCGACCGCGAGCCGCAGCTCGCTGAATTCGATCGAACGGAAGGTGTTCCAGATCGTGGAAACACTTTCGCCGAGGCTGCCTGCTGCGAAGCCGAGCGCGGTGTCGAGCAGCCGACCCTGGGCGTCACTGGCGGACGACTGAAAAGCGGCAGCGCGCAATACGCCATTGTCCCCCGAGACAGACAGCTTGAGTCCGGCGCGCTCGATCAGGTTCTCCGTTAGGTCGTTGAGCGTCTTTCCCGTTGCGTTGATTTCGCCGTCGAGACTGAAATCACCTGCCAGTCGAGCAATTGAACCCGGATCAGGCGCCAGCAGGTTGCCGATTGGCAGACGCTCCACGCGGGTTTTCGCGGTTAGCTGATAGGGCGAATCGGCATTCGGTTCGTAATCGAGTTTGCCGTTTGCCGTCAACGGTGCGCCCTCGAAGTAAAGCGAGAGGTCTTCGAGCGTCACGTCGTCATCGGCGACGACGGCGAGCGCCTTTACGTCGCGAAAGCTTCGGCCTCCCTGCAGAAGGTCGTCGAGGGTGATTTCCGCCTGGCCTTCCCAGCCAGCCCAGGCTGGCGGTGCGGTTTCGTCTTGCGGCTCGGTTTCAGGGGCGGGTTCGTCGCTGGGTTCCTCCGTTCCCCCCTCGTCCCGCAAGAGTGCCTGCGAAACAGTGGTAAGGGCGTCGACGTCAAGGCGGTTGCCGCGCAGAGCGGCATCGAAAGTTTTGGCGTTGAGGTCGGCTCGAGCCGTCAAATCGAGGTTGGTGCGGTTGGCGGCAACATCCGGTGTAAAGGTCAGTGTGCCAGCAGCCTCGTATTGCTGACGGTCGGGTAATAGGGTGCTGTCGAGGTGCAGTTCGAGCATT
>JBHJGW010000013.1:0-15257 GCA_050331415.1 Opitutales bacterium | reverse complement strand
AGTAACGCGTCAACCCGGAGCTGCGGATCAACTCGTAAGCATACGCACACCCATGACAGCAAAACTGCTCATCCTCCGCGCGCGGCGAGAACGGCGTGCCGCAATGCGTGCATTTGGTTTGGGGGCTGGGCATGATGGGGGGCTATAAAGACCTTAGAATATTAAATCAAATCACAATTAGCCGTTCAGGCTACCTTCGCATCAAGACCTGATACACTAGTAATAAAAGCAGAAAGATGATGAAGTAAATTGAGAACGCTTTGGCTTCATTCGCCGACATTACCTCAAAGCCGATTGACGGAATTCCAACTCCTGTAATCTGTGCGGAAACAATTACCAACAAAAAAGTTATTATTAACCAAAGCGTTTTTATAATAGATACGGGGAACCGTCTTGCAAATAGCGTGCTTTTGAAAGAAATGAGATAGCCTGCAGTAAGGCATAAGATTATCAATAACCATTCATTCACGCCGCTCTCCTTTCGCTTTGAGAATATCCTGCTTAGCGTAAAAGACTAGAATTAGCAGAAAATTTGACTCGATCAAAATCCCTTTATACAACTTCGAAATTGCAGACTTGTAATGTCTTTCGTTCTCTAGAGCCAGACGAAGGGCACTTACAGCCTCTTCTTTCGAAGCCGACTCCAGACTGATCGACTGAAATTGTATTTGAACACAACCGGTAGCGACAAGACAAATCCAATTTGAATGGCACAGAAAGCCAAAAGTAGATTTATAGATTTCATTTGTTCTCAATCGATTATTCGTCTAGTTGGGAATTGATCTCCTTGGGGCTAGGCAAATTTTTGGGGTTGCCCTTAGGCCTCCTAAAGTATCCACCAAAAGCGCTCCACCTACCAAGCGGCGAGGTCGGCGAAGTCTCGCTGCTGAAAGGGCGTGTTGCGCACCGGGGCCGTCGGCCGCTTGAGGGTGCAGGTGCGAGTCAACCCGGAGGCTCCACTATCCTTCCGCGCTGAGGTCGCGGAGGATTTTTCGGGCGAGGTGTTCGTTGATTTCGCGGTGCCGCGGGACGGGTTGCGTGGTGCCGGTTTTCGGCTGGTGGTAGATATCGTGTTTGCCGCCGTGTCGGAGCAGTTCGCAGCCCGCACCTTCGAGTTTTGCGATGAGGTCGCGCCGCTTCATGCGACTTCGATTTCCTCGACTTTTTTGATCCCCGGCAGATCGCCTTTGCTGAACTCGTGGAAGAGATCGCGGAGGTGGGCCTTCAGATCGTCGAGGCCTTCCCCTTGCGTCCAATGATCGGGGTAGGCGTTCAGGTAACCGAGGAACGTACCGTCGGTCTCCTGCCAGTAGGTGATGCTTTGCTTCATAGTAATTTGATTGGCCGAAAAGGGCAGCCTATAGGTCATCGAGACTGACCTCCACGGCCTGCGGCTTTTCGGCCTGTCGCTCGCGGACAGTTTCGGCGAGGGCCATGTCGTCGAGCAGCTCGTTGACGAGTTCATCGCGGCTGCCAAAACGACCTTCCGCCACGAGCCGGTCAAGAAGTTCGACATCGATGTCCAAGGTCACCTGCATGGGAGGTAGATTAGTGAGTTGGGGTGTGCGGTCAAGCCACTGCGCGCTCAAGCGGCCAGGTCGGCGAAGTCGCGCTGCTGAAGGGGGGTGTTGCGCTTTGGGGGCATCGGCCGCTTGAGGTCGGAGTAATCCTAATTCGGATCATTTAGATGTTTTTGCCGTGTCGACCAAGCGAATCGGAGTTATACTCGCGTAGCGTTTGAAATCTTTGTCGGCAGTGAGGATGGGGGAACCGAGGCGGAGCGACTGGGTGCAAACGAGGAGGTCGGGAAGCGAGCCTTGGATGCCGTTGCGCCGACAGTCGGTGTAGAGCTTTGCGGCTGCGACATGGTCCGGTCCAGTCGCCAGTACGACGGGGATCTCTTCGAGCGCCCTTACGACGCGTTCAAAAGATTCCGGCCGGGAGAACCCGGACAGAAGTTCTTGTTTGACGATGCCGAGCAGGGTCGCGCGTTTGTCTCGGATGAGTCGGCGCAGAATATCTAGTTCAGGCGAATCTTGAGGGCGCTTCCTCCGCAGCAGAAGGGACCAAACGGAAGTATCGACGACGACGCTCACCGTGCTCAACCGCCTTGGATGATCCGGTGTTCCCCGGCCCGCCGGAGGGCTTCGTAATCGAAATCGTCGATCTCAGGAAACTGCCCTTCGAGGTCGAGGATCGATTCACGTTTGGCTTCGGCATGGAGCGACGCCAAATGTTCAATGGCGCGATTGACTGCTTCCTCGCGGCTAGCGTAGGCACCCGACGCGACAAGCTGGTCCACGCGGCTAACGTCGATGTCTAGAGTCATTTTCATACATCGAAGACTAGCAGACCGGGGTGTGCGGTCAAGCCGCCTCGCGCCGCTTCACGCGACTTCGATTTCCTCAACCTTTTTGATCCCCGGCAGGTCGCCATTGCTGACCTCGTGGTAGAGGTCGCGGAGGTGGGCCTTCAGGTCGTCGAGGTGCTCGCCTTGGGTCCAGTGGTCGGGGTAGGCGTTCAAGTAACCCAGGAACGTGCCGTCCGCTTCCCGCCAGTAGGTGATGCTTTATTTCCCGAGGGTGAGGTTATGCTTTGAGCGGGAGACGGTCAAGCCGCCTCGTGCTCGGGTGGCCCCGAAGCTGCGGATCAGCTTGCAGGGGCCGGTTCAAGTTGGATTGGGAAGATTTAGTCGTACGGGGCGAAGTCTTGATCCGCGGTGAGAATGGTTAGGCCACGGCGGGAAGCCTGGGCATAAATGAGCACGTCTTGGATGCCCACCGCATCACCGGTCCGCTGCCAGGCACCGTATGGCAAACGGGGAATTTGGGCGTTTTTAGGAGTCGGCGGGGGCTTCCTGAGGCGATAGTGCTTCCGTAGATGAATCCCGAACCAACTTTGACGCTGACGATCCACGATCGTGCCGTGAACGCTGTCCACGCGGACTTGTTCGGGCATTTCATGGAAATCGAGGAGCACGAGCAGGGCCCGGCTACTGCGTGGAATCCTGAGACGAGGGCTTTCCGTAAGGATGTCGCCGACGCGCTGCGCCTGATGAACATTCCGCACATGCGCTACCCCGGTGGCTCCAATGTGGAGTTCGGCCCGCCGTGGACGGCCTATATCGACCGACCGGGAATTCCGCGCGAGGGGATTTTCCGGTTCGGCTTCCACGAGTTTTTCCAGGTCTGCGACGAGCTGGGGTCGGCTCCGCTGCTGGTCATTCCAATATGCCGGTCGCTCCAGGAAAAGCATGGCACGACCTACGAACAGAGCCTGCGCGAAGCCGCGGCGATGATGGCGTATTTCAACGGACGGCTCGATCAAGGCCTGCCGGCGGAGCTGAACGAATGGGTCGAATTGCGCGCGCGCAACGGTGCCTCCGAGCCCTTCGCGGTGAAGCGCTGGCAACTCGGCAATGAGGCCTTTCTCGCGTTTCTTGGTCCGGCTCGTGAGGCGGGCTGGTCGCCCGAGAAAACCTCACAGGAGTACGTCCGCTTTATACGCGATCATATCGACGCCGTTAAGGCGGTCGACCCCAGCATTGAGGTAATCGTGGAAGTGCAGCCGCATATGTTCGAGGGAATCGACCTGATGGCGGCGTTCCAGGAGCAGCTTGCGGAAGTAACCGATCTAGTCAGCCACCACATTTACCAGTCGTGGCAAATCAACGAGATCGAGCGCGACGGGGTGGCCGTAAACCGCGAAGACCTGCCCTACCTCGATTACGCCCGCGCAATTGCCAGCGCGCCGGGGGCGGATGCAGAGGGCCTCGCCGTGCTGCAGGACGATCAACTCGCCCTCAATGCTTTTGGCAAACCGGTGGCTATCACCGAGTGGAACCTCAACGCCTTTTATAAGCCGGGACGCGAGGAAGTCATTTATCCAAAGAGCTATTTGGCCAATGGGCTCGGTGCCGCCGGGTTCCTGCATGCCTTCATGCGGGCGGGGAACGAGATCGTCATGGGCAACCAGAGCATGCTCATTGGCGACTGGTGGGACCTCGGCTGCATCCGCATTTCGCGTGATGATCCTTCACGTTTTCGCTTCGATACCCGCGGCCAAGTCAACAGCCTCTACAGCCGCTTTCATGGCAACGAGCGGCTCGCCGTCGACATTGCGCACAACGCGTTCTACGCTCAGCCGTACGCCCTGGGCAACCTGAAGGCGAAAGCCAAGGTCGCGTGCGTCGACCCGCTTGTGACCCGACGCGGGAACACCCTGTTCCTGCATGTGATCAACCGGGACTTTCTGCGCCCGTGGCGGCTCGCGGTCGATCTCTCGGCCCTTGGAACGCGCCCGCGGTCGATCCTGCGCCACAGTATCAGCGGCGCGCTCGATGCCGGGGGCGAGTTTGGCCCGGAGGACTGGCAGACACAGTTGCGCCACGAGCCCGTGCCGGTAAAAGGCCGCAACGGGAAGTACCGGCTCGAGGTTGCGGCGGCCTCCGTCTCCGTTTTCGAAATTGCACTTCGGTGAGTGCGGCCGCTGGGCCGCTGCGTTTTCAATCTAAAACGAAAAAAAGAAGCGGGAAAATACCGCTTCTTTTATCTACAGCAACGCCCCAACTTTGTGTTTCGATAAACGGGCACTTTGAACAACCTCATTTCCTGCTGCGAGCGGTCTTTTGGCCGCTCAGCAGCGTTTGCTCAGATCGACGTAATCTCCGATTACGCCTCACTTTCCAAGCCTTGCTGAAGCAGCCAAAATCCTCGCTCTCGCGACAGAAATAGGTTGTTCAAAGTGCCCAAACCTTTAACAAAATCCACGATTAATTTTAGCCATTTTCTTTCATGACAGCTCACATTGGCGTTCAAGTTGGTCCGAATACGTTTTACGAAGAGGGCATTGACCACGTTCTCGACACATTGCGGGATACCTGCCGCGCAAACGCGGTCCATGTTTACCCGCTGATGCACCACCGGTACTCGTACGGTAGCGACATTGGCTTGGCGAATCCGAAGCTGGCTGACCACGGCAAGCCGTTTCCGGACATCGACCGCTGGAACCTGGCGGACGTCTATTTCCACAGCGACCCGAAGTACTACGACCGGCCGGAGCTGGCACCCAAGCCCTGGCGCGAGGACATGGTCTTTGCCGGGCACGATTTGCTCGACGAGCTCGCCGAACCCGCCGCCCGCCGCGGCATGACGCTGCACGCCCGCTTTTGCGACTGGGGGCACCACGTACCTGCGCTACCCGGCAGCCACCGCTGGTGCAGCAAGCGCTTTGACGGCACGCGGAAGGAATATTACTGCCCCCGCAACCCTGACTACCGCCGCTGGTGGGAGAGCGTTTGTGAAGACCTTTTTCAAAACAAGCCATTTCTGGCCGGAATGAATTTTGGCCATGAGCGCAATGGCTTCCTCGAAGGTGCGCTCCTCCACGGGGGCGCCGATGCCGATTGCTTTTGCGAGCATTGCCTCGCCGAGGGAGAGCGGCGTGGCATCAACCTCGACCGCGTTCAGATGGGGCTCGCGGCGCTGGATGCGTGGCGAGAATCCCTGGCTGAAAACGTGCCGGCCGACGGCGCCTTCGTGACCCTGATGCGCGCGCTCTGGGAATTTCCGGAGATCCTTGCCTGGGACCGGATGTGGGTCGAGGCCCTGTTCGGCCTCGATGCCGGCATGTACGCCGCGGTCAAAAACGTCCGGCCGAAAGCTCAGGTGGGATGGCACATTTTTCACGCGATGAGTTTCTCGCCGCTTTTCCGAGTGCGCTTCGACTACAAGCGCATGGCGCGGTTCGCCGACTACCTGAAGCCGGTGATCTACCACGATTGCGCGGGTGCGCGATTCTGCGGAGAAGTGGCGAAGCTGCGTAGGACCCTGCTGGCGGATGTCGACGAGCCGACCGGCCTCCGCTTGCTGTACGCACTGCTTGGTTACGACGCGACCCAGGAACCCTCGGTGGAAGAGCTGAAGGGGGAAAAGGTGCCGGGCTTCTCCGCCAACTACTGCGCGCGCGAGGTGCGCCGTTGCGCGGTGGCGGGCAAGCCGGTACTCGCGGGCGTTGGCTTCGACATTAACCAGGTCAACATGCAGCCTCCGGAGGGAACCGCGAAGCTCGAGGCAGTGGTCAAGGGTGTCTTTGAGGCGGGAGCGCAAGGCCTGGTCCTCTCGCGCGAATACCACGAGATGCAGCTCGAGAACCTCCGTGCGGTCGGGCGTTCCTTGGATCAACTTGGCATGTGAGTGGCGTCCGGCGCGCCGGGGTTTTGCCAGCCAATAATTTCGCAGGCGCGCTCCAGCCGAAATTTGCTCGGGTCATGCGGTGAATTTGCCCCTCTAGGTGATAACACCCAACCAAAAGCCCCGAGCCCTAAAGTTTGGCTGCCGCTGATTCGGTAGGTTGCCAGCGTTGTCTGCGCATTCCTTCCGGTAGTCTCGGCTGCCACTTTCCGGGGGTTCTGTCCTGCCCCGAAATCCGAATGCCGCGCGTCTCTCAAAAGCAAATCGCCGATGCCGCAGGCGTTTCTCAGATGACCGTTTCCCGGGCCCTGAGCGGGAAAACGAACATTCAACCGGAGACAGCGGAGCGTATCCGAAAAATCGCGAACGAGCTGGGTTATGAAGCCGACCCTGAATTCGCCGCTGCGATTACCCGCATCCGCCGTTCAAGCGGGGGCACCTTTCACGGGACTATCGGCATCCTGGCCTCGATCAAGGAGCCGCACCGACGCGACGAACCGCATAAGACGATTCTGGCAACCCTCGACAGCGTAGCCCGGGACCACGGTTACAGTACCGACCTCTTTGGCATGTCGAGCGAGGTCGAAGACACGACCACGCCAGAACGCTTTCGCACAGTCGTCGAAACGCGGGGCCTGCGCGGCATCATTCAGTACCAGCCTTTCAGCGGTTCCCCCTTTTATTACCCCGATCGGATTCGCGTGGAGTCTGACCTTTTTCACCTCCCGAGGGCGGTGATCGGGCGCGAGTTTTCGCACCGCGAGCCGGTTTATTACATCACGCCGAACCACATGGAAAATGCCCATGTGTGTTTTCGCGTGCTTCGCGGTAAGGGATTCCGGCGCATCGGCTTGCAGACTCATGGACTGTCCCCCGGGCGGGAAACGCCCTCGGCGACCCAGCATTTCCTCGCCGGTTACCGGCTTGCGCAGGAGATCGTACCTCCGGAGGAACGGCTGCCGCCCTGCTCTCTCTACAGCAGCAAGACACCCGAGGCCCTGATCGCGGCCTGGATCGATCAGCAGCGCCCGGATGTGGTCATCTGCAACTTCTGGCCCGACAAACTGCTGAAGGTGCTTGAAGAACGGGGCGAGACCCGGATCGGGGTCGTTACCTGGGACCGCAATGAAAGCCGCAAACATGACCTCGCCGGAATGAGCTCGGACTACGCCCGCATGGCGCGCCTGGCGATGGAGGCCGTTTTGGCGCAGATCCACCGTGAGCACCTCGGCTTGCCCGCCACCGCGCAGACGATTTCGATCCCCGGCCACTGGGTCGATGGCACTTCGCTGCCTCCACGCCCGAAAACGCCGCCTGCGAACCGGGAGCGGTTTCTCCCCGTGGATCTTGCCCGCTGGGTAAACCAGCCCTGCACGAAACCGGGCGGCTGGCTGGGCATGCACCTGCTCTTCGGGCTCCACGCGGAACAGACCAGCAAGGGCGTGCCGCTGCGGGTAGCCTCCACTCCTGGAGAAAATTTCTCCCCGCTCAGCATCCTCGTTCGCAGCAAGCCCCTGCCCCAAACCGCTTCCGGCGAGCCCGCTCTGACAGCGTTTCGTATTCCACTCGGACGAAAGCTGGCCGCCGTTCATTTGCTCCACGGCTGCGCGCGAGCTGACTTCGACCAGCTCATTGGCTCCTATCAGCTCGTTTACGAGACGGGGGAGGCCCACAAGGTGCCCGTTCAGGCGCTGGGTGGCGCCGTCGAACCAACGCTGTATCAGCCCAAGGAACGAATGGACGTCGCGAACATTCAGGACTGGTGGCCAATGTTCCCGGTACTCCAGAACGATACCACCGCCCCCCTGATCGTCACAGTGCCCGAGTCGGCGATTTATCACCGCTTTCTCTACCATTTCCGTCTGCGCAACCCCCAGCCCGACGCAGTGGTCCAGGCGCTCCAATTCGAGGTCGACCCGGGAAACGCAAGTCCGTACGCGCTTTTAAGCGTTACCTTGGAAACGCCTCCCGTCGAAAGCTGAGCCTCGGCTTTCACTCCGGCTTCGGCCCGCGCTGTTCAAATTTGGAAAACGGCAGGCAACCGGCCGCGGATGTTTTACATGGGTAGCTGAGCAGAAACGGTGACGGCTGGCCGCCCTGCCTCGGTTTCGCCCCCCCAACCAAGCCCGGAAGGAGCGCCCGCCCGACGGATTTCTCCTTCACCGGGAATTGCGTCGAACGAGCTAAGCCAAGGCGAAGGTTGCTTCGACCAGGTAACGGCCCGTCTCCGGGCACCGACGAAACAGGTTGAAGCCCTCGACGCGGAAAGGTGCGGAGGCGAAACCGCGATGCAACTTCAGCCACTCGTTGGCAGCATTTCCGGCATCTTGACTGACATGCGCGAGGGTCACGTGCGGGCGGAAAGCTCGGGTGCTTGGCTCGATGCCGGCCTGCAACGCGGCGTTCTCGATTTTCTGCTGCAGGTGGAAAAGCTGAGGCGGCGGCCGCTCAAGGCCTGCCCACACGACCCGCGGCGGCAGCGGATCATCCGGGAAGCGCCCGACTCCGCCGAGCTCAAGGATGAACGCCGGCACGGCAACCTCCTCGAGTCGTGCGCGCACCTCGGCTATCGGGCCGCTGCCGATCTCACCAATGAACTTCAGCGTCAGGTGATAGTTTTCCAGCGGAATGAAATGAAGCCCCCGGAAGTTGCCCTGCAGTTGCGCGAGCTTTTCCCGCGCGTAGTCCGGCAATCCGAGACCGACGAAGTAGCGTCCGCCCAGCATACTCAGACCCTCCATGAAGCGGGCCATCTTGGCAAGGCTGCACCCCCACTTCGGGCCGGGCTGACAACCGGCGCTCGGGCCGCTTCACCCTGGCTGGCACTCGGGGCAGGTACCGTAGAAAACGACCTCTTCGCCCTCGAGCGAGAAGCCCTCTGGCACCGGGTAATTCTCCAGCAGGCTCGGTGTTTCCGCCGGAAGCACGTACACCTGCTCGCATTTTCGGCAGACAAGGTGGGGCCGGTGCTGGTGGGTCGGCACCTCATAGCGGGCCGGATGCCCGGGGAGATAAACCCTTACGAGCTTGCCTTCGGCCATCAGCTCCTTCAGCCGCCGAAACACGGTGCGCTCGCTCAAGCCGGGATAGTGCGAGCGCCCTTCGCGAAGGATATCATCCATAGACTTGGCGCGGCCCGCATCTGAGAGCGCCCTTTCGAGGGCTTCTTTCTGCCGGGTCTGTCGCGTGGCTGGGGTATCTCCCATAGCGAAGGCGTTATCGAAGCTCTCGCGACAGGTCAACGCGGAAGCTCCTCGCCGAGGGCGGTCTCGATCGAGCGCGCTACCCGGCGGCGCAGTTCGAGGCCGCGCCGATACTCCGCCGCACAAGCAGGGTTGCCCCCGGCGATAGCATTCGTTTGGCTGCCCGGCATCATGCCCACCGACCCGCTCAGCAGTGCCCTCACCCTGCCCTTCCGCTACCGCGTGTACCGCGGATTGGGCCTTTGCGCCGGTCTCTTGCGGCTCTCGGGCGGGCAGCTCAGTATCGAGTACCGCTTAACTTACGCCGGGGTGGCCAAGCGGCATGTGCAGGTCATCCACATCCCCCTGAACGTCGTGGAGGAGGTGGACTATCGGCAGCCGTGGCTCGACCCGGCGAGCCTGATGCTGCGCCTGTCGCGCCTCGACCTCGTCGACCGCATGCCGGGCCAGAGTGCCGCTGAATTCCTGATCGGCATCCCGAAGTCCAAGCGGGAGCTCGCCCGCAAATTCGCCGCAGCCCTGGAATACGAGGTGTCCAACGCGAAGCTGCGCCACTGATACCCTCTTGCCGGAGAGGTCGGTAGATTGAGTTCCCTTCAGACGCTAGGCCACAGCGGTGCCGAGGTGGGCATCCTTGCTGGCTGCGTCGGCGGCGATCCAGCCGGACATCAGCACCATGGGCATGCCGGGGCCCGGGTGCGCGGAGCCCCCTGCAAGGTACAGGCCGCGGACGGTCTTGCTCCGGTTGCTCGGCTTGAAAGCCCCCGTGAAAGCACCATGGCTGGCGAGCCCGTAAATCGCGCCATTAAGCACCCGGTAGCGTTCGTGAATGCTCTGCGGCGTCAGGGCGTGCTCCACTGCGATACGGTCTTCGAGGTCGGTCAGGCCACCGGTTTGAGCGAGTTTGCGGATGATTTTTCGCCGGTAATCGGCGAACATCCGTTCCCAATTGTGGCGCTCGCGCAGGTACGGGGCGTGGACAAGAACGTAGAGCGCCTCACCTCCCGCCGGAGCGACGCCCGGCTCTGTCGCCGACGGCGCAGCAACGTAGCAGGTCATTTCCTCCGCCGGTTCCCCGTGGTCGTAAATGGCCTCGAATTCCGCTTCCGGATTTTCCGAGAAAACGAAGTTGTGGTGAGCAAGGTGCTCGTAGCGCTCTTTGAGGCCGAGATACAGCACTACCCCGGAGCATGCCGGCTCGAACTTCCTCGTCCAAGAGGGCTGCCGCGCCTGGCCGTCGACCAGCTCATTGAACGTCCGCAACGAATCGCAGTTGGAGACGACACCGTCGAAGTCCAGCGGCGTGCCATCGGCGAGCGTGATGCCGCGGGCGGCACCATTTTCTTCGCGGATGGCGGCGACGTCGACTTCGGTACGGTACTCGACCCCGAGTTCGCCGCCGAGCTTTACCAGCGCCTCCGGCACGGCGCGCGTGCCACCGATCGGGTACCAGATGCCCTCGTTGGTCTGCATCGAGGCGATACCGCAGAGGATCGCCGGCGAAGCCAGCGGCGAGGAGCCGACGTACTGCGTAAAGTGGTCGAGCATCTGCGCCACTCGCTCGTCATTAACGTAGCTGCGGATGGTCTTGGCAACGGTACTGCCCATGCGCATCGACAACAGGTCTGCCAGTACCTGCGAGTCCCCGAAGCCGGTGAAGTTGATCGTGTCAGCCACGCCGCCGACCGGCTTCCAGAAAAAGTACTTCTGGGATATCTGGTCGAGGCGGTTCGCGTAGCGCAAAAACTGCTCGTAGCCCTCGACGCTGGCCTCGTCCGCACCAATGCCGCGGAGGTTGTTCGCGGTTTGCTTGGTGCTGTCGTTGAGGTCGAGCACGGAGCCGTCGGTGTAGAAGCAGCGCCACTGAGGATCGAGGCGCCGCAGGTCGAGGTAGGCGTCGAGGTCCCGTCCAGCCTCCGCAAAGATGCGGCGCAGCACGCTCGGCAGCGTCAGGATCGTCGGCCCCATGTCGAAGCGGTAACCGCCATCCTCGAGGACGGCTGCCTTACCGCCGAGCCACGAATTTTTTTCAAAAAGGGTAACGCGGGCCCCGCGGGCCGCAAGGACACACGCAGACGCCAGACCGGCCAAGCCACCGCCAACGACTGCAAAATGGGGGTTTTCCGAACTCATGAGGGATCAAGTGACGCAAACCAGTGCGAAAGAGCGCAGAGAAGTCAAGGCCCAGCGGGCTTCAGCCGAGCGAGCCTGGCGCCTGCGCCGCTGTCAGGTTTTCTCCTCTGAACCGACAGAAAGCGTATGGAAAGCCGTTGCCACGATACTCGCGCTACCCCGCGCCCCCTTTCCCGAGAGCGCGAACTGACCGAAACCGACGACCCAATCTGCTGCTGCGAACCCGAGCCGCGGTGGCAGGAACTCGCCGACGAGCTGGGCCTCGAAGTCGAGCCAGGTTGCGCGGATTAATGGCCTTCGTAAAGGCTGGCTGGTTGACCGATTCGCCGCTTACCGCCCGCCGGGTTAAAGCGATCAACCCAGAGGTAGTCTGGGCGCTTTTCTCCAGCCCGCCTAACCGGCTTGCAAAGACCGGCGAGCCGGGATGGCGTCGTGGGCATGAGCGCCGTGCAACAAACTCTGAGCGTCGAAACCGACGGCAAGGGCACGTACGAAATCACCGGGAAAATCGCCGCTGCCGTGCGCGAATCGAAGCTTCGCAACGGTTTGGTCAACATCTTTTGCCGCCACACCAGTTGCAGCCTGGTGATCATGGAAAATGCGGACTACTCGGCGCGGGAAGATTTGCACGCCTTTCTCGAGCGGCTGGTGCCGCGTGACGACCCCCGCTACACCCACACCATCGAAGGGCCCGACGACGCCACCAGCCACATCAAGATGGCGCTGACACGGACCTCGGAGACCATTCCGCTGCGCGACGGCGAGATGGATCTGGGGACCTGGCAGGGTATTTTTCTCTGGGAGCACCGTGACCGCCCGCACCGCCGCTCGGTGGTCGTCACCTGCCTCGGGTGAACGGCGGACTTGCCAGCGCCGTACCGCCCACCGAAACTTGGCGTTCGTGAGCGCAACGCCCTCTTCCCCTTCTGCCTTTGTCGAACCTGGAGCGACCCTCGCCGAAGGTGTCACTCTGGGCGCCTTCGCCGTGATCAAAGCGGGCACCGTGCTCGGCAAGGGCGTCTGCGTGGCGGAGCACGCTGTGTTGGGAGGAGACCCCCAAGACTTGACTTTTGACCCGACGACTCCGTCCGGCGTGGAGATTGGCGCGGGTTGCCGCATCCGCGAAGGCGTCACCATCCACCGGTCGACCCGTGACGGAGAGGCCACCGTCGTCGGCGAGCAGTCCTTTTTGATGACCAACGCCCACGTGGGGCACGATTGCCGGGTGGGCCCGCATGTCATCCTCGCAAGCGGGGTGTTGCTGGGCGGTCATGTCGAAGTGGGGGCGCATGCCTTTCTGGGCGGAAATGCTGTCGTGCACCAATTCGTTCGCATCGGGGAAGGGGCCATCATCTCCGGCGGGAGCCGGATTGCTCACGACGTGCCGCCGTTCGTGATGGCCGAGGGCCACAACCGCGCCGCTGGGCTGAACTTAATCGGCGTGAAACGGCGGGGTTTCGGCTCCGAAGTCGTCAGCGATCTCAAGCGCTGCTATCGGGCAGTCCTACTGGCGCCGGGAAACCCGGCTGCCAATGCCACCAAGCACACCGCGGAAACGCCACCGGGGCGGCAGTTTCTCGCGTTTTTCGCCGGCGGCCAGCGAGGATTTATCAAAAGCCGCGCAAAGCGGGGCTGAAGGAAGGCCGACTTGAAGCTGGCGCCGCCCGGAAAGCGTGCCGTCGTCGGTCCCGACCCTAGCTCTCAGGAAGCGCCATCAGGGACGCGCCTTTGCGGCGATCTCCCGGGCTTCGCGTGCTGCGGTGGTAACGGCGGGCCAGTCCCGCTGTTCGATAACTGCCGGTTTGGCGAGCCATGAGCCGCCCACGGCAAGGATATCGGGATGGTCGAGATAGGTTGCCAGATTCGCCGGGCCGACCCCGCCGAGCGGGATGAAGCGAACGCCAAGGTGGCGGTATGGAGCCACCATGGACGTCAGGTACGGCAGCCCACCTGACGGTTCACAGGGAAAGAACTTCAGGATGCGGCAGCCGTGTTCCAGGGCCGCCTCGATGTCCGATGGCGTCACGATTCCGGGCGCGAACGGCAGGCCGATCTCGGCACATCGGGCCAGAACGCGCGGGTTGACTCCCGGAGAAACCCCGAAGGCGGCACCGGCCGCTTTGGCCGCATCCGCCTGGTCGGGCGTCAGGATGGTTCCAACACCGGCTCCCATTTCGGGCACTTCCGCCACGATCCGCCGGAGCGCCTCCAGCGCCACGGGCGTCCGCAGCGTCAATTCCATGGCGTCGACACCGCCGTCAAGCAACGCCCGTGCGAGCGGTACGGCGTCGCCGGCGTCATCCACCGTCAGCACAGCGATAAGACCGCCGCTGGCGACGCGTTTTTCAAGAGGTTCCGGCCAGGCTAAGCTCATATGGGCCGAGCCTGCCTTGCAAAAACGCACCCCGCAAGCCTGCGGTTCGCCCTTCTGCGACCACCCCTTTTGCACAGCGAGCAGGCACCCTCCCGCCCTGATAAAACGCTCGAAGTTCGAAACGAATGTTGTGGGCCGGAAGTGACCACCCGTGCGTCGCTCGCCGTTGTGGCGAAGTACCCGCGCCTACTCGGCGAGGTCCACGTTGGCTTCCCGCAATTTTTGGAAGCGCTGGCGGTGTTCGTTCGGGCAGATGAATCCGTGAGCGATGCCAAACTGCATCAGGGCCGTGGCCGAGTGGATGTTCAGCTTGCGCATGATGTTGCGGCGGTGCCAAAGCACGGTCGACGGGCGCAAACCGTAATGCTGCGCCAGGGCTTCGTTGGAGTAACCGGCACAGAAATCGGGCAAAAGCTCCATCTCGCGGTCGGAAAGGATTTTGTAAAATGCAGCCGGGTCGCGCTGCATTTCCCCGCGCAAAGCCTGGGCGGCTTCACTGAAATACGTCTTGCCGTCCGCTACGGTCGTCAGGGCCTCCATGACCGTGAGGATGCCGTCGTGGCGCTTGCAAAGGTAGCCGTGCAGGGGGCTGTTGAACACGCGGTAGATCGTGAAGTGGTCGGTGTCGGGGGCGATACCGATGATCCGCAGCGCCGGCCGGGCCTCCAGGAATTGCTGGCTCAGGTGCAACAGCTGACCGGAAAGCTCGTGCAGGTCCAGCAGGAGGAGATCCACGGGTTCACGCCGGGCGTGGTCCAGGCCCGCCTTAGCAGTAGCATGAACGCCAACGATCTCGAAATGGTCCCGGCATCGTTCCTCCAGAACATCCCTGTAGGTGCGCCAGCTCTCAACGATGAGCAATTTCACGGAAAGAGGGGGACTGAGCAGGCTGCGCCGCAATTGGCGAACGGGCAAAAGGCGAGTATCCGCAAACGATGAGCTCGCGGAAGAAAGTGAGCCGAAGCACCAGAAATCGGCAAGCGATGCCGAATGAGCAAAGCTGACAGATGGCTATTCAGCGCGTCGGGAACTCCCGATATGGTAATAAGATTTAAGCGCAGGTGACGAACGAAAAGCATTTATTGGACCGTGAGATTCACCTATCGAGAGCCATTTGGGAATCGCTCATTTCCCTAAATCTGTAGTGGCAAAGGCGATGGACAACACGCATCTTTTGTGGAAAGGTACGAAGCAGGAGTTTGACTACCGCAGCTATAAACCTAAGCATACTCCGTCACCAAAACGGCTCAAGCTAAATCAACTCGCGACACCTTTTAGGCCACGTCGGGACAAAATCTACAAAGCCTGAGATTCCTCCCATGGTGGACGGCTGTCCCCTTGACCCCCCATCAGGAC
>JBHJGW010000012.1:0-14643 GCA_050331415.1 Opitutales bacterium | reverse complement strand
ACGCCTTACATGCGGTCTAACTATGGAAGCTTGTTGAAGCCGACCTCGCCGAAGAGGTCATAGCTCATGAGCGTCAGCACATGGACGCCACTCTGGGTCTCGATCACGCCGCTGATATGCGTCGGCGTTTCGACATCGATGATGGCCCCTTTGAGGGGCTCGCTGGTAATCAGGCGGTCGGGGCGCGAGGCTTTGGCGCGCCCGGTGACGGACTTGATGGGCCCCAGCATCTGCACAATGGACGAGACGAAATACGGGCCCATGTCGAGCATCGGCCCACCGCCTCGCTTGTAGTAAAACTCGGGATTGGGGTGCCAGCTCTCCATCCCGGGGTTGCCCCAGGTGACGCGAGCGGTAGCGGGCTCACCAATCATCCCAGCAGCGATGGCTGCGCGGGCCGTTTGCGTGCCTGGCCCGAGAACGGTGTCCGGCGCGCAGCCCACCCGCAACCCGGCTTCGCGGGCTTTGTCGAGCACGGCCTGGCCATCCTCACGAGTCAGCGCGAAGGGTTTCTCGCAGTAGGCGTGCTTACCGGCTTCAATCGCGCGTAAATTTACCTCCGCATGCGCCGCCGGGTGTGTCAGGTTCAGCACCACATCGATTTCCGGGTCGGCGAGCATATCGTCGAACGACGCATGCACCCGGGGAATGTCGAAGTTTGCCGCGAGCCGTTGCGCCATCTCCGCGCGGACATCCGTGCAGGCGGCGACCTTGAATTCGCTGCGATTCTGCGCAAACGGCAGGTAGGCCTTTTCAGCAATGTTGCCGCAGCCGACGACGCCAATTTTCAGGGGATAGCTCATCAAAGGGAAAGTTTGGTCAGAAGGAGTTTGAAATATTAGCGACAGGCCCAGCGCATACCTTCGACGCTCATTTGCCACACGAACGGGTAGTCGTCGTACTCTTGAGGGTCATGCCCGAGAGCGTTGTAGAACACGCGCCCCTTGCCCCAGGTTTTGGTCCATGCGACCGGCATCGTCACCAGGCGCTGTTCATATTCGTAGACGGTTGTCGCGAGCACCTCGATAGCGGGGTCGACCATCAGGTAATATTGCTCAGAGGTGTATTCGAAACTCTCGGGCAGAGCCGCCACGATCGGCGAGCTGTTCTGGACCTTGTCCACGCGGTACTTCCCGACGTGGGGGTGGCCGACAAACATCCCGCCGACCATCCATTTGAAAGTAATGGCACCACGGAAAGCGTCGCCCATACCGCCGTGCAGTCCGGCGAAACCTGTGCCCGCCTGAACGGCGGCGCTAAGGTGCTTTTCGCGCTCGCCGGACAATTCGCCCATCGTCCAATTCGGCACGATCAGGTCGAAGCCCTTGAGCACATCCCCATCGTCGAGACAGTCGAGCGACTCGGCGACCGTCACCTCAAGCGCCTGCTCACGCAACGCGCCCGCGATGCGGCGGGAGATTTCGGCGGGTTGGTGGCCTTCCCAGCCGCCGGAGACGATGAGCGCGGATTTTGCCATGGGAATATCACGTGTTGGCGAAAAAACCTTGTGGATGCACGCGCAAAACGGCACCGCGCAGGTCAAACGGTTCAACGCTCCGCCACCGCCGCTGCAAAGCGCCGGTTAGGTCTTGTCCCGGCTGCCGGGCACTGCATAGTTCACCAGCGATGCAGGTGATCGAAGACCTCAGCGAAATGCAAACCCTGGCGATCCGGCTGCGGGTGGACGGGCGGCTGCTGGCGCTGGTGCCGACGATGGGCAGCCTGCACGAGGGGCATTTGTCGCTGATCGACACCGCCAAAACCCGGGCCGATGTGTGCGTCGTCTCCCTCTTCGTCAATCCGACCCAATTCGGGCCCAACGAGGACTTCGAAAGCTACCCGCGGCAGCGCTCCGAGGACATCGCCCTGTGCGAAGCGCGGGGAGCCGATATCGTGTTCGCCCCGCGGGCGCAGGACATTTATCCGCCGGATTTCTCCACCTATATCATCGAGGAGAAAATCGGCAAGGGCCTCGAAGGCGTGTCGCGCCCGGGGCACTTCCGCGGCGTCACCACGGTGGTGGCGATCCTCTTTAACCTTTGCCGACCCGACGTTGCGATCTTTGGCCAGAAGGATGCGCAGCAGGCTGCGATCATCAAACGCATGGTCCGCGATCTCCGCTTCGCCACCGAAGTCGTAGTTACCCCCACAGTTCGCGAATCTGATGGACTCGCGATGAGCTCGCGCAACATCTACCTCGAGCCCAACGAGCGAGTCGAAGCGAACAAAATCAACGCCGCGCTGCAAACCGGCAAGCAGCTCGTAGCCGGCGGCACCTTGAGCGTCGAGCGCGTTAAAGCGGAAGTGGTGCACCACCTTTCGCAGAGCCGGCGGCTCCGGGTGATTTACGTCGAGGTCGTCGATCCCGACACGATGGAGCCCGAACGCAGCGTACGCCCTGGGCGGAGCCTGCTGGTAACCGCTGTCTGGCTCGACCGCACTCGGCTGATCGACAACCTCGTGCTGTAGGCGGCCTCAGCGGTGGTCGTCCGCAAGTGCCTGCGCGCGCATCGAGGTTTCCGCCGCGTGGAACACGTGGCGCTGCGTCATGGCTTTTTCCGTCCGGTGGAGGCAGTCAAGGATCAACCGACCGAAGAACGGAAAGCCGATATTGCCCGCGCACGGAATGCGTTTTTCGCCATCGCCGTCGACCAGGTAGAGCACTGAGCCCTCCTGCGGCTCACGGCAGAGGTCATTGTTTTTGCGGATTTCGATCGTGCCTTCGGTCCCCAGGATGAAGGCGCGACCGTCACCCCACGAGCGGTGTCCGGCGGGGTTGAACCAGTCGAGCCGACAGTAGCACGACACGCCGTTGGCTAGCGTTACGGAGGCCTCACCGAAATCTTCGAGGCCTGGCACGTCAGGGTTCGCGAAATTTTCAACCCGGGCGAAATTGATTTTCTGGGCCTCCGCGCCGCCATAGGTCAAAAACTGCTCGAACTGGTGCGAGCCGATGTCAGTGAGGATACCGCCGTATTTCGATTTGTCGAAAAACCATGCAGGGCGCGTGCTTTTGGCGAGGTTGTGCGGCGCCATGATGATCACCTGCAGCACCCGCCCAATGGCGCCTTGTGCGATCAGCTCGCCAGCATGCCACGAGGCCTCGTTGTGCATCCGTTCGCTAAAATAGCACGCGTATTTCCGACCGGTTTCCTCAACCACCAATCGGGCTTCATCGAGTTGATCGAGGGTCGTAAAGGGCGATTTGTCTGTAAAGTAGTCCTTGCCCGCGCGCAGCACTTGCAGGCCGAGCGCCTGACGCTCCGAGGGCACCGCCGCGGCGGCCACGAGCTTAACGTCGGGGTCGTCCAGAATCTGCGAAAGCGACGCCGCCACCCGCGCCTGGGGATACTTTTTCGCCAATTCGGTCAGACAGGCGTCGTCGTGGTCGTAAATCCATTTCAGCCAGGCACCAGCCTCGGTCAGCCCGTTGACCTGCCCGTAGAGGTGCCCGTGATCGAAGTGCACCGCCGCAAAAGCGAACTCTTCCGGCGCCACCACCGGCTCCGGCTTCGCCGCCGTGGGCGCAAAATTCATTCCGTCTCTAAGGTTGGCCATGAATTTGGGGATTCTCGGGTTCGGAAAAAGGAAGGCGTAGGCCCGCGACGCGCTCGGTTCGGCAGGGCGGTCTGTTCGAGCGTTGAGGTTGACGGGCTCGGTCACTTTGTCGAGGCTCTTCAGTCGCGACAAAGCGACCGAAAGCTGAAAATCCCGGTGCTTCGTCCGTATCCGGATCGAATGCTCGGTGCGGTGGGGCGTCATTTGCTCAAGAAAGCGGCGAAGCGAGCTTCGGAGTTTCGGATTTCCACTGGACGGGGGGCGGGTTGCCGGAGTACGCTTTGCCGATGAGCGATGCGAACCAAAAGCCGAACCTTTACCTGGTCGGCTTCATGGGCACGGGAAAGAGCTCGGTCGGGCGCCTCCTGGCGCCGCGGCTCGGCTTGCGCTTCATCGATAGCGATCACGCAATTGAGGAGAAGGAAGGCCTGCGCGTGCCCCTGATTTTCGAGGAAAAAGGAGAGCCCTATTTTCGCGAACTTGAGCGCGATTTCATCGAAGCCGGACACCAGCGAACTGGCTGCGTGGTAGCCTGCGGGGGCGGATTGATCGTCCAGCCGGGTATGGCGGAGCGGCTTCGGGAGCTTGGGATCGTGGCAAGCCTGTTCGCGCGACCCGAGACGATCTACGAACGCACGAGCCGGAACCAGAACCGCCCGCTGCTGCAGGTGGAGGACCCGCGCGCCCGGATCACGGAAATGCTGGAAAAGCGGGAACCCTACTATCTGCGCGCCGGCGCTTGTTTCATGACGGATTTTCGCCCGTTGTCGGAGGTGGCGAATCACATCGCTGCGTACTACCAGCGCGCGGTGCCGGATTTCGCTCCTGCTCCCTCTGAAGCCGAGCGCAAAGGGGCCTGATTGCGGCCGAACTCAACTGGAAGGCGCGCGGTGCCGCTCTGGCGTCCACCGCCGGTATTCTTGTCCCCCCGGCGCAAAGACCTCCAAGCGTGGCACGGGCCGAAGCAGGCCAGGTGTGGCCAGCCAGTCAGCGTTCACGGCAAAGTCGGGCGTACGTACCGGGCAATCCGTTTCCGCCTGATTCCAGCGCTTTCGGGAGGGCACCTGAAGCAGCGGTACGTTGGCGTTTCGAAGTTCCGCCCCTGGGATGACGTCCAACCTCGCTTCGGGGAAACGCCAGCGATTCCAAGCCCCTTGCCGCGCGGGGGCAAGCAGCCAGCCCCGGGCAGGCAGCTCGTTCTGTGCAGCGAGTACTGCGCCCGCGGCGGGCAGGGAAAGATAGGCCCAAAGCGAGGTGTCACGCCAGTTGGGCAAGGCCCGCCAGGCATGGACGGCCATGACGCTCAAGCGGAGCCCGAGAATGCTCCCCGGCCCCGTGCAAACGGCGAAGCCCCGGATGTCCGCCAGCGAGCACGAGGCGGCGTCGAGGGTCTTCGCGATCGTTGGCGTGAGCGACTCAAGCGCCGGGCTGACCGTTGTTGCAGTGCCTAACCACCGCGCTTCAGCGCCGACGCCGCAAAAAAGGGTTGGCCCGCTGGCGTCGAGCACGAGCAAGGGCTCAGGTTGCGGGAATGGCGAGCTCATCGCGGCGTGCCCAGCCGCCAGGGCTGTGCTTCGATTTGCTGCAGCTCGCCCTTGGCGAGCCAGCCCCAGAGCTCGAGCACCTTGGCCAGCCCGAGCGGACCCAACTCCCGTACCTCTTTCCCAGGGCGCTCGAGCTGCACCAGACCAGACGGGAAAACATTGATTGCCCATCCGGATTCCGTATGGGCCAGCCAGATGTCTCCGATTGCGCCCGGGTCCTGCATTAGCTGTTCAAGCAGCTCGCGCTGCCCCTGCGAAGTCGGCGCGAGGTGGCTGATCCCCTCGGAATCGGTAGTGTAGAAGCCGTTCATGGGCTCCGAAAATGTCCGTCGTCCGTGTGCCTGGAGTTCGATCTGCGCCGGTGCAGCGCCTCCCGTCAGTCCGAAAGTGGCACCACGTCACCCGACTTAAGACGCTGCGGCGGCGACTGCCTCCTCCGCTTCGAGGGCGTCAACCACCTGCTGAATCAAAAACTCCGGCGTCGACGCACCGGCGGTCACACCGATCGTCTCGTAGGTGGTCCGCAGGTGATCGATGTCGAGCTCGGAAGCGGTTTCGACGTGATAGGCGGGCAGTCCCTGCTTTTCCACTAGTGAGGCCAGTTTTCGTGTATTGGCGGAGTGCCGGCCGCCAACCACCACAATGGCTTCGGCGCCATTGGCCTTCAATACGAGGACGTCACTCTGCCGTTCCTTGGTCGCCCCGCAGATCGTGTCGAACACGACCGCCTCGGGGAAGCGCTCTTTCAGGACGCCCGCTAGCCGCTCAAATTCGTCCGTAAACATTGTCGACTGGCTCACCATGCACACTTTTTCGCCGAGATCCGGCAGGGTGGCGATATCTTCGTCACTGCGGATGACATGGCCACGGTCTTCGGTGTAGCCCATCAGGCCCATAACTTCCGGGTGCTTGGGATCCCCGAAGATGACCGTGTGGAAACCTTTTCGGGCGTGCATCTTAATCTTGCCTGCGATGATCCCGACATCCGGGCACGTAGCGTCTTTGAATTCCATCCCAAGGCCGCGGAGATACTTGCGGCGCTCCGGTGAAATGCCGTGGGCGCGGACGACCATGACCGCTTCGTCCTTGCTCGACTGGTCGATCTCGACCTGCGTCTGGCTCTGGTAGTCGCCCACCTCCTTGATGCCGGCTGCTTCCAGCCGCTCCATCATTTGCCGGTTGTGGATCAGCGGGCCATCCGTGTAGACAGGACGCTTGCCCTGATCGGCAAACTTTTTCGCGATGTCGATGGCGCGCTCGACGCCCCAGCAGAAGCCGGCGCTCTTTGCTCGAATGACCTTCATATGTGTTCGGAGGATCGGGTTACTTGAAAAATACCCAAAGTTCGCGGCCCCCAGGTGTCAAATACGGTCAGGAACGAAGCGCAAAACCCAGGATAAGTTCCAGCGATAATTTCGGTAAGCTTTGCTTCAAGGACAAGGGTGACAGGGAGGTTACGGCAAGCCTATTCCACGGGGTTTGAGACAAGACGACCAGCCCGAGGCCTCGGCGTTTTCCGCTCGCCCGGACGGAAGACAGCGCTTTGCATGAAATGAATGGCAGACCACGCACCCAGCGAAACCGACACCGGCCAAAACCTCCGACAGGCAAATCTCGAGCGCAAGACCGCCGAGACGAGCATCCGCCTGCGCATCGACCTCGACGGAGTGGGCAACAGCCAGATGCAGACCGGCGTGCCGTTTCTCGACCACATGCTGACGCTCTTCGCCAAACACGGACTGTTCGACCTGACCGTCGAGGCCGAGGGCGACATCGAGGTCGACTATCATCATACGGTGGAGGATGTCGGCCTTGTGCTCGGGCAAGCCGTCAAGGAAGCTCTTGGCGACAAACGCGGCATTGTCCGCTACGGTTTTTTCATCCTGCCGATGGACGAGACCCTTGCGCGGTGCGTGATCGACCTGTCAGGGCGCAGCTACCTGGCCTACCGCGTCGAAATCCACAACTGGATGATCCGCGATTTTAATTTGGCCCTGCTCAAGGAGTTTTTCCAGGCGTTCGCCAACGCCTGCGGCTGCAACTTGCACCTGCGCCTCGAATCTGGCGAAGAACCCCACCACATCGCCGAAGGCCTCTTCAAAGCCTTCGCCCGGGCCCTCGACGCTGCGACCCAATACGACCCTCGTCTCGGCCAAAATCTACCCACAACGAAGGAGCTGCTCTAACCCGTCTTGCTCCTGAACTCGCGCTCACCCTCAAATTAAAGGGGCGTTGCCCGGCTATTCGCATCTGAAAGTTGCTTTGCCGCATCACTCTCTGCGGAGACGGAAGACCCCGAGAAATGCAGCGAGAGCGAGACTGAGGCGGCGCATCTCCCGAGTGCAGCCTCCCTGCGAACCAAGAAACAGGTTCGACAAGCGTCAGGTTTTCCAAGAACTTATTGTTTTAGAGTATTGTCGGTCCTCTGGCAGGCCCGTTTTTCCGCATGGCTCAGCAACCCGCATCTTCTGGTACCTTGGGCGACCCCTACGGAATGGTTTCGCCGGTTCGTCGGCGCCCGGCCCGGCGGACTGAAGAAAGCCAGCCGAAAATCCGGGAAGAAACGGAGCTAGAGTCCGCGTCGAAACCAGCGCCCGAAACGGGTGAGAATCCCGAGACAGCTGCGAAGTCGACCTCCGAGGAGCCCGCTGCGGCCCTCCCGCCAAAACTCGCCCCTCGAAAGTTTGAAACTGCCCGCGCGGACACCGCCACTGGCGTCGCAAGCTTCCCCAAAATGCCGGGTGTAAAAGCCCACCCGACGCCCGACCTCAACCGCGGCTGGCGCTCTGGCGATACCGGCCTTGGCCTCCCGGATCCCGAGCCGGTCCACGGGCGGGCCGTCCCGCAAGAGGAAACTGAAGCATGGGAGAACGAGCAGGCAGACCGACTTCGCGAGCGCGTACTCCGACAGTTGGCGGCTGAGGAAGCTGGCAGCTCCTTCCGACTGCCAGAACCTGTCATGCGCTTTTTCCGGAGCGCCTGCCTGCTGCTCGGAAGCTTACTCGGACTGGTACTGGTCGCACAGATCTCGGACTTTTACGACACCTGGCGCGCCATGGAACTGCCCTGGCGCTGGATTGCCGGAGCGCTGTTCGCGCTGCTCGGTGGCATCATCGCTGGCTACACCCTGCGCCTGTTCTGGTTTGTCGGCCGCCTGCGCGGCAACCGGCAAGTTTCGGTTAAAGCACTGAAGGCGCTTCAAGAGCGCCGCGAACTACAGACCCTCGCCGCAGAGCGCGCGAGTGGGGCCGTCCAGCAACTGCGCCGCTACCTGACGGACTTCCCCGCACAGAAACCTGGCGAGACGACCCTCCCCGGCGTCCACGCCTCCGTCGAAGCCACCCTCATTCACGGTCGCGCGCGGCTGCTGGAACGCTCCCGCGGCAATGCCCCCGCGCAGTGGATAGACGAGTTCGCCCGCGACTTCCAAAAGCCCATCGACCAAGTCGCCGCCAAGCGCGTCGAGTCCTACGCGCGCCGCGCCGGGCTAGCCTCGGCTGCTTCGCCCAACGCCTTGCTCGACCAGGCAATCGTGCTGTACACCTGCACCGCCATGCTCGGCGACCTGATGAAGCTCTATCATCTGCGTCCGACCTTTGGCCAGTCGGCTATCCTGCTCGGCCAGTGCATTGCACAGACCTACCTCGCCGGCATGATCGGCGAAGCCGCCGAAGACGGCGCGGAATCGTTCAGCCAGGCTCTTGGTGACTGGCTTCCGGCAACCGGAGGCGGACTCGCCAAGGGCGTCGGAGCGAAAACCGCCGAAGGCGGCCTCAACTGGTTTTTGGTCCGCCGCCTCGGCCGAGCTGCCATCAAAATCCTGCAGCCAGTGAGAGGCTAAGAAGGCGAGCCGACCGATCAGGCGCGGCTCGGATAAGTGGCCGTCTACCACGTATACTCGACGGTGTAGGTGACTTGTTTGACCTCGTCCGGCGCGAGATCGATGTCGAACACGATGGTCTGGGCGTCCGTTTTGGTGAAATCGTGGCTGTGTGTGGTCAGCTCCCAATTTACCCAGCGGTAAAGGTGCTCGACAACGCGGATGGTCGCGGGTTCTTCGCTGCGATTGCGCAACTCGATCTCGAAGCTTTCGCGCATGAGGTCGTTAGTGCGGTGGCGAAAGAAATCGGTGCGCGTGCGCTCGCCGACGAGGTCGAAGGCGTTTCCGAGGTACACGCGGATGGTCTCATTCTTCGGCGTGTGGTCGATTTCGTTCTCGCCGGTAAATTCGAGCTGGCCGTCCTGGTCGAGCCGGTAAAAGCGCAGGCGACCGGCGGGCAGCGCCATCCCAAGGCCATTTTCTTCCCGGTTTTCGAATTCACGGTAGATGGCCACGTCTGAGTTGCTGTTCGTGCCGAAATTTTCGTTCTGGTTCAGACCGCGGTTGCGATTCCAACTTTGGCTAAGGCCGTCGTAGACGTAGAGTTTTGCGGTCGGCACGCCGTCGGCCCGCACGAACTCGACCTGCTTGGTCTCCTGGTCGCGAAGGGTCGTCCGCTGCGGAAGTTGATACAGGTGAAACTCGTCGAATTTGCGCGTCTCGACTTCCGGCGGAGCCGCTCTCGCCATCTCCAAGGCATACATGTCGCGTAGGCGGGCGGGTTGCGCGTCCTCGACCTTGTTGACGTCTCCTGCGATCAGTTTGATCGCAGCGTCGGTGAAGTTGGTACCCGTTTCGTTCGTCAGCGAAACCCACCCGGTCAGCGACACGTTGTCGCCCTTCTCCGGCAGGACGACGTTGTAGTCGGCTTTCCACGACATGCCGCGCGTCAGATAGCTGAGCTGGGCGTCGAGCGTAGCGTCGGATTCGCTGAACACCTGCCAAGAGAGCGTCGGACGCAAGATGGAGTCGTCGCCGAGGGTTGGAAACAGCGGAATGCCCGGCGGGGAAAAGCGCAATTGGCCCTTTACCTCGAAGATGGGCTCCAGGTTCATCTGTCGCTCGTTTCCAAAACGGTCGACACTCATGATGGTGGACGGGGCTCGCACGATCCGCCCTTGAACGATCACCTCCTCGTCATCGAGACGCTGCAGAAAGTCGATCGTCTCGCCCTCGAAAAACTCCAGCAGGCGATTGAGGTCGACGGGGTCGCCGCGGTAGCTCTGTTCGACGACCTGAAAGGCCACCTCGCCCGCCGGGTCCCGCAGGATGACACTCTCGGGCTCCAACTTCGTCGTTACGCCGCTGAAGGACGCTTTCGAAATGCCCTTGGTAAGGTCGAGCGGTACGGTTTCGCGGACAACGCCGAAGTCGTCGTTGTAGAGGGTGAGGCTAGTGTCAGCGGATAGCGAAGGCACCAGGGAAAGCATGAAAGCGGCACGCAGGATCGCGATAGCGCGGTGGTTTGGGAAAGACGATCGAGGCATAGGCTGAATTATGGATTCAGCAATAAAACCCCGCCAAGGACGATTTTCTTAGCAGAAAAGTCACATTTTTCCGGCGCGCCCTGACGCTTTGGGCGTCTTACCCTACAGACATTCGCGTTGCCTTCCGGCACGAACTGCCAAAATTGCCGGTTGCGCCGGGAGGGGTCGCTCCGGTTGGATCGACGGTATGGATGTCCGTGAAAAACTTCGATCGCTCGACCTGGAATTGCCAGCGCCGCCAGCCCCGGCGGGGAGTTACGTCCCGTACCGCCGGGCAGGGTCGCTGATCTACTGCGCCGGCGTCCTCAGCTCAACGCCGACGGGCCTGCTCGACGGCAAAATCGGAGCGCAGCACGATGTCACTTACGGCCAAGCCGCCGCCCGGGCCTGCGCGCTGAACGCATTGGCCTTGCTGGAAGAGGCGCTCTGCGGTTTCGAGCATCTGGGGCAGCTCGTCCTGATCAATGGCTACGTCAATGCGGATGCCGGCTTCGCCGAAAGCCCCCAGGTGCTTAACGGCGCCAGCGATCTGTTCCGAGAGGTGCTCGGCGAGCGTGGGGCTCACGCGCGCGCAGCAGTCGCGGTTGCGGGCCTGCCGAAAAACGCCGCCGTCGAAATTCAGGTCGTCGCGGAAGCCAAGTCCTGACCGACTTTCAGAGGCTTGCCGGGCGAACACTTTACCCGGCGAGCACCCCGGTATCGGTGAGAATCTCGCGAATTGCGCTGCGCTCCTCGTTCGTGAGGTATGGATAGTCGCCCGTACCTGCCGGCTGCCCGAGGATCTGCTCCAACTCGGTCAGAACGTGTTCGCGGAACGGCCCGGGGAGCTGCTCAAAGGCCTCGGAGTGGATCATGTAACTGCAGCGATACTCGAACAGGCGATCGTCGAGCTGCAGTTGGCGCAGGCTCCGGCCTTTCTCGTCGCTTTCCGACCGCGCTTCGAAAGGGGCCGTGAAAGGGGAATCGGCCCCGAGGGACACCGCCGAAAGCGACGCTTCGTTTTTGAAGAGAAAGGCATCGAGAAGCTGAGCCGTTTCGGTCTCGAAGACGGCGCGGGTTTCAGGAGTGACAGCGTCGCCGCGCATGTAGGCATCGTCGTTGTACAGGGCAAGGCGCGTGTTGCCGAAGGCCTGCAGGAGCCGGTTGTGAGCCAGTGCCTGGTGCTCCAGTACCAGCAGGGCGACGGCGTCGCTGGTGTCGGCGAGATAGGGCTCGAGGTCGACGTGTTCTTGGAGGCGCTCGGCAGAAGGCCCCAGGTCGGTGTCGGCGGCGTCGATGGCGTCGCTCAATTCGTCGGACTCCGCCAGCCAAAGATTGCCGCGGTGCCGAGGGCCTTCCCACTGACCGGTGACATACCAGCCGCCCCAACGCTCCTCGACGGGCGTCGTGTGATCGACGTCCACAACGCCGCCGCGATGGCTCAATTGTGTGCCTTTGGCGCTCGTCGGCGTTGAAAGGACCATCAGACCCGGGTAAGGGTTCTCATCGCGCCCGGCGTGGCAAAAGAGGCAGCCTTTGTCGCGCACGATCTTGGGGCCGAGGTCGCCCGGCCCGGGCAGCGCGACCCGGTAGAAAGTGAAGCCGACTTTCGGATCGACGGTGGTGATCTCAACCTCGCCCCCGGGTACCCAGCCGACGTAGTGTTTGTTGGAAAAATAAATCGCCCGAGGTTGGAGGGGCGCGATCTTATCAACCTGAAAACTCGTCTTGGAAAAGACGAGTACCTGCGACTCGACTGGCACGTCGAGCTCGTCGAGGACCTGCTGCACCAGCTCGGTCTCGGTTTTGGCGTCGAAACTGGAGCGCCCGTAGCGGCTTTCGCGTTCCCACCGGCTTATCTGGTCGCGCACTGGGCGGTCCCAGTAGCGCAAGGGGGAACGCTCGTAGATTGGTTCTGCGCCCAGCGGGCAGGCAAAGGCGAGCAAGGCAAAAAACGGAAAACAAAGGCGACGGGAAACCATAGGTCGAGGAAAGCGCGGCTAATTAAAGATAGCGTGTTCTTTAATTCTCTAATTGTCAACGCCGAGGAGTTTAGCAGATCGCAGCGCCGAGGGATATCCTGCGAGCGAGGGAGGAACCCTCGGCGCCCACCGCCAACGAGACGACCTGCCCTGGCGGATTCAGGCGTTCCTGACAGCGCGAACTCGCCGCGCCGTCATGCCCATTGCTCGTAATTGGGCTCTTAAAGATTCATCGGCGAGCACACCCTCTGCGAGCTCGTTCGGGTTGGCATTGCATTGCGAAAGCAGGTGCTCACACTGTGCAGCTGCCGAAAAGCACCATGGCCGACCACCTGCAAGGCACCCTCGAGCGCATCGTTTTCTCCAACGAGGAAACCCATTACACCGTAGCCAGACTGAAGGTTCCCGGCGAGCGGGAGTTGGTGTCGGTGGTGGGGAAGCTGCCGGGCGTGCAGTGCGGGGAGCTCCTTGAGCTGACGGGCGCATGGGAACGCGACCGCGAGCATGGCCGGCAGTTTCGCGTGGAAGCATTTGAAAGCCGCCTGCCGGGAACGGTGCAAGGTATCAAGCGCTACCTCGGCAGCGGACTCGTCCGCAATGTGGGCCCGAAATTCGCCGCTAAGATCGTCGATCACTTTGGCAAGGACACGCTCGAAGTCATCAGCGATCAGAGCGGCCGCCTCCGCGAAGTCCCGGGTGTCGGCGAGCAGCGCGCCAAGGCCATCAAAGCGGCCTGGGACGAGCAGCGCGCCCTTCGCGATGTGCTGCTCTTCCTGCAGCAGTATGGCGTTGGAACCGCGCTGTGCCTGAAGCTAGTACGCACCTATGGCAGTGAAGCGGCGGTGGTGCTTCGCAACGACCCCTACCGGGTCGCCCGGGAGGTGCGCGGCATTGGATTTGCCACTGCGGACAAGATCGCGCTTAACCTCGGCTTCAAAACGGACAGCGCGGCACGCCTCGAAGCCGGCCTGCTTTTTGCCTTGAGCGACTTCGAGGAACAGGGCCATACTGGTGCCGACGCCTTTACGCTGGCTGAGAGCGCCGCAACCTTGCTCGGTGCGCGCGCCGAAACGCTGCTACCGCACCTCGAGGCACTTGCCGCGAAGGGGCTTTTGCTCGTCCTGGAAACCGACAACACCAAGCTCTACCAGCTTCCGGCGACGGCGGGTGCGGAGCGGGCCATCGCGGAGTCTCTACGCGAACTGCTCGAAGCACCGTCGTGCTTCCCGCCGATTCAGGTCGATAAGGCTGTCGAATGGGCGCAGGAGCGGGCGGGCTTCACCTTTGCGCCCGAGCAGGCCGAGGGCGTGCGGCAGGCGCTTGCGCGGAAAGTGTCGATCATCACCGGCGGACCCGGAACCGGGAAAACGACGATCCTTCGTGCTGTGGTGGACATCCTGCGCGCCAAACGGGTCAAAGTGCTGGCGGCGGCTCCAACCGGCCGTGCAGCCCAGCGCCTGTCCGAGAGTGCCGGCCTTCCCGGCTACACGCTCCACCGGCTCGTCATGCGCGCCGAAGGCAAAGGCCCCCAGCCAGGCCAGCAAAGCGACAATCCGGGCACAATTGTGATGCGCGAGCCGCCACCCCACCTCGGTGAAACCGGTTGCCTGATCGTTGACGAGACTTCGATGGTGGACACCCCTTTGGCGGCGAGGACCCTGCGCCACCTCAATCGCCGCGCCCATTTGCTCCTGGTCGGCGACACCCACCAGCTCCCCAGCGTCGGACCCGGCAACGTTCTCGGTGACTTGATTGCCTACGGGATGGATTAGCAGCCGGGTACATTTCCGCATTGGCCGGGCCTCTCCAGAAGGTAACGCCCCGGAGGCTGGAGCAACGAAGGGGGACTCCGAGCGAGCTCCAGCGATGCGTGCGCCACCATACCAAAGACACCTGTCCCACCCCGCCTATGGGAAAAGCCTTGGCTTGCCAAGCTTGGCGGTGATTTGCTGACGGGATGGTTGAGATCCATCCGACGGCTATCGTGGAGCCGGGGGCCACATTAGGAACTGAGGTTTCCGTGGGGGCGTACGCCTTTATCGGATCTGACACCGTGCTTGAGGACGGCTGCTGCTTGCACCACCACGCCTGCGTTGAAGGCTTCACGCGTCTTGGGCCAGCGTGCGAAGTGTTTCCATTTGCGCTGATTGGCGGCAAGACCCACGACCTGAAATTCGCCGGCGGCAGGCCCGGTTTGTATTGCGGCGCGCGCA
>JBHJGW010000011.1:0-20806 GCA_050331415.1 Opitutales bacterium | reverse complement strand
GGCGGGTGGCGCCGGTCACGAAGACCTCCGGGTCAGGCTTGCCGTGGGCGACATTCTCGGCGGCTACCAAGGTTTGAAAACACCCTTGCAGGCCGATTACTTCCAGCACTGCAGCGACATTCGCCCGCGGGGTTGATGTTCCCACTGCGCATGGCACGCCGTGCTCCTTGAGCCACCGGATCAGCTCGGCGGCACCGGGGAGGGGGGCGATGCCCTCAGCGCGGATGATCTCGCGGTAGAGCTCCTCTTTGCGGTCGCCAAGCCGCGCAACTTCGGTCGGGTCGTCGCTCCAACCAAGGATGTTGGGGATCAAGTCGGTATTACGCCGCCCAAAGCCCGCTTCAAAATGGCCAGGCGGCAGGTGGCGCTTCTCCTCGTCGGCGAGGAGCTCCCAACTGCGTTCGTGGGCCGCGGAGGAGTCAATGACGACGCCGTCCCAGTCAAACAGCGCGCCCCAAGGTGTCGAAGCTTGCGCGCTCATGCGGGTGAGGCTTCGCTGGAGGCTTCAATCTTTTGGACCCGGCGATCGTGCCGTCCGCCTTCTTCCTCTGTGGACAGAAAGATTTCCAAATGCCGGCAGGCGAGGTACGCCGCATCGTATTTTTCGCCAAAGCAAATTACGTTGGCGTGATTGTGCAAGCGGGCGTATCGGGCACCGTCTTCATTGTGGACAACTGCGGCGCGAATGCCGGGCTGCTTGTTCGCGGCGATGCTGACGCCAATGCCAGTCGTGCAGATCAGCACGCCCAGATCGGCCGATTTGCTCTGCAGATCGCGGGCTACGGCCTGGGCGTAATCCGGATAGTCGACGCTGTCACGGGAGAAAGTCCCGCGGTCGGTGACTTCGTGGCCGAGCGAGTTGATGAACGCGACAAGGTGTTCTTTCAGGCCTAAGCCGCCATGGTCGCAGCCGATGGAAATACGCAGGTGTTCGTCCATAAACGACTGAAGCCTAGAAGGAGGTCGGTCTTACGCCGAGTCTTTTTTCGGCAATTGCTCGAGGCTGGGTAAAACCTTTTCCGATTGAAGAAAGCGCATCAGCCCTGGAATGGCCTCGACGATGGCGTCGCGGCAGGCCTCGTACTCGTCGAGCGGTCCGCCCACGGGATCCAGAAGGTCTTCGTCGGCGTCGGCAAACTCACGAAGACGCGAGCGAAACGGCGGTAACTCGCGAAAATTGTCCTCCAGAGCGGTAAGGTGGTTTTGGGTCATGCCAACAAGCACGAGCGTGCGGTCGAGGAGATACGGCTCGACGCGCCGGCTCCGGTGGTCGGTAAGGTCGAGCTTTGCCCGCTGCAGTGCTCGTTCGGCGTTTGGCGAGGCGGGGTCGCCGGGGTAGGCCGCCAGCCCAGCCGAGGCCACGTGCAAGCGATTGACGGGGTCGGGAGCCGCCGCTAAGGCATGCCGCAACAGCACCTCGGCCATGGGGCTGCGGCAGGTGTTACCCGTGCAAACGAAGAGGACGTGGTCTCTGGGCTCCATAGCGAAATTCTACAGATGTTCTTGGTGGAACACGAACGCTGAGTTCAATTCGCAAGATCCGTACCGTTGAGCAATTGCCGGGCAATCAGGATTTCCACTGCCCGTTGCAATACCTCGTCGGTATAGCGCTCTTGCGGTGCCGCTGTTCGGGCGTCTTCAGACTCGTCCAAAACGTCGACCAATTGCGGGAGGCTGGTGCTGATAAGCTGGCGCGCCTGGACGCCCTTTTCGACGAACGCGAAGGCTTGGTAGTCGAGTTCGGCGGCGACTTCAACCTTGACCTTCGGGTCCACGCCTGTGCCAAGCAGCATCTCACCGCTGGCCGGGCGGAGGTCCGCGCTGACGACCACCGCGTCCAGATCCGCCGCAAGTCGCTCGTAGGCGATGCCAGTCTCGCCTGCGGTCGCTCCTCCCAGAAGGACAATCGCGCGAGTCTTCTGCAAGTGCGCTAAAGCGGCTTCGAAAGGCCCCCGCGTGCTGGCGTTGACGAGTACGATGGGCGGCGGCAGCCCCGCTTGGCGCTGGTGGGAGGCGTGGGGTACAGCAACCTCCGAAAGACCGGAGCCGGGTTCGAAGCGTTTGAGCGGAAGCTCGCCAAAAGTTCGCCAAAAGCGCGGCCACGCCTCGGACTGATGCCCGTTGAGGAAACGGCAGTCGATGACCAGCCAGCGTTCGCCGCTAAGGGCAGCAAGCGTTTCCCCGGAGATGTCCGCGAAACTGTACAGGCGGTAGTAGGTGACATTGCCACCGAGCGCCTCATGGTAGGGTTCGCGCTGCTGTTCCGGCCCGGCACCAGCCGGCGGTTCCGCAAGAACCCGGTCCGGGTACAAGTCGCGCAGCCCGGCCAGGTAGAGCTCCCATGCGCTGGTCGTCTGCAGGCCAGGGAAATAGCTCGGAGGAAGCTGCTCTGAGACAGGCTCAAGGGGCGGCGGCAGCGCGCCCGCGTTCAACGCAAGCGTGCCCAAGCAAACGACAAAAGCTTTAGGAAAGTAAAAAGGCATCACCGCAGCGGATGAGCAGCTGGAGCTCATGGGGAGAGATTTCGGACGGCTCCAGGACCATCATCAGGTTTTCTATTTCGGAAATCCAGAACCAGATGCCTCCGCTGGCCCATTGCAGATGAAAGCGGCCTCGCGGGTACCCCTGCTCCCGGCAAAGGATGTCGATTTGCAGCATCATCATCGCCGCGCTTTCCAGCGGCAGGATTTGCAGCGTTTCGTCGAATGTGAAGTGCTCCCAGTTGCCGGAGGCCAGGCGCTGGAATGAACAACTCCGACAAGCCGTTTCGGCCTCTAACAGTCGGCGGATTTCAGGAGGCGAGGGCAACACCGGATAGTCCGGGAGGACGTCGGTGGGATGCTCCAGCGAGGGCTCGATATCGACCCAGGAGGAGATGTTGCGGAACCAGTCGAAAGTGATTTCCTCCGCTCCGAAAACGACTCGCGTGCATTCTCCGCGCCCCATCGCGCGTATGGCGGTGACGGGCCCGAGGTCGAGCTTGTCGCTGATGGCATTGGCGGTGCGCTGGAGTGTGCCGACAACGAGGCCGGCAATGTTGTAGTCCAGCTTTTCCCCCTCGCGCCGCTTGGGCATCGAGCGCGAGTCGAGCAATATGCGGGCGCGCCGCTCTCCTGGCGTAACGTCTAGGGCACTACTCATTGGAGCTGGTTATCGAAGTAAGAAAGTCAGCATCGACCCGCAGCAGGCGGGCGGCGACCTGAGCATTGTCGTCGCAAAGCTTCAGCATCGCCCGGCAATAGTCGTCGCGCAGGTGCCAAAGTTCGCTCTTAAGGTTGAGCGCTCCAAAGCTGGAAGCGCCGAGGTTGAGCTGCCGCTGAACGGTTTCGAGATCCTCGCGGGAAATGACTTCTTTTTCCATTGGGACCAGCTCCCGGCAAAAGCTGCGCATTTCCAGCGAGTTGCCGGCCCACTCGCGCTCCCGCAAAAAGATCCGCGCACGGGCGTCGAAACCTTTCGGCGGCTCCATGCGGCGCTGGGCAGCCTCCTCACGCAGGTAGCGCAACATCAGAATCGGCAAATCGTCCCGAATATCCTGCAAGTCCGGCACCCGCACCTCTAGAGTGCCAAGAAACATGTAGAGGTCGTCGGAAAGCTCACCGCGGTCGTAAAGCGCGTCGATCTCATCGGTGAGGAAGAAAACGAAGCGTACGGGGAAGTCGACGCCCTCGAATGGCGCTTCGTGCCGGGAGGCCGCATAGACGAGGTCCCGCTGGGCCTGACCCAACGCGTTGGGGTGGGCGACTATCAGCGTTAAGCGAGTCGCATGGCGCTGCCTGGCGTCGGTAATGGCCTGGCTGACGGTGGCTTTCTCGAGCTCGCTGGGATTGAGCTGGCAGAAGTGGTCGCGGTCGTCGGTTTCGAAACCCGTCAGGTCCCTTGTGATGCTAGCCAGGTCAGTGCCCTTGCCGCCTACGATGAGCAAATTGCTCTTGAAGTTGCGGAGTTCGTACAGGCGCTTCGCGAACTCCAGGGATGCCGTCGCTTTGCATGGAAACGTGGAAAAGGAAAACGGCAGGCCGTGCTCGAAATCCTCTGATTCGATGCCGCCTGACGCAGCAGTTTCCTCGCGGTTCTCGCGCAGTTTATTGGCCTCGATCAGTTGCCCCGCCCGCTTCAGAAGGGAAAAGACGTTGAGCGGCTTGAGGAAGACGCCAGCCACGCCTTCGCGAATCAGGCTGCGGATGGTCTCGTTGTCCAGATACCCGCTGACCATGATGATCGGGGTATCTTCGCGCTCTGAGCGCATTTTGCGGATGAGGGCCTCCCCCGTCATACCAGGCATCTTTTGGTCGGTTACCACGAGGCTGAAGGTCTCGTCCCGGTAAAGCTGAAAGCCTTCTGCGGGATCCGAGACCGCCGTCACGTCGTAGCCAGACTGCTCGAAAATGTCGCACAGCAGGGCATTGAAGTTGGTGTCGTCGTCAACGATGAGAATCCGGGCCATAGCGCGCACTGGGTACCGGATTATGCGGTAGCGATTTGGGATTCACCGTCCTGGAGCGAACGCAGGCGTTCGAGGCCGTCGATGATCGAACGCACTGAGCTGACGTACCAAATAACCGGTTTGTCCAGAAACTGCTCCCAGTATTGGACCGCAGGGCGGCTCAGATAGTACGCAGTGGCCACCATGTACACACCTTCGAGTTGATCGAAGGGCAGGGTGAAGGTTGCCTGACACAGGCTGAGGTCAAGCTCGAGGTTGGCGACGTTGGCGAGGTTGTAGTTGGTGAGGTCGATCGCTCCGAGCTTTTCGGTGTCGACCACGTTCTCAATCAGAGCGCTCTCGTTGAGCTCCTTTAAATCGTACAGCAAGACGTACAGAAGGCTGGCATTGGCGGCTTCACCGGCTTGGATGATTTCCAGCAAGCGCTCGTTGGCCGCTTCCAGAACGTCGTTGGAAACGAGCTCACGCTCCAGCAGGGCGGAGCCGAGGAAGCGGTTGCTGCGAAGAATGAGCGGACGTGTCTGGCTGTTGATCGCCATAGTGCGCCGATGTAACGGCAAGGTGGACGCTACCGCAAGCCAAGAAGGCGCATGCCGGCTTCGTCCACCGAACCTGCGTCAAGGGCCGTGCTTTGTAAGGCTCGTGGCCGAGCTTGATCGTCCGGCGGCCGTTTTCAGGCTGAGCAAGGCCGGTATGAGATGGAGAGGAAGAGGCTTCCTCTGAACATTGCTATTGGCTTGGCCGAGATTCGCCCGAGTGCCGCACAGCGCCTGAATCAAGCCAAAGGCTGGAAAAAGAGAATTCGGCCCTCTGCCTGTGCCGTATATGGGGCTCTTTTACCTTTATGGGTAAAGGTGGGTGCTTTCCGCGGACGTTTCGCCTTCCGATTGACGGCGTGGCGTCCGGCCCACGGGGCAAGCTCCCGTGATTAGAACTAAAGGATAAGAGCGTGTTGGGTCACGTACACGGAAGAGGAACCGAAAGATTAATAAGAGCAAATCACGCCGAGGAATGCAAGCCTGCTTGGGAAATCGCTGAGCGAGAAGCGAGCCCCGCAAAAAAGGAGACCGCCTGTCTGGGATGACGTTCCCCCCGGATTTGATTCTGAGCACCGCGCGAGCACAGCCCAGCGGTCACGCCGCTCATTGCGAAAGGTTGCTTTTCGCCGACAGGTGCCCTTTGGCTCGGGGTTGCTTAAGCCATGCGCTCGACCGCGATCACTTCCTTTGACCCCAAACGTCACGGTTATCCGTTCGACCCGGCCTACGGGCATGATCTTGACGCCCTGACAGGTGTCCGGGCGGGACCGGAGCCAGAGGGTTTTGAAGCGTTCTGGCGGCAGCGTTATGGCGAAGCCTTGGCCCTCGAAACGCGACCTGAGATTCGCGACGACGGTCGCTTCAGTAGCGGTCATCGCCGTTTCGACATCACGTACCGCAGCCTTGGAGGCGTGAGCATTGGCGGGTGGCTGCTATTGCCCGAAAGCGGCAGCCCGTGGCGGGCCCTTGTCGTCACCCATGGCTACGGTGGTCGGGAGGCCCCGGACGATTGGCTGGCCTGGGCGGATTTTGCGTTGCTCTTTCCTTGCCTGCGAGGCTTCAATCGAAGTCAGGTGACGGGGGTGCCCGACGAAGCCTACGGACACGTCGTCCATGGCATCGACGACCCCCATCGCTATGTTCTCGGAGGCTGCGTGGCTGATGTCTGGTGCGGCGTCTCGGCGTTGTTGCGATTGTTTCCCAAACTTTTCGGCCACGTCGGCTACGCGGGGACCAGCTTTGGCGGAGGCATCGGGGCCCTCGCGGTGCCGTGGGACGAACGTGTTCAACGGGCTCATTTTGAAGTGCCGACGTTTGGCCACCAACGCTTGCGGGTCAGTTTGCCCAGCGTCGGCAGCGGGCACGCCGCCGGTCAGGCTTTCCACCGCGACCCTGAAAGAGTCGGAAGGACGCTCGACTTCTTCGATGCGGCCATTGCGGCGCGCTGGCTCCGCGTGCCAACGCATTTCGCATGCGCCCTGTTCGATCCGGCTGTCGCGCCTCCGGGACAATGGGCGGTGTACAACGAAGCCCCCGAGCCCAAGCAGCTCTACGTGCAGGAGGCCGGCCACTTCGAGTACCCGGCTCAGCAACAGCAGGCCGGTGAGCTCAAGGCTGAATTGACCGCCTTTTTCGCCGATCTTTGAACGCGACCGACGTGAACGGCTTGAGCAGAATGACGAGCGATTCGCTCGACATCAGCGGTAGATCTGGCGCTTCCTGAAGCCTCATGCTTATCGGAACTCAAGCCATGGCCGCAGAATTGCTCCGAAAGGGTGCGGGACCCATTTTCGACGAGATGCAGGAGGTCGCGGACATCAACAGCGTCCTCGTCTTTGCCGCGACGCTTAGCGCTTACCAGTACCGGCACCGACACGAAACCGACGAGACCACGGGAAAACCAATCGACGAAGTATTCGTCCGCACGGACCCGACTTACTACGAGGGGCTCCCGATCAAGGTCCAGAAAATGCCGGACAGCGCCTTTGGCGACCGGGACGTGCTCGACGAGGCGATTGCTGCCGCCAATCCGCGGGATGGCTGTTTATGCACGTATTTTGGAGGCATACCGGGCAACCGACTACGTGCCGGGCGTCCGGGACGTGCCGGAAATCAATGAGGCAGGTGACCCTGAGCCACGGCCATGCTTCAATCATCCTGATTACCTCAAGTTCGTCCTGGCGCAGTGGGAGGAAATCCTGACGCTGCACCCGGGCCTCGACGGTATCAAGTACGGCCAGGAGCGCGCCGATGGGCTGTTGCTCTCGCGTGAGTATGACGAAATGCAAGTGCACCACCTGAAAGCCGCGGGCAGGGCCGTGGCTGACCACCGGGCAAAACCGGGGATGGGCTGAATGCCGCCGACAGCTTTGGCGCGCCTCAGGACTCCAGATGGTTCCAGCTGGGCTTGCCGATTGGCGTAGCACGCAGGCTCGCGGCGACATCGGCTTGCATGAAATAAGCCCAGCACTGCGTGGGCGCAGCCGGAGCGTCCTCCATTCGGTAGGCGCGAACTTTCGGGAAAGCCTGCTCTTCCGGCGTCAACTCACGCGGGTAGGCCAGGCAGGGGAAGCGCCGGTACTCGTTGTCCGGACTCTCAGGATCAGTCGGGTCATAGCCCTCCAGGTCGTCAAGGTCTTGAAGCACCTCTTCTCCCTCCGCCGGGGCGAAACGGAGAACGAAGCCATGAACCACCGCGTCGGCGTCTTCGGACGCCACCACGGCGGGATAGCCAACCGGCAGATCGAACAACTGCCCCTGAATCCAAGCGGGAAAACAGCCCTTGACTCGGCCCGCGCATAAGCGTCGCCAATAACGACCGCCGGGCTTGAGCGTTCCGTAAACGAAAACGCGAAGGCTGTCGTTGGTTGAGTCAGCTGTCTTGTCTGCGTTCATCTTTTCTCCTTACTCGGTATCTTGAGTAACGGAGATAAGAAAACGGGCAACGCAAAAAGCGTTGCCCGCAACCGCATAATACTGGTGCTTTCAAACCGCTTAAGCAGCCTTGCCGATGAAGCGCGGCACGAGGGCGTCGAGCCATTCGAGCAATTGTCCGATCGTGTCGTCGGTCTCGTCACCCATATTCGAGATGCGGAAGGATTTGCCCTTGATTTTGCCGTAACCGCCGTCGATGTCGCAGGCATGCTCAGTGCGCAGGGCCTTGCGCAAGCCTTCAAGGTCGATCTGCTGATCGTTGCGGAAGCAGCACAGCGTCTTCGAGCCAAACTCTGGCGGCGGCAACAACTGCAGGTTGTGCTTCTGTCCCCAAGACCGCACAAGGTTATTGAGCCGCTCATGGCGGGCAAAACGGGCCTCGAGCCCTTCGGCGAAGATATCCTCAAGCTTGCTGTTGAGTGCGTGGATCAGCGGAATCACCGGCGTTGACGGCGTCATTCCCTTCTCGTAGTTCTTCTGGAACTCGACAAAGTCGAAGTAGTAGCCGCGGCCTTCGGTTTTTTCGGCGCGTTCAAGCGCGCGCTGGGAAACGGTCAGCAGCGAAAGTCCAGGCGGCAACGCGAGCGCTTTCTGCGATCCGGTTACGATGACGTCGATGCCGAGTTCGTCCTTCGAAATCGGTACCGCAGAAAAGGAGCTGACGGTGTCGACGACGCTGATCACGTCAGGAAACTCGCGAATCACCGCCATCAGCTCCGACAGCGGGTTCATTGTGCCGGTAGAGGTCTCGTTGTGGATGAGCGTGATGACGTCGTATTGACCCGTTTCGAGTTCTTTGCGCACTTCCTCCGGGTAGAGCGGCGTGCCCCATTCGTACTGCAGCTTGCCGGCGGCCTTGCCGCAACGCAGGCTGACATCATACCACTTGTCGGAGAACGCACCCGAGCAGCAGTTAAGCACCTTTTTCCCAACGAGGTTGCGCACGGCACCCTCCATCACACCCCACGCTGAGGAGGTCGACAGGTACACGGGATCCTGCGTCGCAAAAAGCTTTTGCAAGCCGGGCTGGACAGCCTCGAAGAGGGCCACGAAATCTTTGGAACGGTGGCCCATCGTCCAGTTGGTCAACGCGTTACGCGTCTTCTCGGAAACATCGATCGGGCCGGGGATGAATAACTTATAGCTCATCAATCATGATATTCGGATGTGTTGATGTGTTTGGCAAGCCGGAAATCAACACTTCCGCCCCCCATCCCAGGGCTCAGATCACGCCATGCGCCAGCATGGCCTGAGCAACCGCGAGGAAGCCCCCGGTATTGGCACCAGCAATGTAGTCGCGTTCATGGTGGCCGTACTTGCGGGCGCAGTGGGAGCAGGTGGTAAAGATTTCGCGCATGATTTCCTGGAGCGCCTGGTCCACGCGAGAAAAGGTCCACTGTTCCAAACCAGCGTTCTGTTGCATTTCCAGCGCGCTGCAGGCGACGCCGCCCGCGTTGGCGGCTTTGGCCGGGCCGAACAGCACACCGGCTTCCGTAAAGGCTTCAACGGCACCCGGCGTACACGGCATGTTGGCGCATTCGCAGACAAGCTTGCAGCCGTTGGCGATCATTTGCCGCGCCTCATCGCCATCGACTTCGTTTTGCGTGGCTGCGGGAAAGGCGAGGTCGCACGCGATATCCCAGACGCCTTTGCCTTGCCGGTGCTGGGCTTCGGGACGCAGGGCCGCATAGTCACTCAGGCGTCCTCGCTGCTGCTCCTTGACCAACCGCAAGCAGTCCACGCTGAGCCCGGCAGGTTCGAAGATGCTTCCGTCGGAGTCCGAACAAGCCACGACCGTCACGCCGAGTTGCTGGAGCTTTTCGATGGCGTAGATCGCTACGTTGCCGCTGCCGGAAACGCACGCGGTGTGGCCTTCGAGCTTGTCTCCAGCTGCCTCAAGGATGTTCCGCGCGAAGTAGACACAGCCGTACCCGGTTGCCTGCGTACGGGCCTGGGAGCCACCCCAGCCGGTTCCCTTGCCGGTTAGCACGCCCCGCTCGTAGGCATTGGCCAAGCGCTTGTATTGCCCGAAAAGATAGCCGATCTCGCGTCCGCTGACACCGATATCGCCCGCCGGGACGTCGATCGCCGATCCGATATGGCGCTGGAGCTCGGTCATGAATGCCTGACAAAAGCGCATGACCTCGTCGTCACTGCGCCCGCGTGGATTGAAGTCGCTGCCGCCCTTGCCCCCGCCGATACCCTGGCCGGTGAGGCTGTTTTTGAAGATCTGCTCGAAACCGAGAAACTTGATCACGCCGAGATTCACACTGGGATGGAAGCGAAGTCCGCCCTTGTACGGCCCCAAGGCAGTAATGAACTGGACTCCGAATCGACGGGTGCCGTGTACGAGGCGCTTCTCATCCAGCCCCCAACCCCGGAAGGAAATTGACCGCTCAGGCTCGATGATGCGGTCGAGGATGCTGGCTTCCACGATCTCCGGATGCTCTTGGAGCACCGGGTCGAGGGTTTCCAGTACCTCTTTAACTGCCTGATGGAAAACGGATTCCCCAGGGTTGCGTTGGACAACTGTTTCGAGAGCGCGAGCAACGGCCGGATGCATGCTGCGCGATAGTGAGCCCGAGCCGCGCGGGTGCGAGCCTGAAATTTACTCGACAGCCTCGTGAGCCGCTTTGTGCCTCATCTCCGCACGGGCGCTCAACCGTTGATTCCTGCTGACGTCACGTTCCGATTGCCAGCCAGCTGAATTCCACCCCATAAACCCGGCTGTCGCGCCAGGTTTCAATGACCACGCTGAAACCGCGGGTCGTGATCGCATGGGGGCGCAGGGAAAGGCGAGTGGCGGCGCGGTTGTCCGCATCGAAGCCGCAGAGACTGACTTGCACAACGGGCGCGGCGTCTTCGTAAGGGGTGGCAAACGTGACTTCGTGCGTGTAGACCCGGCGCTCGCCCAGGGCGTCGGTGGACAAGTCGGCGAGGGGCCACTCGGGATCTTCGATCCCCGCCCGGTGGCGATCGGAGAGGATGTGCAGCGGGCGCAGATTACTCATGGACGTCGTGGTCCTTCCCACAATGACGTGGCCTCCCGCGAAATCGAGCTAAAACGGCAACCAGAAACCGCCATTGGCCCGAGCTACTCGGAATTCTCAGCACGGCCCGCTTCGCCGCTGCTGGCGGCGGCTTCCTCATCCTTTGCGGTGAGGTAGGCTTCGGCGGCTTCGCGAGTTAGCGTGTAACGGGCTCCGCAGCGCGGGCAGTTGGCAGTGATGGATTCGTCGCTTTCGAAGAGCGCATCGATGTCGGGGCGGATCATCGGCTCAATCACTCGCAAGAGTTTCTCCGTACTGCAGCCGCAGCCCCACCGATAGTAGCGCTGCTCCAGAGGGCTGAGTTCCTGAAGGTCGTCGAGTTGGCGAATGTCTTCGAGGGTGGTTCGGTAAAACCACTCCTGATCCCAGTCGGGGTGAGCACTGAGAATCGCAAAATCCGTGTCACTGAGTTGAAAAAAACGGGCAGGGCGCTGCTCGCTGCGCTCGTAGAATTGTTCGGCAGCCAGTAGGGGGTCGTCGCCGGTGAAGTGGATATGGCTGCGCACCCCTTCGCGGTTCGCGGGTATCAGCTCCTGATAAAAGCTCTGTACTGTCGCCTGCTTTACATTGTCGACGAAAAACCGGCCTGCGACGGTGCTTTCGCGGGTGTCACCCACAAGGAAAAGGTTCAGCAGCGGCTGCTGAAAGTTAATGGTCCAGCCGATGTGCTCATTGCGCGGGCGCGAGGCGCAGTGAAGGGTAAAGGCGGCCAGGGCGCCCCGCAGGCGGATTATGGCTTCTGCCGGACGCTGCTCGACCTCGTAATTGTGCGCCACATGTTGCTCCCAGCATGCCAGAAGATGGCTCAGATCAGCCCGTGCGAGCAGGCAGTTACGGTGCCGGACAAAAAGGGATTCGACGGTTGAGCCTGCCGGGGCCGGTGCTGTGGTTTCGGGATCGCTATCCTCCATCCCGACCACTATGGGAACGCTCGTATCGGGGTGCAAGGGTTACGACGCATTCCCATTGCCTGCACCGCCGGGCGCCCCTTTTGCAGGAGCCTGGTCGCTCGTTTCAAAGAGCGCTCTGAGTCGAGGGAGTGCCAGTTTCCCCATTGAGCTTCGGGGGAGTTCATCCACTGCCCGCCAGTGCTTGGGCAGTTTCCAAGGCGCCAGTTTTAGCTGCAGCGCCTGTTTAAGGGTGTTGCCGTCGACGGGGCCGTTCGCAGGAACGAAGGCACAGGCCGCAACGCTGCCCCAGTCCGGGTCGGCCAGAGCGACGATCGCCGCATCGGCGACAAGTCCCGTCTCTCGGAGGGCCTGCTCGACCTCCGCCGGATGGGTTTTTTCGCCACCTGAAATGATGACCCGGTCGCGGCGACCGAGAATGCGCAATCCGCCCTCGACCGGCTCGGCGAGATCTCCCGTGGGAAAAGGTATTGGTAGCGCGCGGAACCTCGGCTCACGCCCTTCAGACTTTTCCCAGTAGCCCTCGGCCATCGACGGGCCCTGCAAGTGGATTTCACTTTCCGAGACCTGAACGTCGAGGTGGGGCAGCGGTCGGGCAGGAGCTTCCGAGCCGGCGCCAGCATCCGCCAAGGCGACGGTAGCGCCGGCCTCGGTCAATCCGTAGCTGAACCACAGCGAAATCCCCTCCTGTTGCGCCTCAGCTGCCGCATGAGAGGGAGGCGCACCCGCGCCGACCAGCACGGCCGCCGCATCGGCCATCGCCCGACGCACTGCGCGATCGCCAGTCCATGCCTGCCACTGCTTACCAACCAAGCTCAAATGGACGTTTCTCAGAGCCTCAAAGTTAGTTGGATTTTTAGGGTTGAGGAGTGTGAATTTGCCCCCGGTGCGCAAACTGCGCCACGCGCACATGAAACCCGCAATGTGGTGAACGGGGAGGGGACAGGCGCAGTCAATGCGCTCGGCGCCAAAAAACCGGCGATACCCGTCCGCTGCAGCATCCAGGGTTGCAATGGTGTGTACCGCGAATCTCAGCTCTCCTGAGCTGCCGCCGGTAGGGATCAGAAGCCGCCCCGCAAGCCGCCTAGGCAGGAGAGGCCCGGTCCATGGGCCAGACGTTGCCGTCATATCGAGATCTTCGAGCGTGCCATCGAAGACCGGCATGGGCGGAAAAAGTGACCGCAGCTGACGCCACTCGTTCTCCGCCCACTGAGGGTTGCCGAGGATCACGGTGGCGCCGTGCCGTAACAGCACGAGGACACCAATAAGGAAGGCGAGGCGGTCTGGCGCACAAACAAGAACCGCGCTGCCCCGTTCCCTTGGGCGCCAGGCCTCAAAGGCATCGATCAGGGTCTGACCACGCCGTGCCTCCGGTCCCAGCCATTGGGCAAGGTTTTCGGCATTAAGGAGGGGTTTGGAGGGCTCGGGGAGCACGCCTAAAATACTAAATCCAGCAGCCCCAGAAGCGCAAGTTGGACGAGTAGCGCCGTGCCGAGCAGGGCGTACGTAAACGTGGCGAAAAGGTCGGGGCGTCGTCGGCGGAAGGGGGTTCGCGAAACACGGTCAAGGGCCATTGGTGGACTGTCCTGAGCGGGATTGACGGTTTCGGCAAGCTTTTGACGGCCTTTTCGGGCAATCTTCAAAAAGGGGTTTGACATCGCCATGCTTTGGTCACGGTGATTACCGGGTTTTCGGAGGGCGACCCCCTCCTGGAACTTTCCATTCCCCATGCCCGGCAAACTTCTCAGCCTGTTCGCTTTCCTGCTGTTCATCCTCCCAGCGTCGGCCTTTGGCGCAGAGGGCGGCGTGAGTCCCTACGGTTACACGCTCTTTGAAATTCCGCTCTGGTGGGAAAACGGGGAAGTCGCCTACGGTCTGCCGATCACGAATGCCTTTCTGACGAGTATCGTCATGGCGACGCTCCTCGTGGTGCTCATTCGCAGCGCCGTGAGAACACCTCAGATGATTCCCAACCGCAGCCAAGCCGCTGTCGAAACCGTCATCGAGGCGATCCGCGGGCAGATGCAGCCGATCGTCGGCAAGGACATGGTCAAGCCGTCCTTTCCGATCGTTGCCAGCCTGTTCTTTTTCATCCTGATCCACAACTGGAGCGGCTTGCTGCCCGGCGTCGGGGCCTTCGGCTTCCTGGAAGACGGTCACCTCGAGTACTGGTTCCGTCCGGCGAATACCGACGTAAACAACACCATCGCACTCGCAGTCGCCGCGCACCTCGTCTGGCTTTACCTGATCTTTAAATACGCCGGCCTGAAAAGCATTTCGAGCCATATCTTCGGCAACAAGGCGGACAAAGCGACCACTGGCCCGAGCATGTGGCTGTTCCTGACCGTGATTTTCTTTGTGGTCGGCATCATCGAACTCATCTCCATCGGCATCCGCCCGCTGACGCTTTCGATGCGTTTGTTTGGAAACATCTTTGGCGGCGAGAACATGCTCGAAGCCGTATACGGGCTTGTCGGTCCCGGCTTCTACTGGTTGGCCGTCGTCCCTTTCTATTTTCTAGAGCTTCTGGTGGGCTTTCTGCAGGCCCTCGTATTCGCCCTGCTGACGTGCGTTTACATCGGCCTGCTGTGCAACCATGACGAAGAGCACCATTGATCGATTTTCCGGGTGCGGGACTGCGCAAAAGTGGATGTGGTTCGCCCGCCACGCAGACGCTCCGGTTGAACAACCAAAATAACCTCAGTAAACCACGATTATGTTGGACATCCTCGCTCAAGCCGCCACGCCGGAAACCGCTCAGGCGGCTGCCGGTATCTCGGGTAGTCTCGCTTCCGCCGTTGGTGCCTTCGGCGGTGCGATCGCTGTTGGCCTGATTGGCTACAAGGCTTGCGAAAGCGTTGGCCGCAACCCTTCCGCCGCCGCCAAGGTGCAGACCCTGGCTATCATTGCCATGGCCCTGGCCGAAGGTATTGCGATCCTCTCGCTGTTCGTCGGTTAATCCCTTCTGGCGGGCCGCAGGCTTTTGTCTGCGGTCCGTCATTTCCTTTTCTCCGTTTCCCCGTTCACTATGCTCGAATTGATTCCGCTGCTTGCCGCCGCCGGTGATGCCGCCCATGCCGCCGCGGATGCGGCCCACGGTGCGGGCCATGGCGCTGAAGATCCGAGGTTTGCGATTAGGTTGCCCAAGATCGTTTCTCAACTGATCGCCTTCGCTATCGTTGCCTGGTTGCTCAACAAGTTCGCGTTCGGCCCGCTCTTGGGCGTGATGGACGAGCGGCAGCAGAAGATCGACGATGGCTTGAAGTACGCCGAGCAGATGCAGGAACGCCTCGCCGACGCCGAAGCGCAACACGAGCAAAAGCTCCGCGAAGCCTCCGAAGAAGCCAGCAAGCTCGTCGCCGAGGCGCGTCAGAACGCAAAGGCCTACGAAGACCGCCAGCGAGAGCAGGCAGCCGCGCGGGCGGAAGAGATCGTTTCCAAGGCCAAGGAAGCGATGGCCACGGAACGCGCGCAACTGCTCGAAGAAATCCGCGCCGAAGCGACCAAGCTCGTTGTCGAAACGACGGCCGCCGTCCTCGCCAAACAGCTGACGGATGACGAGCGCAGCCGCTACAGCGACGCCGCCACCGAGGAGCTCGCCAGCCGCAACTAGCGATGAAGCGCGACGCCAAACTCCGCCGCCTGGCCCGTAACCTCGCGAAGCAGTCAATGCACGCCGGGAAGCCGGCGCACAACCGCGTCGAAGCGGTGATCGGCGAAGCACAGAAGCTTCCCGTCAGCCGTCGGCGCGAGCTGCTGAAAGCCTATCACGATTATTTAGCCAAAGAGATCGCGCGCTTCGAAGCGACGGTCGAGCACGCCGGGCCGCTCTCCGATGACGCTCAGGAAAATATCGCCTACGAACTCAAGCACTACTATCGGCACAAGATCGAGATGAAGTTGCAGCCCAACGACGCGCTTCTGGCGGGCGTACGCGTTCGCGTTGGTGATGACGTGTTCGATGCGTCTGCACTCGGACGACTAGACCGACTCAAGGCTGTTCTGAGCTAATCTTTTTCCCGATGGCGCAACCCTCCACAGTCCCCGGTGAGCACGGCCTGAGCGCTGCATCCATGTCCTGCGCGCCCGCCGAATTTCGACGGGCCGCGCGGGACGCGCGGGCGACGGCTGCCGGCGGGGTCTTGGTTGCGGGCATGATCGGCTTTGGCGGCGCTACGGGTGAGCTTGATTCGCTAGATGCCAAGCACGTCGCTGCCATTTTTCTGTTCTTTTCTCTGGTCGTCTGGAGCCATGTGGTTCGTTTGATCAAAGCGGCAAAGGCCGCCAATCCCAATTCGCAATAGACCCTTTCTCATGAGCACTGTTCTCGAACAAATTCAGGAAGAAATCGCCAAGCTTGACGCTGGCACCGTAAAATCCAACGTCGGCCATATCACGACCCTGGCTGACGGCGTCGCGAAGCTCGATGGCCTCAGCGGCGTGATGTACAATGAGATGATTGAGTTCCCCGGCGGCGTCATTGGCATCGCCCTTAATCTCGAGGAGGATGAAGTCGGCGTCGTGGTGCTCGGAGACATCTCCCAGCTCAAAGAAGGCGATGAGGCCAAGAGCACGGGTAAGCTGCTTTCTGTACCCGTGGGTAAAGGCCTGCTCGGCCGTGTCGTGGACACCCTCGGCAAACCTGTCGATGGCAAGGGCGCCATCAATGGCGACGCAACGTATGCCTTGGAGAAAATCGCTCCGGGCATCATTCCGCGCAAAAGCGTCGATCAGCCCCTGCAGACAGGCATCATGGCGATCGATGCGATGATTCCGATTGGCCGCGGACAGCGGGAGCTGATCATTGGTGACCGCGCTACGGGCAAGACCACGATCGCGATCGATACCATCATCAACCAGGCCAACATCAACAACCAGCACAAGAAAGCCGACGGCAGCTTCGAGGAAGGCTTTCGTCCGGTATATTCGATCTACGTCGCGGTTGGTCAAAAGCAGTCCAACATCGCCCGTACGATCAACGCGCTGGAGAAGCACGACGCGATGGAGTACTGCACGATCGTCGCGGCACCCGCCGCTGACAATCCCGCCAACCAGTACCTCGCGCCCTATGCCGGTTGCGCGATGGGCGAGTATTATATGCAGAACGGCATGGACGCCCTCATTATCTACGATGACCTTTCCAAGCACGCCAACGCCTACCGTCAGATTTCGTTGATCCTGAAGCGCCCTGCGGGCCGCGAAGCTTTCCCGGGCGATGTTTTTTACCTTCACAGCCGCCTCCTCGAGCGCTCGGCACGCCTCAATGAGGACAATGGTAACGGTTCACTAACCGCCCTGCCGATCATCGAAACTCAGGCTGGTGACGTCTCCGCCTACATTCCGACGAACGTGATCTCGATTACGGATGGCCAGATCTTCCTCGAGACCGAGCTCTTTAACCAGGGCATCCGGCCGGCGATTTCAGTTGGCTTGTCAGTTTCCCGCGTGGGCTCTGCCGCCCAGCGCAAGACGGTCAAGCAGGTTGCGGGTAAACTGAAGGGCCAACTGGCTCAGTACCGGGAACTGGCGGCGTTCGCACAATTCGGCTCGGACCTCGACCCTCAGACCAAGAAGATCCTCGACACCGGCGACCGCACGGTCGAGCTCTTCAAGCAGCCTCCGCTGTCGCCGATCGCAACGGAGACACAGGTCGCGCTCATTTGGGCGGTGCAAAACGGGATCTTCAACGACATCGAGAAAAAGCAGGTCAACGGTGCAGTGCAGGACCTTCGCGAGTTCCTCACCACCTCGAAAATCGATCTTCTCGACAAAATCCGGACCTGCGGAGGCAAGATGGACGACACCCTTATCGGCGAACTCCGAGCTGCCTGTGAGGAGTGGCACCGCAGCTATCAGAAATAACTCCCGGCAACTTGGGTAACCTGATTCGGAAACACCACCGCATACCAGAAAACCAGCGCACGCCCATTAACTGCGCTGGCACTCCCAGCAAGCCCGCGACCGACGCTGCCTAACTTCGCCCTATGGCCAACCTCCGCGACATCCGTAACCGCATCCGCTCAGTCAAGAATACTGGGCAGATCACTCGCGCCATGCAGTTGGTGGCGGCTTCGAAGATGAAGCGCGCCCAGGATAAGGCGCTGCAAAACCGGCCTTACGCGCTTTTGCTTGCCGACCTGATTGCGCTGGTCCAGAAGCAGGCTGGCGGCAATGATCGCATCGACCATCCCCTGTTCAACCCTCGTCCGGTCGAGCGCCGGGGAATTCTTGTCGTCTCGACCGACAAGGGCCTCTGCGGCGGCCTCAATGCCAACCTCTTCAAGCAGATCACAGCAGTGGAAGGCGAGTCCGCCTTCGTTGCCGTAGGCAAAAAGGCTTCGCAGTTCCTCTCCCGCACGAAGCGGCAGCTGCTGGCGTCGTTTTCCGTCTCGGACGCGGTTCGCTTTCAGGAAATTCGCCCGGTTCTCCAATTGCTGCGCGAGAGCTACGAATCCGGCGAAATCGACACGATCGAAGTCCTCTACCCCCGCTTCGTCAACACGATGGTCCAGGAGCCCGTCCTGCGTAAGGTTGCCCCGGTAACCGATCTCGCCGAAAAACTTTCGGAGATCCGCGCGCATTACAATATCAACCTCGCCGAAGCGCAGGATGACCGGGAATACATCCTCGAGCCCTCGTACAAAGAGATGATCGGCGAGCTCGCAGAGATGTACCTCCGCCGCGAAATCTTCCATATGACCCTCGAGGCGAAAGCCTCTGAGCATTCGGCGCGAATGGTCGCCATGAAGGCGGCTACCGATAACGCCAAGAAGCTTGTCCAGGAGCTCACCCTCAGCTACAACAAAGCCCGTCAGGCAGCTATTACCCAAGAGATCCTCGAAATCTCCGCTGCCACGATGTACAACTAGCGCCATCTCGAGAGCCTCGCCAACCTCCCTTCTTCAAACTTTTCCTTTTCCAATGAATACCGGCAAGATTGTTCAAATTATGGGCGCCGTGGTGGATGTCCAGTTCGACGCGGAACACGTTCCTGAAATTTACAACGCCCTCCACGTCAAATACGAAGTGGGCGGCCAGGCGACGCAGTTGACCCTGGAAGTTCAGCAACACCTCGGCGAAGGGCTGACCCGCAGCGTGGCGATGTCGTCCACGGAAGGCCTCGTGCGCGGCATGTCGGTGACGGATACCGCCAGCCCGATCACGGTGCCGGTGGGCGAGGCTGTGCTTGGCCGGATCTTTAATGTTACGGGCGACACCGTGGATGAGCGCGGTCCGTGTGAAACTGAAAAGCGCTACCCGATTCACCGCCCTTCACCGCCTCTTGTCGACCAGTCGACCGAGGCCGAGATTCTCGAAACCGGCATTAAGGTTATCGACTTGATCTGCCCCTTCCTCAAAGGCGGCAAAGTCGGCGCCTTCGGGGGTGCCGGGGTTGGCAAAACGGTGATCATTCAGGAGCTCATCAACAATATCGCCAAGGCCCACGGTGGCTACTCGGTGTTCGCCGGGGTAGGGGAGCGCTCTCGCGAGGGCAATGACCTTTACTGGGAAATGAGCGACTCGGGCGTTATCGACCAGAATGACATCTCGAAGTCAAAGGTGGCGCTGGTTTACGGCCAGATGAACGAGCCGCCGGGTGCCCGTATGCGCGTGGCTCTCTCCGGCCTGGCGATGGCCGAATACTTTCGTGATGAGAAAAACCAGGACGTACTCCTGTTCATCGACAACATCTTCCGCTTCTCACAAGCCGGTTCCGAAGTGTCCGCGCTGCTCGGTCGCTCGCCCTCTGCCGTCGGCTACCAGCCGACCCTTGCCCAGGAAATGGGCATCCTCCAAGAGCGGATCACCTCGACTAAAGCAGGCTCCATCACGTCATTCCAGGCGGTCTACGTCCCGGCGGACGACTTGACCGACCCTGCACCGGCGAACACGTTCGCTCACCTTGACTCGACTATCGTGCTCGAGCGCCGCATCGCCGAACTGGGAATTTACCCGGCGGTCGATCCGCTCGCATCGGTTTCGGGGGCCCTCGCCCCGGATATCGTTGGCAAGGAGCACTTCGAAGTCGCCCGCGGCGTCCAGGAGGTACTCCAGCGCTACAAGGATCTGCAGGACATTATCGCGATTCTTGGCCTTGATGAGCTTTCCGAGGAAGATAAACGCCTTGTTTATCGCGCACGGAAGATCCAGAAATTCCTCTCGCAGCCGTTCCACGTCGCCGAGGTCTTCACGGGCATCAGCGGTGTATACACCCCGGTCAAGGAAACCATCAAGGGTTTCAAAATGATTCTCGACGGCGAACTCGACCACGTCAACGAGAACGACTTCTACATGAAGGGCGGCATCGAAGGTGTGCTCGAAGCGAGTAAGGAATCGGCTGCCTAGGGCAACTCTATCCGATAGAAATTCACGATGCCAATCAACCTCGAAATCGTAACGCCGGAAGGCCTCAAATACCGTGCTGAGTGCGAGCACGTGCTGCTGCCAAGCGTGCAGGGGCAGATCGACATCCTCCCCGGCCACCGGCCGCTAGTGGCAATGATTCAGGAAGGGGAAGCTATCGTCGGGAATCCAGGGCCGAACCTTGCGCTTGCCGAAGACCGCCGTGAGGGCCATGCACCTTCCGAAGTCGCGATCGACAAAGGGTTTGTTCGCGTCGCTGGCGATGTGGTTTCCGTGCTGACCGAGCGTGCAGTCGATGTCGAGGAAATCGACCTCAGCGAAGTCGAAGCCGCCCGCGAACGGGCTGAGGCTGCCCTAAAGCGCGCCGGGGAAGAAGATCTGGATCCGGCGGAAATCGAGCGACTCGAGGCTGTTACGCGTTTCTCGATTGCGCAGCAGCTGGCCAAGGCCCGCAAGGGCCAGCGGTAAATCACGTCCCCGCCCTTGGCCACAATGCCGGGTAACGGGGTACCGAAAGGGGAAGCGCGCTCACAAGGCCTTCTTCGTGATTTGGCGGCGGCATCA
>JBHJGW010000010.1:0-54209 GCA_050331415.1 Opitutales bacterium | reverse complement strand
AACGGTTCGCAAACGTCAAATTCTTCATTTCGTCAAAATTGGCCACCCGCGTAAGGCGGCGCCGATGATTCCTCGATTCGGAGCCCCGTCATAAGTTTGACTACCGGCGGACACAAGCCAGAATGCCAAGGAGCAATGAGTGCTTTTCCCACCATCGAGGCGGCATTAGCCGACCTGATTGAACAACCCGGCAAGGGCAATGCCGCCGAAGCTATCCGGACGCTGGACGCAGAACTTGCCGCCCGCCGCGAAGACCTTCCTGATGACCTCCGCCACTACCTTGAGCGCCGCAGCTACCAAAAGGCCCTGGCGTACCTGCGCAGTGGGGGCACTCTCGCGCACCGCCGGTAGGCTCGGTCGCTCATTCACGGCTCGCGCCTTCGAATTCTTGAATTTTTGCTACGCTCCATACCTGCCAGCGCCCTCATGACCAAAAAACCACGTATCGCCACTGACGCCACTGATGCCGCCTTGGGGCAGAACCCGTTTGGCGCGTTGGAAGTGTCGGGGACACCCGCCCCGGCGCCGGATAGGACGCCAGACGCCAAAATGGGCCCCGCGAAACCACCCGATGGCGTAAATTTAAGCGGGCGCATTGAGCTTCGGCGCGAAAAAGCAGGGCGGGGCGGAAAAACCGCAACTACTGCCCGTGGCCAGATTTTTCAGAACATTGGCAAAGCCAGGTGCGAGGTAGTGCTGAAAGAACTCAAAGCGCAGTTCGGGACTGGCGGTAGCCTGCTCGCTGATGGTATCGAGATCCGTGGCGACTGCCGTGACGCCCTCGAAGCTTACCTTACCGAACGCGGCGCCAAAGTCGTCCGTGCTGGCGGCTGACGTTCGGCATTTTGAGTTCCCCGCGCACTTCGTGTAAGATTATTCCGACGTGGTATTACTGGGCACGGGTTTCCCACGGCTGGCGTTGCGCTTCAGCAGGTAGCCGACCCCGGCCACTCCGCCGGCAACCGCCAGACACCAGAGGCGGCCGGTCCAGGGATTTGGGATGAAGACGGTCAGTGCCAGCAGGCCGCCGAGGACCATGGCGGAGTTGCCCATGAGCTTCCCCTGCATGTCGTCAAGGTCTTCGCCAACCTCTTTGGCGAAGTCGACCGGGGTTTTCATTTTTGTGAAGAATGCCCGTTCTTTTTCGCGGTACTCGTCGGTGTCGAAGCGGGCGAGGTAGACGGAGAGGAGGGTGCCGAGAGCACCAAAAATAAAGATCCACAGGATGCGGCCCTGGATCGTCCAGTTTTGGTCGAAATAGTTTTCACTGACGAACGCCCAGAGCGAGGGCAGCAGGCACATGCCCGCAATCACGAAGTAGCTGTATTTCCAAAGCCTTCTAACGAAGAGCCCAGCCAGCATTGGCAAGCCTAGCGGCAAGCCCACCACGGAACTGATGACCAGGTAGGCGTCGAAGAGCACGATTTCAGTCTGCTTAGCCCACTGTAGCGAGTACCAGATAATCAGCGCGCCGAGGGCGAGGGTCAGGATGCGGCAGAGGCTCACTTCGAGGCGCTGGCTCATCGGGGGCAGCTTGCGCCATTCCAAAAAGCGCGGGATGATATTGCGCACGACGGTGCCGACTTGCCCGTTCAGGGCCGAGTCGAGGCTCGACATCGTTGCCGCGAACATGGCCGCGATCAACAGGCCGGTAAGTCCGGCGGGCAGCAGCTTGAAGGCGATGTAAGCGTACGAACCTGCGGCGGGGTTGTCGATGGTCTGCGCCATGATTTCGTCGCCGTAAAGTACGCGAGCGATCATCGGTGGGATGAACCAGATGGCGGCGCCACCGGCCATTAGAATCGCTGCCAGCCAGGCGCCTTTTTTCGCCTCGTTGCCATCTTTGGCCATCAGAAAGCGGCCCGATGCTGTCAGACTGACTTGGTAATGCATCGTGTTAAAAAAGATCACAATGATCCAAAGCAGCGAAAACTTGTTCGCCTCGAAGGCCCCGGGCTCTTTAACAAAACGGTAATCTTCGGCGATATCGGGCCGTGAAATGCCCTCGAAGAAGCCGCCGATGCCCCCGATATCGTTCAACGAGAGGATCATCACGACAACGGTAATGGCCATCATAATGAGACCCTGGACAAAGTCAGTTGCGACGACCGCCCATTTGCCACCGCTGGTCGAGTAGATCATCACGAACAAACCGATCACGATGATCGTCGCTTCGAGTGGAAAATCGAAGGTCGAACCGGCAAAATTAGCCAGCGCCCACAGCTGAATCGACCCGGAAACCGGCACAATGAAGAGCCCGAAATAGGCGCTGACCTGCTCGACCGTGACTCCGAAGCGCTCGCGAATGACGTCGGCGACGGTGTAGGCCCGGGTCTGCCGAAGCCAGGCTGCAAGTCCAAGCCCGCACACGATAAATGCCAGCGAATTACCGGCGTAGATGATCAGGGGCGTGGGTCCGGCCTCGAAGACCGCCGACGCGTTTCCCGTGAACGTAAACGCGCTGATGCCCGCGATGAACATGCTCATCCCAATCATCCACCAGGTCCCCTGCGCGCCGCCACGAACAAAGTCGCTCAGGCTGCGGGTGAATTTGCTGAAAATGCCGCCGAGGACGAGCACGAGCGCTAGATAGACGCCGAGAACAAGATATTCGATGGTCACAGGACGTGAAAAGAGGTGCGATTCAGAAGACAATACGACTTGTCGATCGTATATCACCCACTGCCCGGAACCGCATCCCCGCCCGGAATCGCAGCTTCCTCAGTCCTCCCAGTTCACGATCACCTTGAGCGAATCCTTGTCGGCGGCGCGTTGAATCGCAGCGGGCAGCTCACTGTGATGGAACCGCTCGGTGGCATTCGTCATCAGACCGAGCTTGGGCATACCCTTCGTGAGCATGTCGCCCGCAAGCCCGATACCGTGCCAGATGCTGCCGTGGGTAGCCTGGTAAACCTGCAGCTTGTAGTGGATGTCATTGTTGAGATCGACTACATGGGCGATGCGCGGATTGCCGCCGGCCCCTTTGACGCCTGCATGGCCGTCCATGACGGTGCCATAACCCATCAATTGCACGGCCAAACGATAGCCAGCCTCGGCGGGGGCGTCATTGCACAGAAGGCCGCGCGCCTGCTTCGCGCCGGAGACGTAGTTCTCATCGACGGCGGCACAACGACCTGCCATCTCTGTTTCTGCCTGCCCCCATTGCCGCTGCGCATCATTACCAACTCGCTTCGTGTGGCCGCCTATCTCGACAATGCTTCCGCTCGGCGGCCCGATCTCGAGGTTTTCCTGTCCGGCGGTCGCATTGATATGGGTTCGAAGATGCTCAGCGGCTCGGGCACGGTCCACACACTTGACTTTTACCATGCGAATTGGGCCTTCCTGAGCGTGGGCGGTATAACGGCGGGTAGCCTCTACAATACCTCCGAACCGGTGGTGGGCACTGAGCGAAAAATGATCGAACGCAGCGGTCGTGCTGTCGTCCTGGCCGATCAGAGCAGACTGGGCACCCGTTCGATGTGCCGCGTTTGCGGAGTCAGCGAAATCGACCACGTCATTACCGACCCTCACTCCGGGAGACGCAATCTCGCCGAAGAAGCCATCCGCGAAGCGGGCTGCGAGATTCTCTACGCGGAGGTGTGAGCCTGGGATTCCCGCGCCCGAGGTGGGCAGACCGACGCAGTTTCAGGCCGGGCCCGGCGGTCCAATCTGCTTGCTTGGAGCAGTCGCGTCGTGTCATCTTTCCAGAGTAACCAGGCCACTAGAATTATGCTTTTATCTCGCTCGATCGTTCTCGTCGTTTTATTGACTGCGTCGACCTTGGTAACCGGCGCAAACACCGCCGCACCCGCCATCAGCGGCAAAAAGGGCGTAGGCGTCTGGCCGTACCCAGGCCTGACCGCTGCGCTGCGCGAGATCGATGTTTCCTGGTACTACAACTGGCGGCCCGCTCCGCCTGATGATGCCCCCGAGGGCATCGAGTTCGTCCCGATGATCTGGGATGAAACTTACGTCACCGACAAGCATCTCGCCGCGGCCCGGGTCAGCGGCTCGACGCTTCTGGGTTTCAACGAGCCGGATCACCACAAACAGGCCGACATGACGGTCGCTCAGGCCCTCGAGCTGTGGCCGCGGCTCGAAGCCACCGGCATGCGCCTTGGCAGCCCTGCCTCAGCTAGCGGGGCAGCCAATCCCGACAGCTGGTTCGGATGCTTTATGAGCGAGGCCGAAGCGAGGGGCTACCGAATCGACTTCATCTGCGTGCACCGCTATGAGCGCACCTTCGACGACCCCGAGGGCGGGGCTCTTGACCTGGAAAACTTTCTCACTCGGGTTTACGAGCGGTATCAGAAACCCCTCTGGCTCACGGAGTTCGCGCTGTCGAACTGGAAAGAGCCCGCAGCCGCAGAGCAACAGGAAGCCTACTTGAAAGCCGTTGTACCGATGCTGGAGCGATTGCCTTTCGTCGAACGGTACGCCTGGTTCGCCCTTCCGCCCAACGAGACCGGCGACGGCGGAGCGCTGGTGAGCGCCAGCCTCAGCGCTCAGGACGGCACCCTTAACGCCTTGGGCGCTGCATACCAACAGAGCGGGCGCACGGCTTCGGCTCCAGCCAGCGCGCGCTAACGGTTTTCCAGCGTGCGAAAAATGTCCTCCGAGAATCCTCGCCAGCAAACCCTCTCGTTTGGATTCGCGGATGAGCCCGTTCCCCGCGATGTGCTTCCTTTTGACGGACCGACGACTTACTATGGCCGTATCCTAAAGGCGAGTGACGCGGATCGGTATCTTGCGGAACTGGAGGTGCAGATCCCGTGGGCGCCGGATGAAGTCCGGATTGCCGGTAAGCTGCATGTGACGCGGCGGAAAACGGCGTGGTTTGGTGATGCTGCCTATGGCTATGGTTATTCTGGGACCACACGTACGGCCCAGCCTTGGACGCAGCTGCTTCGTGAGCTCCGCGAGCGCATTTCGGCACGCGTCGGCTACGCTTTCAACTCTTGCCTGCTTAACCGATACGCCGATGGCGGCGACGGCATGTCATGGCACAGCGATGACGAGAAATGGATGGCCCCCGGAGTGCCGATAGCCAGCCTCAGCTTCGGGGCAGACCGGCGGTTCCGCTTTCAACACAAGCACAGTGGAGCTACTGCCGAAGTGGTCCTGGAGCACGGCAGCCTGCTGGTCATGGCGGGGCGAACCCAGCAGGCGTGGAAGCATATGCTCCCAAAAAGCAAAAAGGTCCACGACGCCCGCATCAACCTCACGTTCCGGAGGTTCGATGAAACGCTTTTGCCACGACCCCAGGGAACCGCGAGAACCGTCGTTTGAAGTTATTCGAACCTCGTTGACTTTTTGAAGGTTTTTCCCTAAAATCATGCGATAGTTGACCGATACAAACGCCTATGAGTACAACCGTTCTCAAAGCGTTGGGCTGGATCGTCCTTTTAGTACTCGTGACCCTGGGGATGCTAAGCGACAGCCCAATAAAGCAGCCTGATGGCGTCCTCAACCCGAATCCTCCCCAACAGGCCGACCTGCCCGAACGCGAACGCTCCTCCATCCGGCAGGGTCCTTGGCGCCTATCCGCGCTGGCGAGCTATTCCGTCGACGCGCGGGTTCTCCGTACTGAACGATATTACTTCGACGATATGGCCGACCTTTCCCCGGTTGATGTGGTCTTCGGTTGGGGCAAGTTGTCCAGCAACGAGGCTCTTAAGAACGTTTCCTTCGACCAGCGTGATCGGTGGTACTTCGTCAAGAATAGTGATTCGGCCATGAAAATCGACGAGGTAATGCGGCAGACGGCCAACACCCATCTTATCCCGGCCAGTGAGTCCATTGAGGACGTGATTTTCGACCTCAAGGCCGGCCATCTTGTCAGGGCTCATGGTTATCTTGTTGAAGTCGATGCCGACTCGATCAGCCCATGGTCGAGTTCGCTCTCCCGCCAGGATACCGGCGATGGTTCCTGTGAAATCTTTTACGTGACCTCCATCGAGGTTCGCGGCGCTCCGGTTGGGGAAAAACGACGGATCCTCTTTGAAGCGGAGCGCGAAGACCGTTTCAAAGACGAACCCGCTCCGTCGGACCTTCCCCCGCGTACCATTGCCAGCGCCGGAGCGGAGGCAAAAGATCCCGCTGAAACCGCCCCGGGCCTTCCCACAAGCTCGCCCTCTCGGAGCACAGAGGGTTCTTCCCGGCTAGTCGCCGCCGAGCGCAACGAAAGCCGCCTGGAGGCGCTCAGCGTTGGGGGAGACGTCGTAGGTTTCCTTCAGGGCCTGACCGTCAACGGCCTTGGACCACGGGGGGCTGTCATCAACGGCCAGTTCTGCCGGATAAACGAAACGATTGATTTCTCCACTGGCCTCCGTCTCGTCGAGGTCGACTCGAGCTCGCGGGTACTTTATTTCCGCGACGATTCCGGCGAACGCTACGTGCACCAGGTGCGAAGGCAGTAGACCCGCACGCTTTCGCTTCGACCAGCAAAGCGAAGGCGAAGCGGCCCTAGCACTCGCCGGAGCAAGCGCGCAGCAGGGTAACCCCGGCGGTAAGCGCCGTTTCGACCTTGAGCACGCGTTCGCCAAGGCTTGCGAGCGTAAAGCCAGCTTCGCAAAGCGAATGGCGCTCCCAGGTTTCCCACCCCCGCTCCGCTCCGAGCGCGAGACGCCAGGGGCCAGTGGTTCGCGATGCCCACACCGAAAGACGGCAGGTGCCTTCATAGACGTCCAGGGCAACTTGCGCTGTGGCGGTTTCCTCGTCGGCCAGGGCAGTGTCCAGTGAAGGGTAATGGGCCACCTGCGGAATAACGGTGCTGAAGGCCTGTTCCGCCCCCTCCCACAGGTGACGCTGCCATTCAGCGGTTTGCCATAGCCGGCTGTCTCGGTATGAAGGTTCCCCCCGCGCCGACTGAAAGAAAACCAGCCTCCGGGCACCTTGGCAGGCGGCCTCGAACAGGACGCGACGAGCTGTCTGCGGCCGCGGTAATCCCACCCATAGCTCGAGCGGCGCGGGAAGCGGGGAGTGGGCTTCCCAGCGAGGCTTCAGGGTCATGCCTGTGGTCGGATCGTCCTCGGTTACGGTGGCAAGAGCTCGGGGACCGTTTGCCGCGCCGAGGTAGACCTCGCTTCCAACCTTCACCCCGACCACCTGCACCAGATGCCGACGCCGGGGGTCGTTAGGGGCTAAGTGGTACCGTTCCTGCTGCTGCAGGAATAGGATCAGGTTCATGGCTTCCGCGCGCCTGCCGTCATCGCTGGTGCGACGGACTCAGTGGGTTGCCCGGTGCAACAGGTTGGCCCAGGCATTTTCGAGCCGGTCATAGACCTCTCGTGTGCCGGGTTCGGGCAGTCGCCGGGAGCCGGGCACCGGTTGGCAAAACTTGGCTTCAAGTTCGGCCAGATCTGCGTTGATTGCGGCCGCCGCCGCACGGATACAGGCCCCGAGTGCGACCGAGCCAGGAACCGCCAGGCGTTCGACATCCGCCTTGAGGATGTCGGCGACGATTTGCGCGATGCCGTCGCTCTGCGAAGCACCTCCGGTCAGGAAGATCGTACTCGGGTTCAGGCCCATCCAGCGGGTTCGGTGGTACATGTTCAGAAACTGACCCTCGACGCACGCCCGGATGTCGGCAACCGGGTCACGTCCAGCCGTGAAGGCGTCCTGCCCTTCACGAACGGGTTCGGGAAGATCCACCCGGGGAGAGATTTCCGGGCGCAGGAAGGGTATCATCAAGTTGCCGTCGTTGCCGGGAGGCGTCGCGCCAAGGCCCTCGTGCTCGAATTGCGCCCAATCGAAGCCGGCGGCATTCTTGAAGTGCTCACGTGCCAGAGAGCCGTTCACGAAACATTGAAGGGTCATCCCGCCGCCCATAGGGTTCCCGAAAACATGGCCGTAGCCGTCTGGGTCGGCGGTAGTGTTGGGCATCGCAGCGAAAAAGGTGTCGGAAGTGCCGAGGCTGATCACCACCTTGCCTGGCGTGCTCGCTCCCATCCCCACGAGGCTGCTGGGATTGTCACCTGTAAAGGCGACGACTGGCGTACCGGCCTTGAAGCCAAATTTGTCGATGAAAAACGGTGCAATTTCGCCAATTATGGTCCCGCTTTGCACAACCGGCGGAAGGCGATCGGTGAGGCGATCTGCGGTGGCGGCGACAAGTTCACGGTCCCACTCCCACGTATCGATGTTGAGCAGATTCATTCCGGCGCCATCACCGTGATCGATGGGCGCTTCCTTTCCGATCAACACACTGGCGACGAATGAGCTGACCAGATGAATGTGCGCGGTGGCGGCGTAACCATCCGGGTCTGTTTGGGCGAAGCGGCGGATTTGCGGGCCCGTGAACCGCTCGACGGGAACGCTGCCGGTATGGCGGCAAACGACATCAGCGCCCCCCATGGCGTCGGCGATTTCCGCGCATTGTCCACCGGTAGAGGTGTCCATCCAAATCGGAGAGGTCGGGCGCGCGAGTGCTGGCGCGAGCTGCTGCGCAAGGCTCTGTGACGGTGCCATTGCGCCGAGGAGGCGCGGCCAGCGCTCGTTCAGGTACACGCTCCCGTGTTGCTGCCCGGCTCCCGAAATGGCGGCAATCTCGCTAAGATCAGTTGCCTGACCGAGCTGTTCCAAGCAGCGCTCGAGCGCGTCCAGCCACATCTGTGGATCGCTATGGACTTCGCCTTCGGCGCCTCCGGGGATGAAGCCCTGCGGGGCGTCGTATTGGGGCAGGTCGCGGCCAAAGTTTACGCTCGCCTCCGCCACCACCCTTCCTGCGACTGTGTCGATGACGAGTGCGGAGAGACTCTGTGTGGATGCGTCGATTCCCAGGGTTTTGCTCATGACGGGCACTGTGAAGAGGGAAGGATGAAATCCCAAATCCGAAATCTCAAAAATTCTTCAGTGTCCCCGAGCTGGGAGACCGAGAGGGCTTGCGACATTAAGGCGAAAGCGACACCGACGGATGGACTTGCGGCACCTCGCGTTCCGGGGTTGGAGGGACGACGCGCGATCCCGGAAACAGAAGGTGGCCCCAATCTTGCAGAGTTCGTTATTCGTGAATTTGAGATTTTCTTTGCGGTTGACCAATCGCATGAGCTCGGCGCAGGCTGCGCCCGGCTAATAACGGGTGCTTTGGCCCGGGAACCTGATACTTGCTGCGATGGAGGGAAAACCGAGGGAATCGTGGAACACGCGCATCGGCGTGATCCTTGCAGTGGCGGGAAGCGCCGTTGGCTTGGGCAATTTTTTGCGTTTCCCTGGCCTTGCCGCTCAATATGGCGGCGGCGCTTTCATGGTGGCCTATTTCATCTCGTTCCTGCTGATCGGACTGCCGATCTGCTGGGCGGAGTGGACGATGGGCCGCATGGGCGGACGTCAAGGCGGACATTCGGCGCCGGCGATTCTCGGGCTCATTACCCGAAAGCCAGCCCTGCGCTTTATGGGCGTGATTGGCGTCGTGATCCCCGTGTGCATCTACATGTATTACGTGGTCATTGAGGCCTGGTGCTTAGCCTATGCCGTCAATTATCTCGGTAACCTTTTCGGCACGACGGAAAATTTGGCCTTCCGGAGCGAAGGCGGCGAAATTGTCGCCGAGCAAGCGAGCGACTTTTTCGTTAGCCTCACGGGGCTCGCCGCTGACGGTGCGGCTTTGCGCTTCGACTGGTCTCACGTTGGCTTCTACGTGCTCGCGGTCTTCATCTTCAACTTCGTTCTGATTTATCGAGGGATCTCTAAGGGGATCGAGTGGTTCTGCCGCTTCGCGATGCCCTTGCTCGTGGCCGTTGCTTTGATTGTGCTCGTGCGCGTGCTGACGCTCGGCACACCGAACCCCGATGAGCCGTCGCAAAACATTTCCAACGGCCTCGGGTTTCTCTGGAACCCGAACAAAGTAATGCTGGAGGAGCGTGTCGATCCGCCGGATAAGCTCCAGTGGGACCCCGTCGAGCAGCTCTTTGGCGAAAGGGATATCGCCGAGGCAGAACAACGGGTCATCGCGGCCAATCAGGCTGCGCTGTCAGCGGGTGAGCCGGACCGCTTGCGCATCAAGCCGATCTCGATGTGGGAGCAGCTGGGCGATATCGGCATGTGGAATGCCGCCGCAGGGCAGATCTTTTTCACGTTGTCGGTCGGTTTTGGTGTCATCATCACCTACGCCAGTTACTTGCGACGCGACGACGATGTCGTGCTCTCCGGGATGGCGGCCAGCAGCGCCAACGAGTTTTGCGAGGTCGGCATTGGGGGCCTGCTCTCCGTGCCCGCGGGCGTTGCCTTTTTTGGTTCCGCCTTCATGCTGACGCAGATCGACAGCACCTTTTCCATGGGCTTTAATGTGTTGCCGCTGGTTTTTGCCAGCATGCCGGGTGGCATGTTCTTTGGCTTCCTCTTCTTCTTTCTCCTGTTCCTGGCCGCGGTCACGAGTTCGATCTCCATGTTGCAGCCTGGTATCGCCTTCCTGGAGGATTCTATGGGTATTTCGCGGCGCCAATCGGTGGCAATCCTCGGGTTGATCACGGCGATGGGCACCGCCTTTGTGGCCTACTTTAGTGGCTCGCTCAAGGCGCTCGACACCATCGACTACTGGGTAGCGAATCTGTTAATGGTGTCGTTGGCGACGATTCAAATCATCATCTTCGCCTGGGTCATCGGCATCGACAAGATGTTTACGGAAGCCCATCAGGGCGCGAGCGTTCGCATTCCTGAGGTGTTTCGCTTCATCATGAAATGGGTCAGCCCCACGTTCTTGCTGCTTATTTTCGGACTCTGGTTTTTCCGCGATGTGCTGGGGCTGCCTTACATCGATGGGCAACCGCAATACTCTGGCTACGTCCGCGACCTGGTCGGCGATGAGCCCAATAAGATTGCCTGGCTGAGTATTGCGCTCATTCTTGCCGTCGGGGCTTTTGTAGCACTCGCGGTCCCGTCGGTAAAAGCACTTCGGGCCAAATATTCAGCCAACATCGAAAACGAGGACCTGTCATGAACTTCGCCGGTGCGCTCATCCTGTTGCTCTCCGTGGGCGGTGTTTCGGTCTTTTTCGGGTGGTGCATGTACCGCGTGCTCACTACGCCTGACGAAACCGAACATCTTCACAGCACCTATGACCACACCCCGGACGAGAAGACTTGAGCGAATCGCGCCAGGCTGAATTTGACCCGGCTTCAGGGAGAGAACGCCGTTCTTTCGCAGGGCGACCTTCCTGAAGGCGAGGTAAGGTGTTAGACCGGCCCCCGGCATCGGTGCTTTGTTCCAACCTAGCAACTCGCCACGCCGATTTGCTACGGGTCTAAAAGCAAGCGCAAGGGTGGGCCTCGCAGGTACATCTCGCCATTGCATCCAGCGCTGCTTAGCCTATAACGGGCGTTGAAGTGGATAAAGCCGTTTCCGAATTCCTGCAATGCCCTCGGCTGACCGCCACCGGTAACACAACCGGTGGCCTGCGCTGGCTGCTTTTCATCTACTTGGGGGCGCTGATCCTGGCGGCCGTGGTGGCACCTCTCGTTTACCTGCCGCTGCGCAGTGCCTGGTTGGCTGATCCGGGCGTCTTTCCGGACTGGAGACTCCTCGAGGCGCTCACGAGTCGGCTGGAGCCGCACGATTTCCCCCGCTGGTTCGACCGCCTGCGCTGGCTGCCGGTGGTGCTTGCCTTGCCGTTTTTGCTGCGCTTCACCGGTCTGAACACGGCTGGCCGCCTCGGATTTCGTGGAGACCCGAATCGCGCGCTCATCGCCTTCGGTCTTGGCATTGCCATGTTTTTTCCGGTCTTGTTGGCTCAGGAGGCGAGTTATGGCCTGGAAGCCCGCGGCACAGGCTTGGTGCACGTTTCCCTCGAAGTGGTCGGGGGTGCGTTGCTGTCTGGCGTCCTAATCGCCTTTCTCGAAGAGACTGTCTTTCGAGGGCTGATCCTACGGGTGTTTGCGCAAGCGATGAAGCCGTGGCTGGCCGTCATTGCCAGTGCGCTTTTTTTTGCCCTGGTGCATTTCAAGCATGTTGCCTGGCCGGAGGGAGCTGAGCCCAACTGGTTGAGCGGCTTCTGGGTGGCCGAGGAGGTCCTTCTGGCTCCACTCAACACGATGGAGCCCATCAAATTCTTCACGCTTTTTGCCGCAGGCATCCTGTTGAACCTTGTGGCCGTACGGTGGCGAAGCCTCTGGCCCTGTATCGGCCTCCATGCCGGCTGGGTGTTTTATTTGCGCATCCACCGGGCTATTTTTCCTGAACCGGAAAAGGTTAGCGTCCTGTGGGGCGGACCCGCCGTATTCGACGGCTTGCTGCCCCTCGCGGTGATGCTGGGCGCTATCTGCTGGCTGGTGCCGCGCAGCGGCCTCCCCGCCCGCCCGCAGCGGCCCCGGCCCCCTTTGAGGCCCGAGCTGCGGATGATCGGTAAGGACGCTGCCCGGCTTTTCGAAAACACCATCACCATTTTGCGCAACACTGCCGGGATTGCGGCCAAAGCGGCCTTGCTCGTCCTCGCGTTGGTCGCCCTGTTGATCTTTTTCGAAGACGCCTGGCTGGAAACCCTGCGCCAGCCCCCGGGCAGCCTGCCGCGTGACATCGCGGGCTGGGTCAGCAAATGGGGCGACTTTTACCGCCTGAACCTCATCCTGCTGGTCGGTGGCTTGCTGATGGCCTGGCTCAAACGGCTTCCCCACCTGCGCCGTGCCATGCTGGCGGTGTTTCTGGCGGCATTGATGGCCGGAGTCGCGGTCAACCTGGCTCGTCCGCTGATCGGCCGGCCTCGACCGAGTGCGCAGGCAGAGTTTCAGCTGGATGACCGGCCCTACGGGCCGAACCTCGACCATGCCTACCACGGCTTCCCTTCCGGCCACGCGGCAACGGCATTCGCTACCGGTACGGCGTTGACGGTCGTCGCCCCTCCTCTGGCAATCCCTGCCCTCGGCGGAGCTGTTGCGATTACCTGGAGCCGTCTGGCGCTCAACCGGCACCAGCCAACGGACTCGCTGGCGGGGGCCGCGCTTGGCATCTGGTTGGGCCTGGCCGCCGGCTACGCTGCGCGGCGCCGCGACTATGTCCGCCTGGAGCCGCTGCGCTGGTGACCGCTAAACCGCCAACGAAAGTGGACGCGAGCGGCTTAACCTGATATATCCTTCACCAAAGGCAGTGTCGTCAGCTTTGCCAAACTTTGGCGATTCAGTGTTGATTTACCGCCGCTTCGCCGAGTCTCCGGTTGGGATCGCTCGACGATGAAATAACGAACCTTGAAAAAGGCTAATCCGACCTTGAACCAAACACGCGTGAAATTTCCTTGGAGAGCAGCTGTTCACCTGATCGGCATGGTGCTGATTGCGATCCTGCTGGCGCTGTTGTGGCAGGGCTGTGGAGGCGACGAGCCCTCTGCGGGTCGGAACGATGGAACGCCCAAAACCGCCGCCCCAGAGCGCCAGGATGATTTCCAGGCGATGCCGGTCACGCACCGGCCGAAGCGGCTCGCGGCGATCAGCCATGAGGCATGCCGAGAGTGCCATGCCGCCGAGGTCGAAGCCTGGGAGCGCTCAGACCACGCCCACGCTAACCGACCAGCCTCGGCGGATTTCAAAAATGCCTTTCTTGGCGGCAATTACGTCACCGAAGGCCGCTACGTGTTTGCTCCGACAGCCGAGCGCGACCGGCTGCTCATCGAGATTGTCCGGGGAACCGGCGAACGTGAACCCTATGTGGCGGAAGGCATCCTCGGGCGGACGCCCCTGTGGCAGGCCCTTGTGCCGTTTCCCGGTGGACGCTGGCAGACGACTACCACCGCGTACGATCCGCGAAATGACGAATGGTACGACGTCTTCGCCGGACAGGAGCGTCAGCCGGGCGAATGGGGCCACTGGACGGGGCAAGGGATGAACTGGAACGCCAACTGTGCCTATTGCCACATGACGGAGTTCAAAAAGAACTTCGATGTCATCAAAAACGCTTACGAATCGCGTTGGACCGGCCACGGGATTTCCTGTGTGGAGTGCCACGCCGGAGCGGCGGAACATGCGGTTGCCGCCCGGAAGGGGAGGCCCAAGGAGCACCTTGCGGAGTTGACCGGCGAGCAGGTTAAAATGAATTGCGCCAGCTGTCACAGTCGCCGCGGTGAACTCACTGCGGAAGGCTTTATGCCGGGCGACCATTTCCACCAGCATTTCGACCTCGCCCTGCCAGACCAGCGGGGTCTTTACCACCCCGACGGCCAGATCCTCGACGAGGTTTTTGTGTACGCATCCTTTGAAATGAGCCGCATGGGCCATGCGGGTGTCGACTGTCGGGACTGCCATAATGCTCATTCCGGCGAGCTGATTTTGCCGGTCGAGAACAACGCACTGTGTATGCGCTGCCACTCCGTCGGTCAGGAGGAGGCACCGGTCATCGATATCGTGGCGCACGGGCACCACCGGGCAGGCTCGGAAGGAAATCAATGCGTCGTCTGCCACATGCCGCACGAAACCTACATGGGCCGCGATGACCGCCGTGACCACGGGTTCCATTCCCCCGACCCGCTCATGACGCGCGAGCTCGGCATCCCCAATGCCTGTAACGACTGTCATGAAGACCAGGGTCTCGACTGGCAAGTCCGCCACGCCGAAGCCTGGTACGGCGAGAAGCTCGCGGAAAGCCGACAGCGCAATCGCGCTCGCGCGCTGCATGCCGCCTACGAAGGCGATCCAGCTGCGGTGGCGGCGTTACTCGCCCTGGCAGAAACGGAGGAAATCGACGTTTGGCGCGCCTCATACACGGGTTTGCTGGGCAACTACCCCGGTGCCCCCGAAGCGGCTGGTTTTTTGCGTAAAGCGATGCTCGATGAAGATCCGCTTGTGCGGGCACGTGCGGTAACCGGTTTGGCACAGCAGCCCGGCAGCGTGGCCCTGCTGCGCGACGCCCTCGGCGATGACTACCGGAATGTGCGCAACGCCGCCGCCCTCGGGCTACAGCAGAACGGCGAGCCCTTTCGCGACGACCGGGCCCAAGAGGAGTATCAGCAGTACCTGGAGTTCAATTCGGACCGCCCGACCCCGGCGTTCCTTCTCGCGCAGCAGGCCTTGCGTTCCGGCGACCAGAAGCGTTTCCGCATCCTGGTCGAGAGGGCCATCGGGCTCGATCCGATCAACCCCGAGATGCTACGGCAGGGAGCCGTGATGGCCAGTATGGCTGGAGATCTCGCGCGTGCCGAGCAGTACCTGCGCGATGGGCTCCAACATGCCCCGGAGAACGCTGCACTTCACTATTCCCTTGCGCTGCTATACGCCGAACAGGGGAATCTCGATGCGGCGGTCGCGTCGCTGCAGCGAACGGTGGATCTCGATCCAAGTTTTGCGCGCGCCTGGTACAATCTCGCCATCGCCCGCTACCAGCAGGGGGATGCGGATGCTGCAGCAGATGCGCTCCAGCGGGCCGCCCCCCAGATGCGCGGGGATCCTGGTTTCCAGCAGATGCACAGGCTCCTCGAAGGCGACTGAGTCCGGCCCTTGCCGAAAATCGAGTTATACTGCCCAACAACCCTCAATACAGGGGTTAACGCAATTCAGGATACGAGAACGGTCCGTATCCGTAAATATCAGCTCGGTTTGGCTTGAATTGGCCGAGATGATTTGGAGAGGGTTGAGGCTTGAGCCGATTGCAGATAGAAGAAAGTGCTTCGCAAGAGCATCTTGCTGACAAGCTTATCGCGCGCTTGAGCAAAACTGGCTCCAGTGACCTTTTCGCTGCGCAATCGGTCGTCGTCCAAAATGCCGGACTCGGGCGTTGGTTGCGGCTTCGCCAGGCGGAGCTTCGGGGGATTTCCGCAGGCGTCAGCCTGCCGTTTGTTCGTAGCTTCGTGGGTGAACGCCTGGCCGAGGCAGGGCGATACGACCCCGATGCACAGGGAGAAACCGAGGGGCTTCAATGGCGAATTTTCGACCACCTCGTCGAGCGGACCTTTACCCGCTGGGGGGCTGCTGGCGAGCCACTGGTCCGCTACCTCGACTCCTCGCATCCTCGGCTGGAGGCTCGCTGCTGGAATTTGGCGGCGCAGGTCGCGCGACTTGTGGACCAGTATGCGATCTACCGCCCGGTCTGGCTCGAATCCTGGCTGGCCGGCAAGTTCGAAACCGCGGAAGACGCTTCTCACGCCGCTTGGCAAGGGCGGCTGATCCAGGCCCTCGCTGACGAAGGTGTTGCTCCAGCGAACGCCTGGGGCCACCGCCTGCTCGGCCTGGCCCTGCACCGGTTCCTCAGAGACGGCGACGCTTTTGCACCGTTTAAAGAGCCCGTTTTCGTGTTTGGTATCGGTGGCTTTCCGCCAGCATTTCTTGCTTTCTTTCAGCGGCTGGCAGAGGCAGGACCGGTTGAGCTTTTTCACCTGCTGAGCAGCGAGGCGTACCTCGGTGATCTCCCCCGCAAAGTTCGGCAAATCGCAGGTGTAGCGGAGGAGGCTGAGGAGGCTTCTCCCAAGGCCGTATTTTTCGATAACTCCTTGCTCGTGCGCAACGGACAAGCCGCCGCCCGCTTTCAAGGGCTGCTGCTTGCCTGCGGGTTTGATGCGGGAGACCTGCCCGACCCCACAGAGCACGCTCCCGGCAGCGATCTCGAACGCCTGCGTCACGCGGTCCGCTTCAATGAAGCCGCCTCGCCGTTCCACGGTGACGGCTCCATCAGCATCCACGCGACTCACAGTAGCGTCCGAGAGGTGCAGGTGCTGCAGCAACAGCTTTTGGCACTGCTTTCGCGCGAGCCTCGGTTGAGGCCTGACGACATTCTTGTGCTCTGCCCGGACATCACCGCCTACGCCAATGACATCGAGGCGGTTTTCGGCGCAGGTACACGACTGGAAAATGGCGAAAGCCGCCAATTGCCTTTTGCGATAGCCGACCGCATCGACCCGCGTGTCGAAGGTGCATGGCGCTTTCTGGAGACGTTTCTGAACCTGCTGAAAGGACGGCAGGCCTTCAACGATGTTGCTGCATTGCTGGACTTTCCACCCATGGAAACCCGGCTCGGCGCATCTCGCGAAGAAATCGACGAGGTGCTTGCGTTGCTCCAGAACGAGGCGGGTGTGCGCTGGGGCATCGACGCCGCCGCGAGGCGGGCGCAGGGCCTGCCCGACTTTCCAGAGTACAGTTGGGCTTACGGTCTGTTCCGGCTCTTTGATGGCATCGTGTGTGGCGAATTCGATGACGGCGAAGGTGCTCCCCTTGTACCTTCAACGCGCCAGGCGGAGATCCTCGGAGCGCTGGTTTCGCTGCTTCGCGGCATTTTTGCACTCGCGCGTTCCGCGGCGGAGTCGCGCTCGTTTGCGCAGTGGTTGGGGGCGGTGCTGCCAGTTCTGGAATCAGCGCTTAGCCCCGACTCGGAAGGCTCGGAGTGGTACCGATCGCTTGCGCAGGTCTTGGGGGAAACTTGTGGGCAGGCCTCCAATACAGCCGTGAGCCTCGCGACGTTCAGCCGCATGGTACTCTCGCTAAAACCCGAGCCAAGGGGCCCGGCTGGTCTGCTGCGGGGCGGCATCACATTCTGCCGCATGCAGCCAGGGCGCCACATTCCAAAGCCCGTGATTTGCCTTCTGGGCCTCAATGACCTAGCGTTTCCGCGGCAAGGGCCCGCGCTGGAGTTCGACTTGATGGGACTATCCGGGTTCGGAGCAGCGAGCGGCGAGGAACGCGAGATCCAATTTCTGGGTGACCCGCGACGCCGGGAGGACGACCGGCAGCTTTTCCTCGACTGTATGCTCAATGCGCGTCGTTACCTTATCATAACTTGCATCGGCTTCAATCAGCAGACGAATGATCGCGTGCCGCCCTCCGTGGTGGTCGCCGAGCTGCGGCAATACTTGGAAAGCCAAGCCGTGCCCGGTGCGCCTTCTCCCTGGGTGGAGCATCCGCTGCAGGAGTGGAGCCCGGCGAATTTTACCCATCCGCAGCCTCATGCCGGGCAGATGCCTGTGCCGCTGCATTTTGATACGCGGCTGGCGCGTCCGCGGGAAAACCTTCGTCCACGACCACCCTTTTTTCTTTTCGACGGCGAGCGCTCAGAGGAGGCGGAATCACCTCGAGAAGTGTCGCCGCGCGAGCTTGCCAACTTTTTCAAAGATCCCGCGGACTATTTCCTCCAGCGGGTGTTGCGAGTTAAGCTCGATTTGCTGAAGCCGCCATCCGCGGCGGACGATACTGAGGCGCTGCGGCCCGACGGGCTTCAATCCTGGCAGCTGCGAGCACGTGTTCTGAAAGCCTGGTTACAACGCCCGGCTTCGTTCGACGCCGCAGGCCTGCGGCAGCGGCTTGCGAATGAACTCGGGCTCCCTCCCGGGCTGTCGGGTAAGCGCTTTTGGCAGGAAAAACTCGAGCCGGTGGTTGAGCTTTTGCGGGCCTATCTGGGGACGAGCGCCCCCACCAAAGCGCCCGTGCGTCGGCAGTTCGACCGTGTGTGGTTGGTGGACGAGACCTTGACCCTCGAAGACGGGCGATCCGTTCAATTTGCACTGAGCAAGTCGAACCCGCACCGGGTTGTTGAGATGATGGCCCGCCATGTGGCAACGGGAAAGCCGGCGATTTTGCTGCAACTCGCGGATGCCCAGGCTTGGCAGGTGCCAGAAGCGGCTCCAACCGGCGGCGAGTCCGCCTGGCTGACGCGGGCGGTGGCGGCCTGGCAGCGGGGTCAGTTTCAGCCGCTTGCGCTGAGCCCGAAGATCGGCTGGGAGCTGGTGAAGCGGCTCCAGCAGAAAGAGCCCCCCGAGAACCCCCTGGCTGAAGCCTTCACGGCAGGCTGGGAGCCCTACAAGCCTCCGGGTGACAAGACACCGGCGCAGCTGACCGTTTTCGCCAACGAATCGCCAGCAAGCCCGGGTAGCGAGTTCGCTGCGGAATTCGAGGCAAACGTGACCTCGCTGTTGGCCGATGTTTACGCCTGGCACGAGAGCCTCGTCCCCATGGAGCCACCTACACCATGAGTAGCCCCGCGAAAACCGAACCGCTCAACGTGGCGGGTTTTTCCCTGCCGCTCGGGACCAGCCTGGTGGAGGCCAGCGCGGGCACGGGTAAAACCTTCACGATCCAGTACATTGTGCTCGATCTGCTGCTACGCGGCGTGCCGCTGCGGGAGATCCTGCTGGTCACTTTCACCAAAGCCGCTACGCAGGAGCTGCGCCAGCGCTTGCAGGCGTTTCTGGCCGAGGTTGCTGACGCGGTCGACGGCAGCCCCACCAAAAACCCGCTACAGTCGGTATTGGATCGCGCTCGAGTTCGAATGCCGGAGGAGCAGTTGCGGGCTTTGGTCAGCGCGGCGCTGCTGCACATCGACGAAGCGCCCATCTTCACCATCCACGGGTTTTGCCAGCGCCTTTTGCACGAAAACGCCTTCGCCGCGGCGACGCTGCTAGAGGGCGAACCCCGCGGAGACGTTTCCGACGTGAGCCTCGCACTTGTCCGCGATTTTCTGCGGCGCCTGAACCTCGAACTTCCGGTACTTCCCGGCGCTCTTCCCACCGAGCAGCAGTTGTTGGGGCGGGCGCGTCAGCTCGAAGGCTTTCGAAACGTCGGTTTCAAGGCGGAAGACCCCTGTGAGATCGCTCTCAGGCTGAAAGCTTGTGCCGAAGAGCTCAAAGCGGCCGCGGGGGACACGTCTGCGCTGTTGGCGGAGGTTCGAAGTTTTCAGGGCCGCCTCAAGGCAACTATTTATAGCAAGAATTTCTTCGGGGCTCTGGAAGAAGGCTTGGCTTCCGTAATCCGCAACCCCGTGGAATGCAGTGAAAGCCTGCTTGAAAAGTGGAGCCTCTCGAAGCTGACATGTTCCTTTAAGAACCGATGCGAGGACCCCCCGCCGACCAATCCGTTTTTCTCTGCATGCGAGGCGCTTTTCAAAGAGCGTCAAACGTTCCGGGACCGGCTAATGGAGGCCTTTGATGTTTGGGTCGTCCAGAATCTGCCAAGGCTGCTGGTAGAGCGCGAGCTGGTTTCCTTCGATGACCTCATTGTTGAGACGGACCGCTCCCTGCGCTCGAATCCGGATTTGGTCGACCAGGTGCGACGAAAGTACCGAGCGGCGCTTGTGGACGAGTTTCAGGATACCGACGCACGCCAATATCGCATCTTTGACAGGCTCTTCGGTGGCGATTCCACGGCAAAGGGTGCCGAACGCTGGTTTGTGATGATCGGCGACCCGAAACAGTCGATCTACGGCTTCCGCAAAGCGGATATCGATGCCTACTTGACGGCCCGTTCCGACGCTGGTCACTGCTACACGCTGCCGACCAACTATCGCTCGTAGTTGGGCATGGTTGAGGCCGTCAATTGCTTCTTTGACGGTGTGAGTCTGGGCCGCAAAAATGCTCCTGGCGGTGCCATCGCATTCCAGCCAGCGGCCTGCGGCGGAGCGCCGGGAAAGGCCACCCTTCGCCTGAGCGAGGCTGAGCTGCCGCGCCTGTGGCACCGCGAGATTTCTGCACTGAGCGGTGCTCCTGCGGAAGCAGCGGATGCTTCAGTGGCCAACGTTTCCCACGATATTCTAGCTCTTCTGCGGGCTTCCCGCGATGGGCATTTGGGCCTTGGGATGGGCGAGGGCACCCCATCACGGGCACTGGAGCCCGGTGATATTGCCGTCCTTGTGAACTTCAACCGCGAGGCAGATGCGATTCAGGAATCCCTTCGGGGACTTGGGGTGACCTCTGTCCGGCTAAAGAGCGCAAGTGTGTTCGCCAGCGATGAGGCCCGCCAATACCTGCTGGCCTTGCGGGCAATGCTCGATCCCTCGGAGGCGTTGGTCAACCCGCTGCTGATTGGGCCCCTGTTCGAATACTCCGAACGTCAGCTCCGGGAGCTGCCCACGGGAAGACGTCAAGAAATTGTGGATACCTTGCGACGGCTCGGGCAACGGTGGCGTGAAGGCTTTGGTGGCAATAACGTTGCGTGGCAGGGCCTTTTGGAAGCTTTTGAGGTGCGGGCGCTGCTGCTGAGCCGCCCGGAGGGCGAGCGGCGCCTCACGAATTTTCTGCAACTCGCAGAGATCGCCGGTTCGCTTGAGCGCACGGAGGCTTTGGGGCCCGACGGGCTCATCCGGCGTTTGGGTATATTGATCGAGGAAGGAGGGTGCGATGCCGACGAGGCGAATCAGATGCGCCTCGAAAGTGATGCTCGGGCTGTCAAGATTCTGACAATGCACAGCGCCAAAGGGCTTGAATTTCCGGTGGTTTTCCTGCCGACGCTTTGGTGCCGAGAAGCGCGCGCGAGTAGTGAGCTCCGCCCGCTACCGGAGAAACACGACCCCGACACGCTCGCTGGCTGGGAAGCCGACGATGAAAAGTTCGAGCGCGACCGAGCCGAGACACTCCGCCTTGGTTACGTGGCGCTGACGCGGTCCATCAACCTTTGCGTGTACTACCACGCTCAGGACCTGGAGATGCCGAAAAAGAACAATGCCAAGTTTGGCAAAGGTTGGTTCGACGCATGGATGGCAGCCGAACGCTCGACCCCGCTGGAGGTATCCGATTTCCACGACAACTTGAATCGGCTGGCGGCCAGACCGCGCTTGCTCCTGGCGGCACCCTGCGAGCCGCCGTCGCCGCAGCCGCGTACACTGCCGCTCCCGTCGGACAAAGGCCTCACCATAACCTCGTTTTCTGCCCTCAGCCGCCATTCCAGTGCCGACGGGGTGCACCTTCAAGAGCCGGCTTCGCGTGGCGGTGAAGAGGAGCACGAAGGCCGCCGGGGCCCGGAAAATCCCGGAAGAGCGGACTTGCTGTTACCCTCGTTCCCGGGCGGTACCCGCTCCGGGACGTGCCTGCACGCATGTTTCGAGGAAGTTGATTTCAACGTGCCGCTCCGATGGCCGGAGGCCGCCGCGAGCGCAATTGCGCGACATTTTCCAGAGCGCCCGGAACCCTGGCGACGGGTGATGGCAACGGAAATTTTAGAAGTGTTGGAGCAATTGACTGCGAAGCCTTTTTCCGTTCCGACTGGGAAGCCCGTCGTCCTGGCAGACCTGTCATCGAACAAGCTTGCGCGCGAAATGGACTTTTATTTCCCAGTACACGGGGCTGAGGCTGCCCGGCTGTGGGAGGTGGTTGGAGCCTGGTGCAAGCGCCAGGGCTTGGCCTTTTCGGAGCCAAACCTGAGCCCGAGCGAAGTGGAGGGCTTTCTGACGGGGAGCATCGACCTCTTTTTTGCACAGGGGGAGCAGTATTACGTCCTCGACTGGAAAACCAACCGTCCGCTGGAAGGACAGCCGGAGACGCGTGCCAGCTATGATACCGACGGAATGCATGAACAAATGCTGCACGGCCAATACTACCTGCAGGCGCTAATCTACAGCGTTGCGGCCACGGCTTTCCTTCGCGAGCGGCTTGGGGAAACGTTCTCCTTTGAACGCCATTTTGGCGGATTCGTCTATGTTTTCGTGCGCGGCCTGGGCCCGAAAACGGGGCGGTTCACCGGGCTTTTCAACCAGGCCGAGATCGATGCCGCTCGGGCGATCTTGGGTACCGGCCTGCTACCGGAAAGGAGCGTCTCGTGAGCACCGCCCTCTCGCCACTTGTAGATGTTCGAAGTCTGCTGGCCTTGCTGCGGCCCGTCGACATCGCTGTTGCGCTTCACGTTCACCTTGGAGATCCCCTGAAGGTGCTTCCTCCGCTGCCCGAGTTGGCGGCTCCGGAAGCTCGGAGTTTTTGGCTGGCGGCATTCAGCAGCCTTGCCCTCTCTTTCGGGCACACAGGTCTCCCGCTCTCGGGACGGCTTCGAGACTTCTTGCCCGATGCAGATCTCGCCGCCCTGCCACCGGAGGTGACGTTTGCCGAACTTCTCGGGACGGGATCCATGCTTGTGCAGAACTGTCCCATGGGGGTGACGACCCCCGGTTCCCCTTCCGGCGGAACGGTGCCGATGGTGTATCGGCAAAGCCATGATGTTCTGTACCTGCGCCGATGGTACGAGCTGGAGGCGGCCGTCGGAGCTCGTCTGCGTGAGCGCCTGCACCGATCCCCGAATCCACTTCCGGATGGATTTGCGGAGCATTTTCGGCGGGCGTTTCCTCGTCAGGACGTTGAAACAAATCCCTGGCAAGCGGCTGCATGCCTAACTGCCCTTAGGCACGACCTCGGTCTGATTACCGGAGGACCGGGCACAGGGAAGACGACGACGGTGGCGCGACTGATCGTCCTGCTGCTGCAACTGCCACCCGAGTCCGCACCGCGTCTGTTCGCTTTGGCTGCGCCAACGGGCAAGGCGGCGGACCGGATGCGCGAGGCCCTGCGAGACTGCTTTGAGCGCGTTCTGGAAAATTATCCCGCCGCCGAAGCCAGCGTTTTGAGGGCACGTTTCGGGGAGCGCGTTGAAGCCGCAACGACCCTTCACGGTCTGCTGGGCGCACGCGGCGGCGCCCGGTTCATGCGCGACGCGGACAACCCCCTTAGCGCCGATGTGGTCATTGTTGATGAAGCTTCGATGGCGGATTTGGTGCTGATGCATGCCCTTTTGCAAGCGCTGCCGCAGCAGGCCCGAGTGATTTTGCTCGGTGACGCCCACCAGCTGTCGGCGGTCGAGAGCGGCAATGTATTCAGCGACCTCATCGGCCGGGACACTTCTGAATTGAATCAATTCAGCGCCGGGTTTCAGGCTGAATTTGCGGAGATGACAGACTGCGAACTGCCGGCGCGCGGGAAGACCTCACCTCGACTTGGCGACCATGTGGTGGCGCTCGAATTCAGCTACCGCTTCGCGAAGGATTCGGCTATTGCCCGACTCGCAGCGCATTTGCTGAACAAGCAGCGCCTGCCGACGGCGGAAGAGGCCCCTGGGGTCCTCCATTGGCTGGACGATTCTGCCGCAGATCGTGTTTTGCAGGGGGCAATTGCGCCCGTGGCACAGGCCATGAAGGCCAAGGCCACTCCTGCGGAGGTACTCGGCGCTTTGGGGCAATGCCGCATCCTGGTAGCCATTCGTGGGGGGACGTTCGGGGCTGAGGCGATCAACGAACGCTTGTGCCGCCTATTAACTGGCGCGCCTCCGGCTCCTGAGGTGCCGAGGCACGGCCTGCCGTTTATCGTTACGCGCAACGACCGCGCGCTCGGCCTCGCTAACGGCGACTGCGGGATTTTCCTGCGTAAAGGTTCCGCGCTGCGGGCATGGCTGCCGGCTGCAGAGGGCGAGGGTGCCGTGCGCGCCCTCGATCCGACACTTCTTCCGCAATGGGAACCGGCTTTTGCACTTACGATCCACAAAGCGCAGGGTTCTGAGTACGATCGGGTTTGTGTCGTGCTACCCGAGGTTCGTCGGGGATTCGTCTCCTGGGAACTTGTTTACACTGCTGTTACCCGCGCTCGGCAGGAGGTCACGCTCCTCATCCCGAGAGCGTCGGCCGGAGCGCCGCTCCCGAAGGCCTTTCGCGCCTCCGGCCTGGAAGCTGAATTCGGCTGAACTGCTCAAGGATGCCACAGGTCACCAGATGGAGATGGGTCGCCCTTCGCTGCCGAGTGTGCAGTCGTCGACTCTTCACGGTGTTTCCTTTTGGCCTGACGGCTCTGGATCGCCCGAGTTGCTGTTGGCCTCGTAAAGGGGGCTGGTTTCGTCGAGCCATTGAGGAAAAACCTCGGCAAACCCCTCGAGTGACAACTGCGCGGCGAGCGCGACCAGCACCAAACCGAACAGTCGCGATGACGCCCGCAGCGGCGCCAGCGTGATCGCCTTTTCCACCTTTTTGCCCGCCAGTAGCATCCCGCCAACAACCAGCAGGATCAAAAACAGAGCCAGCGTCATGACCATCCGGGTACCGTTTTCGACCGAGGTTCCATAAAGAACCGCCAGCACGACGGCACCCGGTCCTGCGATGATTGGCATCGCGAGTGGAACGACTACTTTGTGAAAATGGACACGCGCGCGGGTCATCTCGTCGCCTTCCGTGTGCTCCCCTGAAAGATCGGGCATAATTGTACCGCGAATCGTCTCGATGCCACTCCAGGCGAGGACAATCCCGCCGCCGACTTTGAACGCCGCCAGATCGAGGCTAAAGATGCCCAGGATCGCTTCGCCGAACCAAAGAAACAGCCCGATGATCAAGAACGAGGCGCCCACGATCCCAAGTGCCACCCGCCACCTCACACCGAAAGATTCGCCGCGCGTGGCATCGTTCCACAAGGGGACCTTATCAAAGGGGTTGGTGATCGCCAGCAGCGCAATCACGAAGTTGACCAGAACCGATGTTTGCATGGGAGAGCGATAGCTCAGCCTGCTGCGATTTTCCACCTGTCGAAGCCACTTTGCCCCTTCGCGGCGATTCGCGGGACCTCTACGAATGTCCGGCTCAGACTGCCTGTGCTCTAGCAGAAGACGGCAGGCGGCCTGATGCAGGGCAGGTTGGCCTCAAAAGACCAAAAAATTGGTCCGCTTGAGGCTTGGCAGAGGCCATTGGGCTGGTTTTCCTACCGGGTTTGGCCTTTGACAGCCCAGCGCCGCGGCCTCTCGCCTTTTCCAACCCTTCCTGTTTATGCTCCAAGCCGGTATCGTAGGACTTCCGAATGTGGGGAAGTCGACTTTGTTCAACGCGCTCACCCGCACGCGCAAGGCGGAAGCGGCCAATTACCCATTTTGCACTATCGAACCCAATGTCGGGGTCGTCGAGGTGCCAGATGAGCGGCTTGAGCCGCTGGCGAAGATCGGTGGGACGGATAAAATCATTCCGGCGGCGATCGAGTTTGTCGACATCGCCGGTCTTGTCGCGGGAGCGTCCAAAGGCGAGGGGCTTGGAAACAAGTTCTTGAGCAACATTCGAGAGGTCGATGCCATTGTGCATGTCGTTCGCTGCTTCGAGGACCCCGACGTGATCCATAGCATGGGCGCCGTGGACCCGATCCGCGACATCGAGATCATTAACACCGAGCTCGTGCTGGCAGACCTTGAATCGGTCGAGCGGCAGATTAAAACGTGGGAGAAAAAGGCAAAAAGCGGCGAAAAAGAGGCGCAAGCGCACGACCGACTGCTCAAGCGCATTTACGAGCATGTGAGCGAGGGCAAGCCGGTGGTCACGATGGATTTCGACGACGAGGAGCAGGCGCTGCTGAAGTTTTACAACCTGCTGAGCAGCAAAAAAGTGCTCTACGCCTGCAACGTCAAAGAAGACGATCTTGCCGACGCTGAAAACAACCCCTTTGTGCAGCGCGTAGCCAAATGGGCCGACGAGCACCACGGTGCCGGGTACTGCCCGATCTGCGCTCGCGTGGAGGAAGAGCTCGGAGAACTGGAGCCAGCCGAGGCGCAGGAATACCTCGAAGGGCTCGGCGTATTGGATTCCGGATGCAACAAGCTGATCCATGAGGCCTACCGCCTCCTGGGTCTCGCAAGCTACTTCACGACGGGCGAGAAGGAAACTCGGGCATGGACCTTCCGCCAGGGAATGAAGGCGCCGCAGTGCGCGGGAATCATCCATACAGACTTCGAGAAAAAATTCATCAAGGCCGAAGTCGTCAGCTACCCGGACCTTGTTGCCGCCGGGAGTGTTCCGAAGGCCAAAGATGCCGGAACCTGGCGGTTGGAAGGCAAAGACTATATTTTCCAGGACGGTGATGTCGTCATCTTCAAAGTCGGCGCCTGAACGCTGTTGAGCGCTGCTCGCTGCAAGTTGCACTGGCCTTCTAATAGAATCGGGCAAATTGTTGTGCATCGCGAGACTGCTACATCCGACGAGTTGCTCTTTTTCGTGTTCGGGCAGCTTGGCACCGCCAAAGCTACCCCAAAGGCATGTTTGGATACATCCTCGCCATTCTCGCGCTTGTGGGGCTCATCATCTTCTTCGCCATGAAGAAGCCCAAGGGCCGGGAAGAACCTAAGATCAACGACCGCTTCAAGGGACCTGAACCTGGCCAATGGCCGAAACAGCCGCAGGTCGAACCCCCAGAACCCCGCGTTGTGGAGGAGCACGCCGTTGATGAACAGGGCCACGACCGCAGCAAGTCAGCTAGCCGGGCCGAAGTGGTTCATTCGGATTAGCATTTCCGAAGCTCACGACTCTCGAATGTCCAAGCGCTTGTCGCACAGCCTTCGGGAATAACCGGTTGCTCAGCAGGCATGCCGATCATCTGATCGGCATGCTTTTATCAACGTTCGACCTACAGGGACCGACCGCTGTCGACCCACCGCTCGATTTTTTCGATCGTCCAGGACTCGACGTTGCCGTCGATGTCCGTCTGAGCGGATTCGCCGGTGCTTTTGCCGACGAGAGCTTGCCCGAGAGGGGTCTTGTAGCTTAGAATATTGTGCTCGGGCGCACTGTCCCAAGCCCCAAGGATAGCGTACTCGACTCGTTCCCCAGAACCATTGACGAGACTGACGATGTTGCCTACGCCAACGTTTTCGGTATTGGCCTCGCTGAAATCGGTCACGCGGCAGCGGTTGAAATCGACTTCGAGCTGGGCCTTGCGCGCAGTCAGCATTTCGTTGTCCTGCCGGGCCATCTTGTACTCGCTGTTTTCCTTGAGGTCCCCGTGTTCCTTGGCGACTTCGATCGCCTTCTTATTTTCGGGGAGCTTGACGTTGACGAGCTCGTCGTATTCCTCGCGGCGAAGATCGAAGCTCTTTTGAGAAACGATGAGCTGCTCAGCAGCTTGCTCACTCTCGCCAGAGATAATCGACTGGATCGACGGATACAGCTTGATGAAACGGGCCAGAATACTCTTTTTCGTCAGCTCCTCGAAGCCCTGATTGAGCATCAGGCGCTGGCCAAGGTCGCGGGCTTCCTCATCCGAGGCCCCTTCGAGCATTTCTGGGACTAGTTCGGGATCATCCGCCAGCGTGTCCGCGAGCTGAATGCGTCGCGTGCTGGTATTCTGCAGCGCCTCGTAGTCGATGGCGTAGAGCACCGCGTTGAGGAAACGCGGGTCAATAAGCCCGTCGACGAGTGCTTTGAACTTCCGGGAGCGGCGGTTCTTGATGATCCAGTGCAACACCGGCCCGCGCATGTTCTGCTCGGCGAGCCAACGGCGGAAGGTCTGGGCGACCAGGTCGGTCTGCTCTTTGGCGACCAGGAACGAGACGGACTCGCTGGTCATTTTGCCACTGCTGTAGCGCAAAATTTCGATGACTTTCTCTTGCCAGTCGTCCGGGTAGACGCGGCTGATGAGGTCGAGGAACCGCTTCTGATAGCCGTTGGGAATTTCCCCGGCGAGCTCCGTGAGGTCCTCGATTTCGAGGATGAGGCCCTTGGAGGTCGGCTCGATTTGCTCCGGGTCTTCGTCGAGGTGGCGGGCGAGGTCATTGCGGACCCAGATTCCGTGCAGCCGCTCCCCATCATTAAGCCCCTTGGCTTCCTGAATGGCCTTCGTCAGGTTGTCAAAAATGTTAGGCAGGTCCTCTGCGATTTCCTGGACGTTGTCGCTGATCTGGTAAAGCTTTTCGCCGAGCAGGATCTTCTTCTTCGACTGTTTGCAGACGTAGAATTCCTCGAGGATCTCCTCCTCGGGCTTCATCGGCTCATCGCGCAGCACGTATGGATCGGTCTTGCGCGAGGGGACTGCGATGCGCGGGTCTTTCGCGAGCTGCTTCTTCGTGGCCGTCCACCACTTCTTGAAACGATCGCCCAGCAAACGGCTGAGGATGCCTTCCAACTCGGTGACGTTCGCGCTCTGGCCGGGCTGTCGGGTGAGGATCTCCGCAACAAGATCCGTCGGGCGGTTCTTGATCATGTCCTCGGTGCCCTCGCGATCCAGGCGATGGCGCACGATGATGTTCTCGTCGGCCAGGATCTCCAGCTTGTCGACGCAAAAGGCGGGGTCCATCTTGTGGTTCGGCTTGTCGTCCTCAAAATCGATGACAAGACGATTCTCGGTGGCGTCGTAAGCGCTGATCTTGCCGAAGCCGAACGCCCGGTGCATGCAGTAGGCGCCCGGTTGCATGGCAGCCAATTTATCGCGCTGGCCAGCCAGGCGCGGTTTCTGTTTGATGAGCAGGTCGATTTCTTCTTGAGTCATGGGCTTTGGAGCATGGCCGAGGCGGCCGACGTTCCCTTCCGCGACAATGGTTTCTTCAGAAAATAAAAAACCGACAGTCGGTTCGGGCTGGTCCCAAGCGGCTGTCTTGGCGGAAAGGTTCGTGGCGCGACCGGGTCGGGCCGACACGCTGTTGAGTCGAGGCTTAACCGGTATGGTGCCGGTGGAAAGGCGGCGGTGTCAACGCTTGTTTTTGGGGGTCGTGCGCTGGTACGGCCTGCTTAAGCTCCTGATGGAAAGGCGCTTGGCCAAGCAGCCACGCCCTCAGGCAAGAGGGGCGCTGCTGGTTGCGGGCTATGAGCTGATCGAAACCCTGCGTGCAGGCGAAAACCGAACCGCGCAAACCGTGCACCACGCAGTCGAGTGGGCAAAGGGGTACCTGAGCAAGCCCGAGCAAAAGCTGCTCAACGCGGTTTTACGCCGCTGGAGCGAAGATCTGCCACCGCTGCTCGCGGGCCCGCCGACGCCGGCCAATACCGCCTTGCCGGACTGGCTCTGGCAGCGCTGGCAGGTCCAATTCGGCGCGGCTGACGCCGCCGCGCTAGCTCGCTGGCAGTGCGATCCAGCGCCGGTTTACCTGCGCTGGCGAGCCCCGGAGCCCCCGCCCGAAGAATTGCTGGAGGCCACTGAATGGCCCGACTACTTTCGTGCTCGGGAGAATGCCTGGCCGCCGCTCGAATCGCTGCTGGACGCGGGCAAAGCCTATGCCCAAGACCCTTTCACCCTGCGCCCGGTGGATCTGATCGATTCGCAACCTGGCCAGTTTTTACTCGATCTCTGTGCCGCTCCGGGCGGCAAAACGCTTTTGCTGGCTGACCGCCTTGGGACTGCCGCAGGGCACATCGTGGCCGTCGACCTTCCCGGGGACCGCCTCGACCGCCTCGACGCAAACCTCGCAAACGCCGCCCGCGCCAACCTTCCCGAGGGCGGGCCAGAAATCAGCGTCGTCGGCGCGGACGTGCTCGAGCTCGATTGCGCAGAGTTTGGCGTCTTTCATGGTGTGTTGCTGGACGCGCCTTGCTCGAACACGGGAGTTATCCGGCGTCGCCCGGACGTCAAATGGCGGTTGAGCCCCGACGATTTCAGCCGTTGTGCCGAGCTTCAGAGCCGGCTCCTCGCCCACGCGGCAGAATTTGTGGCTCCCGGTGGACGGCTTGTTTACAGCACCTGCAGCCTTGAGCCTGATGAGAATGATGCCGTCGTTGAAGCGTTCCTGGCCGAAAACTCGGAGTTCGTTCTACGGGAAGGCGGAGTCAGCCGCCCCTGGGAAACCAATCACGACGGCGGCGGGGCGTTTTTACTGGTTCGGGCGGAATAGGCCGAATGTGCAGAAATTCGCAGTAATTTGGACTCCACCCGCGCGGGGTTTGCTTCCTTTGGCGAGGTTCGCAGCACCGACGGACGGCTGAAGCGGAGCGAAGCTCATTTCTACTCCGCCAAACTTTCTCCGTTTTCGCCCACGTAGAGCTTTTCCATCGATTTCAGCTCAGGCGCCCCCCCGCGGTTGCCGCTACCCGAGCAGGTGCAGATAAAGCCCTTGTGGAGAATGACGCCACTGCCATGCCGACCGCGGTTAAGACTGGGAAGGCTTCGCCAATGGCCACGGCGTTCGCTATAGCCCTCGACCTCGGCGTGCGCAGTCCGCTGCGCGGTCGACTCGCCGCCAACCACAATGACCTCGTCGCCGACGGTAATCGACATCGAGCCGGCACGCGGCGTTGGGAGATCTTCGTCGAGCTGCGTCCACTCGCCGGTGGCAAAGTCGAAGACATCGACTTCCGGGATGGTGCGCGAGAACAGCTCGCCCGTTTCGCGAGATGTCTGGCGACCGCCCGCAGCGTAGATTTTCGAGCCAACCATGGTTGCCTGAAAGTGGTCGCGTGCGGTGGGCGCGTCTGGAAGCTGGCGCCATTCCCCGGTTTCCGGGTCGTATTCGTCGAACCAGGGCACAAACCCGCCCATGTGGCCGCGCACGATTCCGCCGACAAGGTAGATCTTGCCTTCGTGCAAAACCGCTCCCGCGCCGCCCCGGCGACGCTCCTCGGGCACCTCATGAAGCTCTTCGAAGCGATCCTCCCGTGGGTAGTAGACGAGCACCTTCTCGAGGCCGGTTTCATTCGGAAAGCCTCCGGTCATCGCACCCATCAGGTAAACGGCATCGCCATAGACCACTGGCTGAAAGTGGTGCACCTGGTAGGGCGGTCGCGCGTGATTCGACCAAACATTCGTCTCCGGGTCGTAAACGCTCACGGGGCGCCGACCGCGGCCTCCGATAAGGTAGAATTTGCCATCGAACTCGACGAAGGCGGCCTCGTGCCGCGGTACCGGCTCGCCCTCGGCTTCGACTGTGGTCCACGTACCCGCGTCTTGCGCGTTCGCCGCAGGCACAGCAACCAGCAAGAACACCGAAACCGTAAGGAAAGCTGCATATTTGACCATGCCCCTTACAAAATCGAGGGCGTCGACAGGACAACCCCACAACGCGGTTCTGCGTGAGATAGTTTTCACACTGAAGGTCCTTTACGGTCGGGAAAAGGAGGACTTATCGTCGTACTTTTTTCATGGCGAGGTGAGTCGCGTTCCCTTTCGAGCCGCAGAACCCCTGCGCAGTTTCGGCTGGCGGTGCGGTACGCAGACCGTCAGCAATGCCACATGGCGAAGGTTTGCGTAATCGGAGCATCGGGAAAACTCGGGCGATACCTCGTGACGGAACTGCTGGGACGAGGTGACGAAGTTGTTGCGGTATGCCGCCCGCAAAGCGTGCTGAAGCTCAACGATGTTGCCGACCGCGTTTCGATTGTGCCGGGTTTCACCAATGAGCGGGAGGTGATCGAAAAAGCCGTTGCTGGCTGCGATGGCGTCCTCACGGTTTTGGTGCCATGGGGTGTCCAACAGTACGCAACAGGCACTGCCCAGGCGGTCCTGGACTTTGCGCGGAACGACGCCCGGCTAATTTTTTCCGTGGATGGCACGTCACAAGGGACGGGAAAGACGTTTACACGCGATCCCTGCGATTCTTTTTGGCGGTCTTCGGTTGGCTGGCCAAAACGCTGCGTTTCGCGGACCTAAACGATCAGGTCGAGGCGTGTCGGCGGGTCTTCGAGTCCGGACGGCGCTGGACGGTCGTGCGCGGCAGCGATCTCGAAGAAGGGCCCAGCGAGGGTCTGCCCGTCTGGGCGGAGCACGTGGGCGACCCCATCCTCGCCAGCGACCGGACACGCCGCATCGATTTCGCAAAATTCATGGTCGCCGCTCTCGATGACGAGCGTCTGGTGCAGAAGGCGCCGGCGATCGTCAGCTGCGCAGCGGATTCAGCCAGGGATGGGCCGCGGTCATGTTAACGAAGCTAGATTCTATCGACTTCAGGTGTCCCCGCCGGCATCTACGACAGTAAACATCAGCTCGGCACTCGAAACGGTTTTGCCGCCGACCATGCACTTGCCTTCGGCGACGCCTATTGAGCCCCGCGCTTTGGTCAGCTTGACTTTGATTTCAAGCTGATCCCCGGGCGTAACCGCCTGCCGAAACTTCACCTTGTCGCAGCTCATGAAAAAGGCGATTTTGCCTTCGGTGCTGACTTTGCGGAGCATCAGCAGCCCGGCAGCCTGAGCCATCGCCTCGATTTGCAGGACACCCGGCATGACCGGCTGCCCCGGAAAGTGGCCCATGAAGTACGGTTCGTTGATCGAGACATTCTTGATCGCCGTCAGCTCGGTATCACTGTCGACGGATACGACCCGGTCGACCATCACAAACGGGTACCGGTGGGGAATCGTGTCCAGGATCCGGCGAATGTCCATCTCGCCGTCAAGGAGCGGCTTCGGCGCGGGTTTGCCCTCGCTTGGCTTTGGCTTTGGCTTGGGTGCGAGTGACTGCCGGATGGCACGGCACAAATCGACATTGAGCGCGTGGCCGGTACGCACGGCAATAATGTGCGCTTTCAGCGGCTTGCCCAGCAGCATGATGTCACCAATGACATCGAGTACTTTGTGTCGCGCAAACTCGTCCTTGAAGCGTAAAGGTTCTTTAGATACAATCGTGTCGCCTTTGATCACGACCGCGCTGTCGAGGCTGCCCCCTTGGATCTTGCCGAGCTTGAGCAGTTCCTCGATGTCCTCATAAATGGTGAAGGTACGCGCCGGGGCCACTTGTGCGGCATAAACCTCGGGGTCGATGTCGAGGGAGACATGCTGCGTGTGGACGCCGCGGTCGTCAGCGCTCGTGCAGGTGACGCGCAGTCCCTCATGGGGCAGGGCGATCAACGAACTGCTCCCGCGGGTCACGGAAACAGGCTCTGACAAGGTCAAGTACTCGCGCTCGGTGTCTTGTTCGACCGGCTCGGCCTGCGCGATCAGGTTGGCGTATTCGCGTGCGGAGCCGTCGAGAATTGGCGGTTCGGAAGCGTCCATCTCGACCAATACGTTGTCGATGCCGCCGCCATGGAGGGCGCTCATGACGTGCTCAATTGTGTGTACCTTCGTGTGGCCGCTGCTGATCGTGGTGCTGCGGACAACATCAGTCACAAGGTCGACATCCGGACAAATCTCCGGTTTTCCGTAAAGGTCTGTCCGGCGAAAGCGAATGCCCTTATTGGGCTCGGCAGGTTTCAGGGTCAGGTTGACTTTCTCACCCGTGTGAAGGGCTTTGCCGCTGATGGAGGCCTCGCGCAGGATCGTCCGTTGCTTCATGTCACGTGGAAAAACCGCCAATAGAACTCCGGAGGCGACCTCATGGCGAGCAAAATTCTATCCGGCCCGACGTGCCGATCTTCGCATAGCTCAGCTTCAATCGCAAAAGCAGCTTTCGCCTTCAGAATGGGTGAGGCAACGCGGGTCGCTCACTTGTGCCGTAAAAACACTTGACGTCGGTGGTTTTTGCGTGGTTTTCTTCTAGCTTGGCTAAATTGGCCCGAGAGGAGGTGAAGACAGCATGGCAATTGAAGTAAATGTCCGCAAAGGCGAGCCGATGGAAAAGGCGCTGCGCCGACTGAAGAAGAAGCTCGATCGCGAGGGCGTCATCCGTGACGCACGCGCCAAGCGCTACTTTGAGAAGCCCGCCGAGGTCCGTCGCCGGAAAAAGAAGGTCACCGCCTTCAGCCACTACCTCCGTAAGAAATGGCAGAACGCCTAATTGGCGGTTAGCCCCGATTCCTTTCAGCCCGCGGTACGCCGCGGGCTTTTTTGTAAGTCAAGGGTAGGGCAGCGACGAAAGAGCGGCACCATTAGCCCCGAAGGCCTTGTCGACCGCGAATGATCGGCGCCCTGAGAATCAACGAAGTTCTTGTTGAATCGTTTCCAGAATAAGTTGAGAGCGTTCTTCGTCACCGAAGGTACCCACGCGAATTCGGACATTCGTGACCTTTTCCGATGCGCGTTCCAGCTCGATGGACACCTTCTTGTCTTGAGCGGTACGTGCGATGACTTCGCCGCCGGTTGTATCCACAGCGCGTTTCACCAGAGCAAAGCCAAGCTCTTTGATCGCGGCCTCCGAGGCGGTAGTGGCACGGTTGACATCCGCTTCAAGTGTCGCTTCGAGGTCGCCACGGATGTACGCGACGGTTCCGCCGGCACCGGCACCGGCCGCTATGGCGACACAGCCGGCACCGATAGTCAGGAGAAGAGCGAGAGCGCATAGGACACCAATCGAGGTGAGGGTCTTCATTGGAAATAGTCCCGCCTGTTTTCGTTGAGATGTCAACGCTTCCGCAGCCTTCAAAGATTGGCGTTGCCGCAGCCTCGCCTTGAGCGACAAAAGTGCCTGCGTGGCCTTTGCCGAGAATTTTTTTTCCATCCACTCCCAAGATGCCGAAAGCGCGGCACGGACCGGAACGTTGCGGACCCGTCATGGTTCCGTGGAGACGCCCATCTTTATGCCAGTTGGGACGCAGGCCACCGTGAAGGCGCTCACGCCGCAGCAAGTCCGCGAGGCTGGCGCGCAGATCATTCTTGGTAACACCTACCACCTGCGGTTGCGGCCTGGGCACGAACTGGTTGCCGAACTTGGCGGGCTCCATCGGTTCATGAACTGGGACGGGCCAATCCTGACGGACAGCGGCGGGTTTCAAGTCTTCAGCCTCGCCGCCCAGCGGAAACTGCGAGAGGATGGCGTGGAATTCAAAAGCCACATCGACGGAGCGAAGTTTTTCCTCGGGCCGCGCGAGTGCTTCGAAATCCAGCGGGCGCTCGGCAGCGATATCGCAATGGTGCTCGATGAATGCCCGCCGTTTCCCTGTGAGCGCGGAGCCGCCGCTCTTGCCAACGAGCGGACCTTGCGCTGGGCGGCAACGTTTCATAAGCATGCTGCCGATGAGGGCTTTTTCGATGCCGGCCATCATGTTTTCGGAATCGTACAGGGGAGCGTTTATGACGACTTGCGCGCGGAATGCGCCCAAGCTTTGACTGCAATGGGTTTTCCCGGGTATGCTATCGGCGGCGTGAGCGTAGGCGAACCAGAGCCGGAAGTGTTGCAACAGGTAGCCGCCGCAGCTCCGAATTTGCCCGAGGACAAGCCGCGCTACGTGATGGGCGTCGGCACCCCGCCTCAGCTGCTGCGAATGGTTGCATTGGGTTGCGATATGTTCGACTGCGTCATGCCGACACGGCTGGCGCGTCATGGCTCGGCCTTTACCCCCGATGGCCCCATCAACCTCAAGAATGCCCGCTTTGCCCGCGATCCGCGACCTGTGGTCGAAGACCTCGATAACCTGACATGCCGGGAGTTCAGTCGGGCTTATTTGAGACACCTGGTGGTAGCGGGGGAATTCCTGGCACACACCCTCTTATCGCTGCATAACATTCACTTCTTTCTGGACCTTATGGAGCAGGCGCGCGCACACATCTCCACTGGCGATTTCAGCTCCTGGAGCCGCTCCTGGTGCGCCCGCTACGAAGATGGTGCCGATTGAAGTCCGTTTTTTTGGCAGGGAGAAATCAGCTTGCGAATCGGCTCTGGTGCATCGACATTTCCGACATGGAATCCTCAACTCGCGAAATTCCCGAAATCTCTCCAGAAGAGGCCAAGTCGAAGTACGACCGCGGCGCGCACCTGATCGATGTACGCACTTACGCGGAGTTCCGGGCGGGGCACGCGGATGGCGCGCACCACATCGAGTTCGATGAGATTAAAGAACAGCCGGGTACTGTAGCGGAGCGCTTCCCGGATGACCGCCCGCTGCTGTTTCTGTGTAAAGCGGGTATTCGCGCTGCCAAGGCTGCAAAGACCGTTACGGGGCTGGAAACCCGGCCGATGTTCGTGGTCACGGGCGGCACGGATAAGTGGGCGGAGGCCGACCTTCCCATGACGAAAGAAACCAGCGTCATGAGCCTCGAGCGTCAGGTGCGCATCGGCGCTGGCGGGCTGATCGCGCTCGGCGCCCTGCTCGCCTTGCTTACTGATAAGGCCGTCTGGGCAGTAATCCCGCTGATCGTGGGCATCGGCCTCGTGAATGCCGGTGTTACCAACTGGTGCGGAATGGGGATGCTTATGGCTAAGATGCCCTGGAACCGCAAACAGATCGACTAGGCTTCAAGGACGGTTGAACACGGTAGCAGGGGTCGAGGAAACGTGTTCTCGATGCCAGTCCGTGCCCTTTGGGAACAGCCCCGACTAGATGGTCATGCAGGCGTAGCCGCCGTCAACGAGCAGCTCGTGCCCGGTGATGAAACTGCCGGCGCTGGAGGCAAGCAGGAGGGTAGCACCAATCAGTTCGTCGGCTTCGCCAAAGCGATTCATCGGCGTGTGGCCCATAATACTGGCGACGCGCTCCTCGCTGAGAATTTTACGGTTTTGTTCAGCAGGGAAGAATCCCGGCACGAGCGTGTTGACCCGCACGCCGTGTGGAGCCCATTCGCGGGCGAGGTTCTTGGAAAGGTTGTGCACCGCTGCTTTCGTCGCCGAGTAAGTGAACACCCGCGAAAGCGGAATGACACCGGACATCGAGCCTATATTGATGAGGCTGCCTCCGGTGCCGCGCTCGGCAAGGTACTTGCCGAAAACCTGGCAGGCTCGAAAAACCGCTTTGAAATTGAGGTCGAGGAGGCGCTGCAGTTCCTCTTCGCTGATTTCGAAGAACGGCGTGGCACTATTGATGCCCGCCCCGTTGATGACGATGTCCACCTTGCCGGACTGCTCGAGGACGGTGGCAAGGAGAGCCTCGAAGGCTCCTGGCGCGCTGACGTCGCAAGCCGCAAAATAGCTCGAAGGACTGTGCGAGCGGATCGGTTGCAGCTTCGCCTCCGCGCTTTCAGCGTTTCGGCCAACAAGGATCACCTCGGCGCCCGCCCCAGCGAGGCCTTTGGCCATCGCCCCGCAAAGCGTGCCCGTGCCGCCGATAACGACCGCAGTTTTATCTTTCAGTGAGAAAAGTTCGTCGAGGTAGCTCATGAGTTTTCAGGGAAGGTTCAGCTTGCGGAGCGGCCGAAGAGCGCGGCCCATTCCGGTTCGCGGAAACCGGTGACGCCGCCGTGGCCGGTCAGAACAAAAGGCCGCTTTATGAGCATGCCGTTGCCGGCGAGCAGCTCCAGTGCCTCAGCTTCGCTCATCAACGGGAGCTTCTCCTTGAGGCCCAGCGCACGGTAATCCTGCCCGGAGGTATTGCAGAGTTTAGAGAGTTTTCCGGTGTGCTGGAGCATCATTCGCAGTTCATCAATGCTGGGCGGCGTTTCGCGGATGTCGGCAGACGTATAGGGGATGCCGTCGGCGTCGAGCCACGCAATGGCCTTCTGGCAGGTAGTGCACTTCGGATGCAGGTAAACCTTGATCATGCTGTTGCTGATTGCGAATGGGCTTCCCTCCAAACCGACGCATTTACTGCCGAACGGTCAGACGAAAAGGCGAACGACGAATGGCTCCTCGATGACCGCCGGCATCGTCTCGAGAGCCTTTGCGGCGGCACGGATACCGCCCTCGGTGGTTTGGTGGGTAGTCAGAATAAGATCGGCGGTATGGCCAACGGGTTCGTCACGCTGGTGCAGCCGCGCAATGCTGACTTGATGATCGGCAAGCACGCGAGCAAGGTCGGCGAGCACCCCGGGCTGATCGCGGACCTTCAGGCGCAGATAGAAACTTCCGGGCTGGCTGTCCAGCGGTTGCATTTTCAGGCCGCGGGCAAGTTCGGCATAAACGTCGACATTCTCCTCCGAAATCGGTGGCGGCGGCGCGCCCTGGAGCTCGAAGGCGGCGTCGGCCAAATCGCTGATTACAGCGCTCGAGGTCGGGTCGGGACCGGCACCGCGACCCACAAGAAAGGTTTCGCCGACCACATCGCCCAGCAGGCTGATGCCGTTGAACACGCCGTCGACGCGGGCCATGGGGTGCTCGCGCGGGAGCATGTGCGGACGCACGAAGATGGAAAGGGCATTTTCGGAAAAGTCGCGCTCGATCACCGCCAGCACTTTGATTTTGAAGCCGAATTCCGACGCCGCCTGGAAGTCCAGTTGCGTGAACCGACGAATACCCTGCACGACCATCTCGGGGTAGGTTACCCAGCGCCCGTGGGCCAGGTAGCCGAGGACGACGGCCTTGTGCGCGGCGTCCCATCCGTCCAAATCAAGGCCCTCATCAGCCTCCACGTAGCCCAGGGCGCGCGCATCATCGAGGATGTCCGCAAAGGTTTTGCCTTCGCGCTCCATCCGCGTGAGGATGTAGTTACTGGTTCCGTTGAGGATGCCATAGATGCGCGGAAAACGGTTGGCGACGAGCCCTTCGCGCAGGGTCTTGATGATCGGAATGCCTCCAGCGACACTCGCTTCGAAAAAATAATGCACCCCGTGCTCGCGGGCAGCGGCGAACAACTGCGCACCGTGCTCGCAGATGAGGGCCTTGTTCGCAGTAATGACACATTTTCCCGCCGCGAAGGCTGCGAGGGTCAGGTCACGCGCGACAGTTGTGCCACCGATCAGCTCACAAACCAGGTCGATCTCCGGATCATCGACGATGGACCAGCTGTCACTGGTGAGAAAACCGTCCGGGGTATCGACGCTGCGCGGTTTCGCGAGGCTGCTGACGCTTGCGCGGGTGACTTCGAGGCGAGCACCGACGCGCCACGCCAGCGCCTGCCCGCATTGCTGCAGGTTTTTATAGACACCTTGGCCCACCGTTCCAAAGCCGAGGATGCCGATTCTAATTACCCTTTCCGGATTCATGCAAAAAGCTTTGTGGTTGCTGCGCCGTGCGCGAGGTAGGATGCCTTTGGGTCAGCCTTGGCAGTGGCAGGGAGGGGTCAATCATGGAGAGCGGTGCTCTGCTCCGCCTCAGTTCACTGCGACTCCGTATTCTTCGCAAAGACCTGTTCCTCGCCTTTGAGGAGCCGGGTAAGGTTACTGCGGTGCTTGAAGATTACGAACAGGCCGAGCAAGAGCAGGAACCAAATGACAACGGCGTGCTCCCCCCAGGCCCAGGCGAGAAGGGGAAGGGCCGCAGCAAAGACCACCGAGGCCAGCCCGACAATCCGCCCAAAACCGAAGTAGACTGCTGCCCAAATGGCGATGCCGGTGAGGAACACTGGAGGCGACAGCGCGAGCAGCCCGCCCATCGTAGTGGCCACGGCTTTGCCGCCCCGGAACTTTCCGGTCAGTCGCTTGAGGTGAAGCGAGAAAGTGTGCCCGAGAATGGCACCAAGGTACCCGATGATCCCGTAGAGCAGAGCGCTTTCATGGGCTGCCTGAACCGCGCTGACCGGCCCTTCGAAAAAGCTCGCTTCGAGGGTCCAAGCATGGATGTGCAGCATCTTCTCAATCTCTACAGTGCCGCCGCTGGTGCTGATGAGCGCAATGCCCGGCGTCAGCAGAAAGGGCCAGCCAGTGGCGATGAAGCCCTTGAGGAAATCAGCTAGAAAGCAGACTTTTCCCCAGAACCCGCCAACCGCACGCGTGACGTTCGTTGCGCCGGGGTTGCCGCTGCCAACGCTGAAGATGTCGACGCCTTTGGACTTACAAATCAGATAGGCAAAACTGATCGAGCCAAGCAGGTAACCGAGGATTGCGGTGATGACGTAGAGCATGGGAACGGAGTGAAATCAGGGTGCTGGAGTGTAGCTGAAATCCCCATCAGCAAAGGCGGGCGTCACTCGCCCTAACTGGTCTTGAAACGAGAGAAAGGTAGCGCGGTAGGTCGAGGTTGCGAAATCAAGATAAATAACCGCACGCGGCACGGATACACTACCGGTCAAAAGCGGCATGTTGCTGGTCTCGAACCGCACCAGATCCTCTCCTTCAATCGGCAGCCATCGGTAGGGACTAAAAGGGATCGGATCTCTGAGTTCGGTTTCGGGATCCCCGTCGTCGAAGAGGGATTCCGCCATTCCGGGCTCGGAAAACGAAAGGTTCAGGGAAGCTGTGTCCGTGATCTGAAGGGTCAGTTCTGCGCCGGTCTGATCGACGGCTCCGTTTTCTAGTTCCCAGACTTGGATAAACCGGGGCGCGGCTGTCGGAAACCCATCAAGGTTTAAGTTGAAAGGACCGGATTGACCACCTCCATAGCGGTGAAAGAGCCCCAGCCAATTTTCCAGATCCTCAGAGAAAAGGAAGTTATAGTTTTCCGTGCCTATCTCGGTAATCCGCTGGATAAGACTGCCGGAATCGTTAACAAACATGTCGAATCCGACTGGCTCGGAAACCCGCGGCAACTGCCATGCGGCAGCATCGAATACGACCCCTTCACGGAGAATGGTGACCCGATTCAAGGTGACGGGCTGGACTGGGTGATCGTTGTCGTCAGTCGCCACATCCCCGATTCGCTGAATAAAATCGAGGTAAAGGTCATCCGCGGTTTCGACAATTTGACCAAAGATCGAGTGTTTCGCGTTCAGATTCGCTGTAGGGGCGAGGGTGATGAAAAACTGGGACCCGTTGGTGTCCTCACCAGAGTTTGCCATCGAGAGGTAACCGGCAGCATCGTGGACCAGCCCGGGGACAATTTCGTCAACAAACTCGTAACCCGGCCCTCCGGTCCCGGTCCCGTTGGGCGAACCGCCCTGGATAACAAAACCGTCGATGACGCGGTGGAAGACCGTGCCGTCGAAATACCGCGTACTTTCACGGACTTCGGGGTTCGGCTGCTGGAGGTCAAGCCAAGGCTGTGTCCCCTCGGCCAGACCCACGAAATTGGCGACGGTCATAGGGGCTTGCTCATGAAGGAGTCGCACGGCAATTTCGCCGTTTACATTCGTCTCGCCGTCGGCGGTCTCGCCGATGGTGACATCCAGGACCGCATAGAGGCCGTCCTCCGTCGGGGTGAAGGCGGGGCCGTCGCCGGTTTCTTCGTTGCCAGGAGGTGCCTGAGCGTCCTCTTCCCAGGCACCCCCCCCCTCGCCCGGTCCCTCGTTGTTTGGAGGACCAACATTAGCCCGCGCGCCCACCGCCAGGCAAACAGCCAGCAGCACGGCAACGCCCCAAGATAGGGCACCGCCTCCGGGCAAGCCGGGAAGGAATCGGGCGCTTCGGAGGAATGCTTTCATCTTTCAGGATCAGTGAGCGGAGCTTTTTCGGGGATGCGGGCGCCACCTTTCCGGCCTGCCTGAAGGCGGTGCCCTGCCCGTTCGCTTAGAGCGTAATCAGGCGGAATTTCTGGATGGCTGCGTGGCCCTTGATGGCCTCGAGGGCTTCGGCACTCGGTGCACTGTCGATTTCGTAAACGCTGATCGCGAAGCCCTGACCCTGGTCGCGGGCGAGGCTCAGGTTGGCGATGTTGACGCCATCGTTGCCGAGAGTCGTACCAAGGAAGCCGACGATGCCTGGCACGTCGTTGTTTTTCAGCACGAGCATGCGGCCCTTGGTGTTGACCTCGACCGCGTGGCCGTCGATTTCGACGATCCGTGGCTGCTGCTGCGGACCGAAGAGCGTTCCGGCGACCTGCCGCGTCTTGCCGCTGGCGGCCTTGGCGCGTACGGTAATAAGCTCGCTGTACTCCGTGCCGGCGTTGCTCTTGGTGAAGTCTACGGCAATGCCGAGTTCTTCTAGCTTTTTCGGTGCATTGACATCGTTCACGTTCGGCGAAATCACCTTGAGGTAGCCGCGCTGGATCGCCCGTGAAACCGGGACTGTGCTGACGTCGATGAGCTTGCCGGTATAGGTCACGTGCAGCTCGACGACTTGCTCGTCGCTCACGCCCAGTTGTTGGAGGAAGCTGCCCAGCTTCTCGCCGAGCTCGAGGTACGGGCGTAGTTGTTCGAGGGTTTTGGGATCGACGCTTGGTGCGTTGATCGCATTGCGAACCATGCCGCCATTGAGCGCCTCGATCATCTGCTCGGCGATCTCAACACCGACGCTCTCCTGCGCCTCAACCGTGGACGCACCGAGGTGCGGCGTCAGGTTGACGTTGGGAAGACTGCGCAGCGGATGGTCTTCTGCCGGCGGCTCGTCTTCGAAGACGTCAAGGCCCGCCCAGGCAACGTGGCCGGATTTCAGCCCTTCAACCAGTGCCGCTTCGTCGATGATCCCGCCGCGTGCCACATTGACCATACGCACGCCGGGTTTCATCTTGGCAATGGCCTTCGAATCGACAAGGGGCTTTTCCGGCTTGGGTACGTGGAAAGTCAGATAGTCACTTTCAGCGAAAAGCGCATCGAGTTCCACTTTCTGGACCTCGAGGCTGCGAGCGCGTTCTGGGGTAACGTAGGGGTCGTAGGCCAGCACCTTCATCTCGAACGCCTGGGCGCGGCGAGCCACCTCGGTGCCGATACGGCCGAGGCCGCAAACGCCCAGGGTCTTGCCGCGCAGCTCCGTGCCCTTCGGCAGCGTCTTGCGGGGGAATTTTCCGGCCTTCATGTCCGCATCCGCGGGGCAAATCGGGCGTGCCGCGCAAAGCAAGTGCGTAAAGGTCAGTTCCGCGGTGGCAATGGTGTTACCTCCGGGCGTGTTCATGACGATGACTCCGTGGTCCGTAGCGGAGTCGATCTGAATGTTGTCAACCCCCACTCCGGCGCGTCCGACTACCTTCAGGTTGCCGGCTGCCTCCATCACTTCCGCGGTGATTTTGCTGTCCGAGCGGACGGCGATGCCCGCGGCGTCCGGGTGCGCCTGCACCAGTTCGAGCACCTGCCCGGGGTTCTTTTTGGGATCCCAGCCGTCGACCGCTTCCCAGGCCACGATCACATCGTAGCCGGGCTGCTGGCGAAACAGCTCGATTCCGGCGTCGGCTATCTTGTCAAGTACGAGGATTTTCATGAGAAAGGGGCGAGCCAAACGGCCCCCGCCCCCGATTGCAACCGTGGATCACGAACCAACTTTGCGCATGCGGCAAACAAAGAGCCCCCGATAAGGCCCTTGTGGCATGAGCCGGGCAGCATTGACCATACTGCTGTCGAATTCGTTCTCGAGCCAGGAGGTAAGTCCCGGCCTGGTTTTCAGGGCAAGATCTTCGGGCCATTTCAGGGGCTCGACGGCAATCTCTCCATTGAAGCGGCTCACTGCATAGTGGACGACCTGCTCGCAAACCTCGGGCAGATAGGAGGCAACGGCGTAGAGGCAAATGGCCCCTGGTCGAACAGCCTCCAAAGCTGAAATGAGTAAAGCCTTGAGCGCGACTGAGTGCTCTGGAATCCGCGTCAGGCACTGGGCGGATGCTTCAGTTTGGCCCTCGAACAGGCGCTGGTCGCCTGGCCCTGGCTGGGCCAGCAATACGCGATGGTAGCGCCGGGGCGCATTGCGTCCGTAATCGCGCGGTTCACTCTGCTTCAAGTGCGCTCCTGCCGCGCCGCAGTGGTTCAGGCGCTCTTCAAGACGGGCGAAGCGCAGGCGAAACGCTTCCACTGCGGTCAGCCGGCCTTGGGGCCCCATCAGGTTGGCGGCGAGAACAGCGTGTTGGCCTTCACCGGCCGCTAGTTCGAGGATGCGTTCGCGGGGGAAAGCGCCAAGGAGGGCGATCGTCAGCACTTGAGAGGCTTCCGCCAGCAGTAACGCGCCCTTGCGGTATTCAGGGCACTGTTTCAATTCGTCGAGATCCCTTTCACTGATAGTGAAGGCGTACGGGAGACCGGGGATGGGTTCGAAGCGAAAGCCCTCCTCCTGCAGCCGGGTGAGGGCCTCTTTGCTGCCGGCACGAAGACGGTTGGGCACCAGCACCGGGGGCGGGGGCCGATGGAGCAGCTCCAGAAAACGCGCCCGGGCCGCGCCCTCCAGAAAGTCGTTGAGGCGGCTCGAAAGTTCTCCGGGTAGCACCTGCGGACCTTCAACCATGAGATCGATCTAAGCGCTCGCTTAACCAATTAGCACGCCCAAAGCGGGGCTTAACGAAATCTTTTTTAGGGTGGGGGACGGGCGCCTTCCCGTCGCCTAGCTGTTTCCACCTTCGAGTTCCGACTCGAAGCGTTGCAGTTCTGAGTCCGGGATGTCGATGAGATGTCCCGGCTCCGGAAAGGCTCCAGACTGTACGTCCGCAATATACTCCCGGAAAGCGGCAATCCGTTCGTTCTGGAGCCGCCGGTATTCTTCGGCGAAATTGCGGTAGGCTTTCGCATGCCGGGGGAGGCGCTCGTCGTAGTCACCCAGAATGTCGTCGGAGAAGAGAAACTGGGTATCGCAACCCTTTCCGGAACCGAGCGACATCAGTAACATGCTGGTTTTTTGCGCAAGGAGCGTCGCGAGCCGGGCCGGCACGACCTCGAGCTCGGCAGCATAAGCACCGGCGTTTTCGAGGTCCTTCATTTTCTGGTACAAGGTCCGAGCTTCTTCCGCCGTCTTGCCGATAGCGCGGAAATTCGTCCACGTGGCATGCCGGGGAACGAGACCAAGGTGGCCGGAAACCGGCACCCCCTCGCGTGCCATACCTTCGATGATGTAGGGGCTCGCTGAGCAGTACACTCCGCTTGCTCCGATTTCGATAGCCCGAAACGCAATCCGAATAGCTTCTTCGCGCGAAGCCAGGCCGTGGGGCGTTGCGGCGGAAAGGAAACTTTTTGGCGCAGCTGCAACCAGCAGCGGCAGGCGTGCCTGGGCCTCCGGATTATCGAAAGAGCAGCTCATCAGGTCGACTCCGGCGGCCTCGGCTGCAGCAGCCTCCTCTGGGGTTTTGACGTGAATGTGCGTCAGCAGGCGTTTCCCCTTGCATTTCCGCAAGTCGTAGACGGTGGGTTTTTGAGGTCGTAGCATCCTGCCTTCAAGGCAAAGCCGCCTCGCCACCAAGGCAAGGCGGAATTCTCCCGGCGACGTTGGCCACTGGCCTGACAATCCGCCGCGATTAGGAAAGTGATGGCTTTTTGCCCGGCGTCGTCCTTTGCGCGTTGCAGCGCGATTTCCACAACTGATATCTCTCGGCATGATGTTCGACCAAGCAAAAGAGAAGTACGCTGCCCAAGGCGTGGATGTGGAAGCGGCCCTCGAGGCCATGGCCAAGACGCCGATCAGCCTGCACTGCTGGCAAGGTGATGATGTCGGAGGCTTCGAGGACGGTGGTCGACAGCTCGGCAGTGGCTTGGCTGTAACCGGCAACTACCCCGGTAAAGCCCGCACGCTGGACGAGCTTCGTAGCGACCTCGACAAGGCTTTGTCGCTTATTCCGGGCACCAACCGCCTCAACCTCCACGCCAGCTACGGTGATTTCGGCGGACGAACAGCCCCGGATCGCGACGCTATCGAACCCGCGCACTTCCAGAGCTGGATTGATTGGGCCAAGGAGCGAAAAATGGGCCTCGACTTCAACCCGACCTGCTTCAGTCATCCGAAGGCCGATACCGACGGTCGGACGCTGAGCCACCACGACGCGGCAATTCGCGATTTCTGGGTGGCCCATTGCCAGGCCTGCCGCCGTATCGGGGCAACCATGGGCGAGCAGCTCGGCACCGCTTGCGTCACGAATATCTGGATACCCGACGGCCTTAAAGACCTGCCAGCGGACCGCCTTGGCTTCCGCCAGCGGCTGGAAGCCAGCCTTGACCGAGTCCTTGCCGAGCCTGTCGATCGCGCAGCTAACATCGACGCCGTGGAGTGCAAGCTCTTCGGCATTGGAAGTGAGAGCTTCGTCGTCGGCTCGCACGAGTTTTACCTCGCCTATGCGGTCAAAAACCAGACGGCACTGTGCCTCGATGCGGGGCACTTCCACCCGACGGAAACTATCGCCGACAAGATCTCCTCAGTCAGCATGTTCGTGCCGCATCTGCTGCTGCATGTCTCCCGCGGTGTTCGCTGGGACAGCGACCACGTTGTCCTGCTCGATGACCCGACCAAAGCCATCATGCAGGAACTGGTCCGCTGCGACGTTCTCCCGCGCACGCACATTGGTCTCGATTTCTTCGACGCGTCCATCAACCGCATCGCCGCCTGGGTCATTGGCACCCGTGCCGCGCAAAAGGCGCTGCTGCAGGCTTTCCTCGAGCCCCGTGAGGTGCTCCGCCGCGCAGAGACAGAAGGTGACTTCACGACCCGCCTCGCTACCTTCGAGTCCGTCAAGTGCCTCCCCTGGGGTGCTGTTTGGGACGAATATTGCCGCCGCCAGAATGTGCCCGAAGAGCAAGCTTGGCTTCCTGACGTCCGCGAATATGAGTGCACGGTCCTTTCCGCTCGCGGCTGAGGTGGCAGGAGGCCGTATTTCCCTCGATATTGCACCTCCACCCTACGCAAAACCTGCCAGCGATGATTCTGTTCCGAGCCGCGTTGAGCAGTGTGGCGCCGCCCGAGCCGGTTCTTGAGAATCCGCGAAGACGGTGACAAAAACACCGGTGATGCCGGGGGCGTTTCGAATATTCGGCATTTGCTCTCGGCGAATTCCCGGTTGAAAAGGCGGCACATGTCGCTTCTGCTCGGAGGAAAGCATGGAGCCGGAAGCCAAGGGAGTCGATTATCTGCAGCGGGCACTGGATGCGCCGGAGAGCCCGCGCGAGGCCGCCTTGCGGCCCTTGAGCTTTGCGGACTTTGCCGGACAGCCAAAGACGCGCGAGCGCCTCAGCGTAATGGTTGGCGCGGCCAAGGCGCGGGGGGAACCGCTGGCGCATATTCTCCTGCACGGGCCTCCCGGCCTGGGGAAAACGACCCTCGCGAACATCCTCGCCAGCGAGCTGGGCGTGAACCTGCGGCCGACTTCGGGGCCCGTGATCGACAAGCCCGGCGACCTCGCTGGCCTGCTCACCAGCCTCGAGCAGGGAGATGTGCTGTTCATCGACGAGATCCACCGCCTTTCACGTACCGTTGAGGAATACCTCTACAGCGCGATGGAGGACTTTCGGATCGACATCATGATCGATCAGGGGCCCAACGCGCGCAGCGTCCGCCTGAGCTTGCCACGCTTCACGCTCGTCGGTGCGACCACCCGCACGGGCCTGCTCACGGCACCGATGCGCAGCCGGTTTACCCTGCAAACGCGGCTCGACTATTATGACCGTGACACACTCCGTGGGATCGTCGAGCGCACCGGGCGCTTGCTCGAGGTAATCATTACCCCTGACGGAGCGGAGGAGATAGCAGGTCGCGCGCGCGGCACTCCTCGTATTGCGAATAATCTTGTTTCGTTCGCGCGGGACTACGCCGAACAACGGGGCGACGGCATAATCACTTGCGAAATCGCTGCAAAGGCGCTCGAGCTGCTGGAGATTGACCGCTACGGCCTCGATGAGATGGATAAGCGGCTGCTGCGTGTGATGGCGGAAAACTATGCCGGCGGACCGGTTGGGCTCGGCACTGTCGCGGTGGCGGTTGGCGAGGAACCCCACACCGTAGAAGAGGTCCACGAACCCTATCTGATCCAGGAAGGTTACCTCGCCAGAACCCCTCAAGGCCGCATTCTGACTCCGAAGGCTTGGCGGCTCACCGGGGTCACGCCGCCATCGGGCACCCTTGAGCAGCCTGGTTTGTTCTGAGTCGCCTGCCATCTGCGCCGCATGACCGATTTTCTCATCAACCTGGCCCCGTTCGTTATGGTGTTCGAGCTTGTACAGGTGCTGGTGGCGGAACGTTACATCGGGATCAAGCAAGCTCGAGCCGGCCGCCACCCGGTATCGTTTGGCGAGCCGCTGCCAGCGTCGGCTATTTTTTTCTGGATGGTGGGAATGGTCTTTTCCTTCATTTACATGCTGGCGCTGCTCTTTGACCCGCGGACCGGCTTTCAGGCGCTTCTGATGCTCGGTGTCACGGCGGCCGGCTTTGCCCTTCGACGAACGGTCGGCCTGAAATGGGGCCTGGTCGTCCTGACGGTTGAGCGTGCCTGCGTTATCGGCTTGATGGGCAGCCTCCTGCTCTACCGCTATGTGATTCACGACGCTAATTTCCACAACTGGGCCGAAAGGCACTGGCCGCTGTAGATAAAGCCATGCTTTAAAAACATCTTTGGCGAGATTGGCCGGCGTGAGTGATAGCACATGGAAATATGGTTGGATTCTTTTTGAAGCCGCCTCTCGCTCTCTTCGGTGCTTTGCTTGCCCTTGGCGGCCTTTCGCCTCAGGAGGCGCAACGCCCACACATTCTGTTGATTATGGCCGAAAATGTGCGAAAGAATGTCTACGTTATCCCGGTCACGCTTCAAGCCCGTATCAACCAACTCGACTTCCATCAACCGACATTACCAGAGTCGAACGCCCTCCGTAAGGGGGAGAAGCCCGGACGCTTACTGTTGACCGACCTTCTTTGCGATCTCGCGACAAAAAAGCTGCTCCGTTTCCGGAGCAGCCGATTGTCAAAAGTGGCGAAGCGCAGACTGACTTTCGAGACTAGCTCCGCTGCTTGAAGCGACGCCAAGCAACGAGGCTGAGCATCCCGATGCTAGCCGTTCCTGCAATAATCTCGTTTGGCTCGGGAATTGGTGACACAATCGAGAACTCCTGCGGCGCGGTGAAACTTGGAATCGCGACACTCGTCTTGAAGTTGAACACCACCATATCGATTAGCTCCCCAGACAGGAAAAGTGGGCCCGCCGAATTGGCAGAGTTGTCGCCCCATTCTGCCCCAAAATCGGAAGCGAAGGTTTCAAATCCAATAGTACTTGAACCTCCGTTGGCACCGTGCAGTTCCACCTCAGCCTTCTTCGGGTTTTCGATGTCGACGAAGGTAAAGGCGAACGACGCGATCGGAGTTGCATAATCGAGAGTGATTGTTCCTTTCGTGGCATCATCCGGTTCACCATTGTTTTCTTGGATAATCAGAGCGTTCCCCAAAAGCTGATCTTTGAGGGTGCCTCCTTCAAACGGAGACTTGAGATCATCGTCCGAGGCGGAAGGAGAGCCGTCATCAAGATCGGTGTCAAAAATTTGGACCTGACCGATACCACCGGTTGCGGATATAATGAGCCCTGGAATTTGATTGGTGACAACTTCACCGTGCTCGAAACCGAGGCTGGGCTCGTCGAGTGTGACCATTGAGCCCTGAGCGACGGTTAAACCTGCGCCAAAGCTGAGTAGATATACGGTATGTTTGAGCATCTTAAGACCTTTCTGGTTGATTGTGTTCAGGAGGGAAGAAAAGTTAGTGGTTTCTTGATTCGTAGAAGTTGGGTTAGGTTGAGTTTTCGTCAAAGACTGTACTCAAGAGGGGAGCGACACGGTGCCAGGCTTCATCGGTTGGCGGAGCTCCGTGAAGACCAATCAAAGTGAGCTCATGAACCTGCCAACGCGGCATCCTGCCGCCCCGGAACAGCATGTTGCTGGCTTCGCTCAGCCTTTCCCAATGGCTCTTCAGTGAGTGGGACCCCGTAAAGGTGTCTGTCGCAAACTGATCCGAGGCGTGGAAGTTCAGCTTAATGCGGAAGACCTGAAGGGCTTCTCCCTGCGATGCCATGTAGAATCGGTAGGGCTCTACGAGCATTCGACGCGACCCGATATCCGCAAGGAACGGATCTCCAATTTCGAGAACCTCCAGCCCTTGGTTAAAGCCCATGCAACGGTCTGGAGTATGGATGTCGAGGTGGCTGATTGAGACACCCTGATCCCAACTCAAATGATAGACCTCAAACAGCTTTTCATCGGAAAATACTCGGAAAGACTGCGACCCATCAGCTCCAAGCAGTTCCTGCACTTCTTCGGAATCTACCTTGTCGACAAAGCCGTCGGAAAATTGCTGAAAATCGATGCTGTATCGAGGGGTCTGAGCGACCGGGTAAATAAGAGGCAACGCCAGCTCTACCGCCAAGGCGAGGGCCGCGACGGGCGCCGCAATTCGCCAAGGAATACGGAGTTGCTCCGCAGAAGGTCTAGGCGTCGCAGGCCTTGCCAACGGTTTATCGATAGTAAAGAAGATTACCATGAGGGAAACCCACGCGAGGTTGAAGGAAATTGCGCCGGTAGTGTCGTGCCATTTGTCGAAGGCCTCCGGACCGAAACTGAGGCTTATCCAGCTCAGTACCAGAGTCCGTGCCAGGTTGAAGACAAAGGCAAAGGCAGCAGCCATGCCGAGCAGGAAGGCCCGTTTGCGCCATGCCCACTGCCCAAGCTCACCAAAAAAGATGCCAGCCATCAACAGCGCCTGGAGGGAACGGATACCCGAGCACGCTTCGCCCACCTCGAGAACTTGGCTTCCCACCAGGATCTGCTGGCCGGCAAGCTCTGCCGGTTGCCCGGCAAATTGTATCAAAAATGCGGTGACACCGGCTATCCAGCCGGTCATCGAGTACACGACCGTGTTATGAATGGCTGCCGGCCACGGTAGCGCCGTGAGCATGAAGATGAACACCGGCAGAAAATGAAGGGCGAATCTCGCCCCGCCTGCGGCTGCAAGCCAGGCGAGCGAGATCGTGATCGCGAGCCCGGCGAGGAGCCAGAGCGGGATTGTCCAACCGGCGAACAGCTCGATAAAGGCGACGGACCGCAGCCAAAGGAAGATGGGCAGAAGGAGAAGAACAGCCCCCAAAAGCCAGTTGTGGCGAGCCAGCACGTCGGGTCGGTTTTTCCAGCGCTGCACAATCAGGTAGACGGCCAGCGGCGGAACGATCCATCCGTAGAAGTAGTGGGAGTCCGGAGACCAATAGCGTGAGGCTTGGACGAAGAATACGCCCCAGAGCACCGCTGGCGCCAGCCAGATGGCGATCATGGCCGTTGGCAGCGAAGGCGTCTTGGCTTGAGGTAGGTTGGTGGATTCCATTGCAGTAATAACGGAGGTAAAGTTACGGGTTCCGAGTGGGACCGACTGCTGCGGTGGGCTCGGCCAGTTGGCGCATTTGCTGCAGGAGGCGCACTTCCTGGTCGAGTTTCAGGTAGGGCTCGACCAAATCAAGGGCCTCTTGTGGCGGACGTTGTCCGGTGCTTTCGGCGTACAGCATAAAGACGGCCATACTCAGAAAAGCGGGCCGCTCGGTGATTGGGCCGCGAAGTGGGGCTGCCGCTCGTCCTGCACGGGCATGGTCCCCTTCGACCGCAAAGCTGAGCGCGTAGATGTTCTGGAAGGTGGGGTGGGTTGGGTAGTCGGTTGCAACCTCGCGAAGTTCCGCCCGAAGCGTATCCAGATCGATCCGCAGAAGAATGCGAAGGTAGCCCGCAAACCATGCGACGGCGGGAGACACTTCTGCGAATTCGGAAATCCGGAAACGCCGGAGCATCTGCTCGATGCGGTCAGTATCTCCCTGCTGGTAGGCTTGCCTCAGCAAGGCCGCTTTTCCGATCGAAGGGGCAGCTCGGAATTGCGCCTGGCGCTCAAACAATAGCTCAAGGGCGCGATCCTCCCCTCGGAGGCGAAGATCCCGTTCGATGAGCGCCCAGTCGAGTGGAGAAGAGCCTTGTAGCGTGTAGCGCAAACGCTGCTCGGAGATGCCGTCATTCGCTTCGGAGGCTGATCCGATCAGGAGCTGCAGATACTCGAACTGAGCGTTCGACAAGCCCAGCTGGTCGCGTCCCATGCGGCTCATGAAATCGCGGGCCTCTTGGGCGTCTTTATGCTCGATGTATGCGAGCATATATTCCCATCCGAGCCGGGGGTTATCGGCGAGCTGTTCTGCCGGAACCGTTTCGAGGATGAGCCCGCTCTTTTTTTGCCCCGCCAGCCAGTAGGCCCAGAGAGTCAAGTCGTCGGGATCGTTGAGGTCCAGTTCAGCTTCAACCTCCGCTCGGGCTTCGTCCCACGAAAGGGATTCGTTGGCGTGCTGCCAGGTCACGGCTGCGAGAACGTCTTGCTTGCTCCGCAGTGGGTGCTCTCGGATTTGTCGCATCCAATCTGCCAATTCAGGCGCGTCTCTGGGGGTTGACCGTACAAGATTGCGCAACGCGACCAAGCCGAGGCGCTCGGTATCGGATACGAAGGATTGCCATTTCACCCGCGCGTCTTCCATCAGCGGTTTCGAGCCAGAACGCATCAAGACCTCAAAGAGGGTTTCGTGCACCTCCGCGCTGTCCGGGGCGGCATCACTCAGGCCCAGAAGGAGCTCGAGTGCATCTTCGTGGCGGTGTTCGCGCATCGCGATACGGACTTTCGCCAGCTGAACATTGGGATCGTCAGGCGCGATCTGCGCCATTTGCAGCACCAGAGCCTTGATGTCGTTAACGTCTCCATGCTGAAGGTGCAGGTCGATAAGGGCCATGACGTTTTCCTGATTGTGACCTTCTCGGATAATCACCTGCTCAAGCCAATCAATCGCCACGGGGTGGTGGTCGCGATAGTGCTCGTAAAGGAAGCGAACCGGTTCGGCAGCGTGGACATCGAGCCGGAAGGCCGCTTCCGCTTTCTTGGCGGCGGCTTCTCCCTGACCCGCGCTTTCGAGTTGCTCGGCCTCGTTCATGAGCTGAGCTGAGCGATACTCCCTTATCGAATTCCAGGAGAGGGCAAGACCGGCTAGCCCAATGACGCCGAGCACCGCAAGTCCGGCAAAGGTTACCGCAACCCACTTGGGAACCCAGCTAAACCGGGCCTTCTGGGCAGCCCAAAACATAGCGATTTCGCCCTCGACGAACAGAAGGAATTGGCGGAGGTATTTCATGATAATTTCAAGACAAGCAGGCAGGTGGGTTCTCTTCAGCTGACATTAAAAACAAAGGTGCTGACTTCAATTTTGGCCCTGGTCTAGCGTCGCCAGGAGAGTGTTGTGTAGTTCTTGCTCGGGGCCGAGGAGTGCCTCTGGCGGCACCTGTCTGACCTCCTGGTATGCTCGGGCGCTGTCGCCCAGATCCTGGAGAACAAGCGCTTTCAGGAGCTGAATGGAGGGCGTGCCGGATACTAGATCGGCAGGAAGGTTCTGCAGCAGGCGATGCGCCTCGCCGGGCCGGCCCTCCTGCCAAAGCGCGAAAGCACGCGAGCTTTGCACAAAGGAGTTGTTGGGACTGGCATTCGAGAGTTGCTGGAGGAGCTCCCGCGAGTCCTCCAGATCCTTTTCCAGCAGAAGACTCAGGTAGGCAAAGTCGTTTGCCCACATTGCATCAGCTGTTATGGCCGCTTTGTGCTCGACGGCGTAACGGTGCGCTTCCTCCAATTCGCCGGAAAGCATCAGTGCCCGGAAGCGATGCCGGGTAAACCGCATCTCGACTTGGGGCTGGCCGAAGGCGTCCAGATCGATGGTGTCGTAGGCGGCGCAGGCCCGAGTAAAATCGCCCGCTGCTTCAGCCGCTTTGGCCAAGGCCCAAGCCGCGTTGGCATCCTGCTCAGAAGTGATCAATTGCTGGGCGGTATCGAAGTCCGCCTGAATCTGGGGGTCGTCGAAAGATGCACTGTTCAATTTGAGCTGGAGGGTCGCAACCGCGAGTGTGGTGGGGGAAACGGTATCAGGATAGCGCTCAAGCAGTTCGAGCGCTAAGGCCGGATTATCGCTTCCGAGGTGGGCGCGAATGGCGGGCAGGCGAAGGGCCGGATGATTCTCCAGCGGGTACGGCCCGACCAACGAGAGGGTATGCTGAAACTCGCCGAGCACGTTGAGCCACTGCGCGAGCAATGCGGGTTCGCGCTGCGACCATTGCTCGATCGCGTTGGCCAGAATTTCGTCGCGGCGCTCGGGCTCGAGAGCCATCTCGATCAGCCGCGCCTGAAGGCGATTGCCGGGAGTGGCGTCAGGTCGCTCAAGAATGGCTCCTGCCACACGCTCCAGCTCGGCGCGCTCCATGAACGGCGTCCCCAAATTTGACAGGGCATTCAAGGCAGCCAGGCCGTACTCGCCTTCATCCTCCGCCGCACGGAACCAATATTCAATGACCCTCAATTGATTGAAAACTCCGCTCTCGCGAAGCATAAGGTGGCCGGCGAGAAAATTTGCCTCCGCGTTTTCCGGTGCTTGCGTCAGCCACGCCTTCACCCATTCGAACGCTTCCTCGTACCGGTTGTCCTGGTAGGCTGCGTAGGCTTCGAGACGCGTACGCCGGACTTCGTCGGTCTTGCGAAGCCGTAAAACGTCGAGCCAGCCCGGGAGAGCTTCCCATGATTCGCCTTTCAAAAGAATTTCCGGTCCTGCCAGGATTGAAGTTTCCGATAGTCTTTCAGACGGTACTTGTCCGGCGTACTCG
>JBHJGW010000009.1:0-2966 GCA_050331415.1 Opitutales bacterium | reverse complement strand
CATTTTTGCCAAATGCTACCCGAGTCGTCTTCGGAGCTCAATACCCCAAAGGATATAGGGGGATCGGTTTATGGCATTGATGGGCGGATTCAACGTATCGTCGCGATGAAATCTGTGTCACCAGTCCGGGAGAAACTTCGTCCGGGCCAATGCCCTCCAAAACTATGCACGCTACCACGACAATCCCCTTCTCGAGCCCGGTACAGAACCAAGCCGCCGGAGAACCTTCTGATGCTGCGGTGGAGCCCCGCAGCGTCGCTCCGCGCGGTAATGAGAGCTTGGATCCCAGCCAGTGGATGGCGCTCCACCATCAGCGCCTTCTCCGACACGCTCAGCAAAAGACGGGCTGCCCGGAAATAGCCGCGGATCTGGTGCAGACGGTGTATCTCAGTGCCCTTCGAAGTTCCGGACGCTTCGAGCATCGCTGTTCCGAGCGCACGTGGCTCTTTCAGATTCTGCGCCATAAAATTACCGATTTCTATCGTCGGCAAGGAAGGTTTATTTCAATGACCGGCTTCGCCGAATCGATGGAGCGGGATGAAGACGACATCTTCTGTAACGAACCCGGATGGGACACTATGGAGATGACGGTAAAAAGCTGCTGGCAAGCGCAGCAGCATACATCACTCTCCTGCAGCGAAATCATGCGAACCTTCCTGGGCTGCCTCCAAAGGTTTCCAACGCGTACCCAGCAGATCATGAAGGCAAGAATCCTCGAAGGAATGGAAACGCCTCAACTTTGTGAAGAGTTCACCATAAGTCGTGAAAACCTCTGGACAATCCTTTCACGTACCCGTTCCAGGATCCGGGTCTGCATGGGGCACAAAGGCATCGACCTAACAAACTCCGCGGGTGAGGGGTAACGCGATTTCACCTCTATCGTGCTCTTGCATGCGATTGGCAAGGCATCGGGACTTCGTTGCCCTGCATCCACATGCCTGTTGCGGTCTCCTTGTAGCCAAATTTTTCGCCACGCCTTGGAGACACGATCTTAATGAAAACGCTCTAGCGGGCAGAAGCTGGCCATACATGTTTTCGCAAGCTGCATCCTGCAGCATTTTCCTGCTGAGAGACCTCACTAAAAACGGAGACGAGTGCGACCAGGATTGTTTCTTGAAAAGCAACCTCCGGAAACTTCGAGTCGGTTGAAGAAGCATTGAAGCTCTCGCCAGCGGCAAGAGCGGTTCGCGATGGGTAAAGGTAGCGCACGGGATTGAGTAAAGGTCCTGAAATCCACGTCGGCGGATTGGACGCAACCTGTCATCGAGCAAGCTCGAATCGAATTTTCGGAGTAAGCTGCCTGCGAAAAAGTTTCGCAAGCTTCTGCCATCTGTCGCGACCGGATAGGCAGGCATGTTGCCTGAGTCCACGAATCCAAAGCCCATCATAACCATGACTACCGCAAAGCTCTTTGAGCCCCAAACCATTGAAAGCGCCCCGGAAGGTGCCCGCGAGACCCTGCAAAGCGTGCAGAAAGCCTACGGTTTCGTCCCGAACCTCCTCGGTACGATGGCCAACTCGCCCTCAACGCTAAAGGCCTATGTAGGCCTCGATAGTGCCTTCAACGAAAACACGCTGAGCCCGGTCGAACGCCAGGTTGTCCTCCTCGCCGCCAGCGCCGAAAACGATTGCGGGTATTGCCAGGCGGCACACGCGACGGTACTCAAGCACATGTTGAAGGTACCGTCGGAAGCGGTTGACAGCATCCGCGACGGTGCGGACGTCAATGACAGCCGTCTCGCGGCTCTGGCGGATTTTACCCGCGAAGTCGTCCGCGAGCGTGGCCATGTACCTCCGGCAAAAGTCGACGCCTTCCTTTCTGCTGGCTTCAGCCTGCCGCAGGTTATGGAAGTCGTGACCGGCGTTGCGATGAAGACCCTCAGCAACTACCTCGACCACCTCAGCCCGGTCGAAGTCGACGGAGGTTTCGCGGGCGAAGCCCGTTAAATCACCCCTTCCGCTCACCCTCCACCTCGTGCCTCTAAACGGATGAAAGCAATCGGGGCATTCCACAACGGTCTGATCGACTCGCCGGTTGAGGTCGAGGTGGAGCCTTCTTCTCGGGAACCACGAGATCTCCTGGTGGGGGTCCGTGGGATTGCCGAAAATCCAGCGGATACCAAAGTCCGCACACTATTGGGACCGGAGAATGGTCCTCCAGAAAGAGAACCGAACTCATGACCAAATTTGCGATCCATAGCGAAGAGAGCGCGCCGGATGGCGCCAAGCCGCTTCTGCAAGCCTCGAAGAAGGCTTACGGGATGATCCCCAACCTCCACGGCGTCGTCGCCGAGAGCCCGCAACTCCTCGAAGCCTATCAGACGCTCCAGGCGCTCTTCTCAAAATCGAGCCTTTCGACGACCGAGCGTCATGTCGTCTGGCTGACCATCAACGTCTACCACCGCTGCCACTACTGCGTGCCCGCCCACACCTTTCTGGCCCTGAGGGACAAAGTGCCAGAAGACGTCGTCGACGCGATCCGCGAGGAGCGACCGATTGCCGATACGCGCCTCGCGGCGCTGAGGCAGTTCGCCCTCGCGCTCACGGCGCAGAGGGGCGAAGTAGACGCCGATCAGGTGGAGGCGTTCCTCGAGGCCGGCTTCACCAAGCGGAACATCTTTGACGTGCTGCTCGGGCTGTCGCACAAGGTGCTCAGCAACTACGCCAACCACCTGGCGCAGACCCCAGTCGACGGGCCCTTCGCGAAGCACGCTTGGCGCAAACCGGACGACGCCGAGGTCCCCGTGGGGGCGGAGTGATTTCCTATCAACGACAGAGCACCGACACATTTCGCCACACCACAACCACTAAAATCTTCACCCTATGACGAAACTATCGATTATCTTCTACAGCACTTACGGACACGTCCACCGTCTCGCCCTTGCCGAGGCGGAGGGCGCCCGCGAAGTCGCCGGCTGCGACGTCTCCCTGTTCCGCTTTCCGGAGGTGATTGCCGACGAGAAACT
>JBHJGW010000008.1:0-17837 GCA_050331415.1 Opitutales bacterium | reverse complement strand
GCGCTCTGCCGCAGCATGGTTGATATCGTACAGCTCGATAATGCCCCTCAGCTGCGATTTCAGGGCGAGGTCCTTCATTAGGTCGCGCGCCCAATAGCGGCTGCCGCCGCCGATGTAAGCTATTTTGATCGAATGCATGTTCGAAGAGTCCATATTGGCTGGCGGACCGGAAATACGCCGGGTATACCCCCCAAATTCCCCGAAAATCGTTACGCGCGTTGCCTGCGGGAGGCTTTCGTGTCAGCCTCCGGTTCATGTCTGAGCCCGACGCTGTCACCACCCTGCCCTTTCGCCATTACCGGACGGTAGAGTTTGCGGAGACCGACATGGCAGGCATCGCACACTTCGCCAACTTTTTCCGGTGGATGGAATCGGCTGAAAACGCCTTCGTTCGCGCGCTTGGCGGACAGATTGTCGAGCGCGTCCCCGAGGGCTTTCGCGGCTGGCCGCGGGTGCGGGCCTCCGCCAAGTTTCAAGCGCCCGTCCGGCTCGGAGACCGCGTTTGCGTCGAGCTGACGGTTGCGGAAGTCAAAGATCGCTCGATCGACTACCGGTGCACAATCGTCGTCGAGGGGGAAAGCCGCGTGAAAGCCGCCACTGGACAGTTGGTCGTCGCCTACGTGGAAAAGCACGAAGCCGACGGCCCAATGCGCCCGCTGCCGCTGCCGGAGGCCCTCAGGGCTCGTCTCGAAGGACTCCTTGCAACAAACACCTCAGCAACGGTCGCCGAACCATGAGGCCAGCCACGCGCCTGGAGTAATCGATTCGCGCCCGCGGAGAAGCTGGCGCAGGCGTTCGGCGGCTTTTTGGGCGACATCCTGCTCGCTGCGAGCAGCATCGCCGTTGGCGATAAGAGGAGCTAACTCGTCAGCCAAAGTCGCGGGACTGGCGGCCTGCTGGATAAATTCCGGCCATGCCGCGTGCCCCAGCAACAGGTTGGCCATGCCGAGGTAGGGCACGCGAACAAGTGCCCGCCCGATGCGGTACGTCAGCGGGTGTGCAACATACATGAGCCGCCCCGGGATGGCCGCCAGCGCGACCTCCAGTGAAACCGTGCCCGATGACATGAGCGCCGCCCGGGCCGGGTGCGGCAGGCCCTGATCCACGGGCACCAACTCGCAGGGCACCTCTGCTGCCTCGCAGAGCCGCTCCAGCTCAGTACCGAGGGCTGCGCTGGGGTACAGCGCCCTAACCTCGAAAGAGGCTCCCGACGCGCGCAAGCGCCTGACCGTCGCCAGCATGCGGGGAAAAATCCGTTGGACCGGCTGCAGCCGGCTTCCTGGCAGCAACAGCAGGGGTCCATCTGGTGCCTGGCGGAATCGCGCCGTTGCCCCCGGTTGAACCAAGGGGTGCTGAACCACCGTGACCGGCAAAGCCGTGTCAGCATAAACGGCGGCTTCGAAGGGGAAGATCGCCGCAAGGCCGTCGAGCCACTTGGCCATCGCAAAGCGCCGGTGGCCCTTCCAGGCCCAAAGCTGCGGGCTGATGTACTGCACGATGCCTACGGCTCCGCCGCCTTTGCGCGAGATCCCGGCTTCGCCCAGCCGTTTGGCGAGGCGCAGGTTGAAGCCGGGGTAGTCGACCGTGCAGACCAGCGCGGGCTGATGAGCCGCTATCCAATCGCCCACGGCCGCCATCAGCGCCTTGAAAAACCCGTAATGCCGCAGCACCTCGAAAAGCCCTACGACCGAGTGTGCCGTGAGGTCGAAGAGCAGCGTCGCCCCCGCGTTCTTGAGCTCGCGCCCGCCAACCGCCGCGACCCGGAGTTCCGGGTGCGTCTGACGCAATTCGCGAAGGGCCTCCGCCGCATGGGCGTCCCCCGAGTGTTCACCGGCGACAAAAAGGAGGTCAATGCCCCCGGAAACTGACGGCAGCGCCACACGGGGCGCAGAGGTTTGGCTCATCCGCGGGTTACCGCCACACGGCGGGGAACGGGAGCGATCGCCGGTGCGGCCGCTGTGACCGTCATCGCCGTGACCTGCAAGGCGGTAACAACGCCGTCGCCGTCGGTGCTCGCCGTCATCCGGACGAGACCATTGGCAATGGAGATGCCACCATCTACGGCCTCCACATCGTTGAAACTCTGGCTCAGCAGGGTTTCGCGAAAGGAATCCGGAAACAGGCGTTCAAAGTGGCGCGAAAGGTCCTCCGGGGACTGAATCGCATCGTGATCACTAAAAAGGTCACCATCGACCTTGACGGGAAACGCCATGAGCGAAGCCATGGCGGCGGGGTCGCGTCGACGCAATGCCTTTTGGAAAGCATCGAAAGCGGGCCGGTAGGGGTCGGCATCGGCCACAAGATTGGCGAGCCACCGGCGGACGGGGTTTTGGAATCCAAGCATCATCAATATCGCGAGCAACAAGGCGATGAGCGCGATCGAAACAGGCCACATGCAAGGTAAGTCTTGCCGTTTGCCCGCAAATTTCAACCAAATAGCACGATTCAGCTCGATCCCAAGAAAGTCAACCCCGCGAACCAATTGAATCAGAGGAGCGGGGCGTTTCGGCCATTACGAGGGGTTCGGTCCGAGTTTCCAGCCCAGCGGAAGGCTGGCGACAGGTCAGGTTTGGTTGGAGCAGTTTCCGCTGCAACAACCAGCCCACGCCTACGAGGTCGTAAAGCCCCCGCAGAGCGCGGTCCCAGGTCGTGTATTTCGAAACCCCGCGGGCGCGCGGCCGGTGATTCACGTCGACTTCGACGATTGCATAGCCGGCATGGCGAAAAATCGGCGGCAAAAACCGGTGCAAGCCATTGAAGGGGACCAGCAGGTCAACCGCCTCTCGGGGAAACACCTTGAGCGAGCAGCCCGTATCGCTGACCCCGTCGTGCAGGAAGGCCGAGCGGACGGCATTGGCGATCCGGCTGGCGGCAACGCGATGCCAGCGGTCCTGGCGACGGGCCCGACGGCCCACAGCGACAGTTCGTGGCTTGCCCTCGAGCGCTGCCCTTAATTTCGGAAAATCCGAGGGGTCGTTCTGGCCGTCGCCGTCCATCGTTCCGCAGTAGGCACCCTTTGCCTCCCGCAGGCCGAAGTAGGTCGCGGCGCTCTGTCCTTGGTTCGACGCGAAACGCAGCCCAAGAACATCGTAACGGGCGGTAATCGCCGCCCAGGTCCCATCGGTGGAACCGTCGTCCACCGCAATGATTTCAGCATCCGGCAGACACGCACGCACTTCGGCGAGGACGTCGGCTACGTTTTCGGCTTCGTTGAAGAATGGGATGACGATGGAAAGATCGGGCTCAGCCATGCGGTTCAATTCGGTACATTGAGGTCGGGGGAGCGCCGACTCAACCCCTGATCTTGACGCCCCTGCGCGGTAGTATTGCTTGGGGCGTATGCAGCAGCTCGGCAAACGCTTCCAGATTTTCGGTCTGGGCATCATCCTGGGCGCAGTGATGGCCGGGTTCATCGTCTGGCAACACAACCGCGCGAGCGACCGCGTGGCCGCGCGGGCCGAGTCGCAGATCCTGGATCCGCAACTTCCTGACGATGTGCGCGACGCCGTAGTCGGCATTTTGCGCTATTATGGGGAAGGTCGCGGCCCGATCCAGCACCGCCTGATGCAGGCCGTCCGCACCACGGAAAAACCCGGACCGATGCGCCGCTCGGCCAGTGTGAGCGGGGCGGAACCGCTCCCCGATTTCCCTTCGCCCATCGCAGAGATGCCTTCGGGGGCTTTCGGGCGAGAGCTGATTCTGCAGGGTGAGCTTTCAGAACAGCGACTGCTGGTCCGCGAGATCGTCCTGCCCCCGCCGGTTCTGGAAGGCACGCCGCCGAGCGAACTGAGCTCCGAACAGCTGGCAGGCTGCGCCGTAATCGGTTGGAGCATCCTGCGCCCCGACGAGTTGATCCTCTTCCCGCAACCCGGAAGCCGACCCGCCAGCATTGCCAGCGAGGTAGCGCCAAGGGGATGGATTCTCCAGCGCGAACTGAGCGGCGCTCAAAACCACGACGCCGACAGCCCGATCCTCGTCACTTTGCCCCACGGGTCGCTGCAAACCATCCCCACGGCACTGAAAGAAATCCGGGCATTGACGGCGTCAGAAGCGCCGTGGCTGCTGGGAGCCGCCGAACATCTGCTCGCCAGCGGCCACCAGGAAAAAGGTGGTTGAGCCTGCTGAGAAAGTCATACCACCTTACCGAATAGATCGGTAGATTGAACGCCGTGTGGCGGCTTCGGATGCTTTTGCGCAGAGCGGCGTTCGCGACGACGAGGCGGGGCCTACAGGCCCAGCCGTCGCCCTCGCTGCCTTGCTCTGCATCCAAAATCATCTCGAGCAATTTACCGACCTCTCCGGCAAGATGGTAGAAGGTTCATCCGCACGAACCCAACAAGCCTGGCATCGCCTTTTCCAAATCTGGAGGCAAACTGGGATGTTTCCCAATCGCCGCAGTCCTCTGAACCGCAGGACGTTAAAGCGGTCTGGCGGGATTCCCGAATACCGTTTGGCCGGCTTTGACGCGACGGATGACGACAGCGCCCGCGCCGAGGATGGCGTCGGGCTCCACGGTCACGCCCGGGACCACACAGGCATGGGCGCCGCTCGTCACACGTTCGCCGAAGCAGGTGCCACCGCCGAGCTGAGTGTAGCTGTTGAGATGGCAAAAATCCCCGAGCCGACAGTCATGCCCAATGCAGCAGTGCAGGTTAAGGCTAACGCCACGTCCGAAGGTAATGGCAGTCGTCAAAGTCACACCGGGACATGCGATAAAGCCCGGACCGGTGGTTACCCCGCTCCCCATGACCACGCTCGGGTGAATGACGCTACCGAAGCTCGCGCCGCTCGCTGCCAGGCGTTCCCAAACCGCCGCTTTGGCGGAAGGCTTGGCGATGGCAACCACGACGCGGTGCTGCGGCTCGGGCTGAAAGCTGTGGATTGGCCCAAGGAGCCGAAATCGGCTGGGATGGCCCGTCAGGGCGTCGGCCCTGTCGTCGATTAAGCCAGCGACACGCCAGCCCGCCTGCTCGGCCCAGTCGGCTACCTCCCGGCCAAACCCCCCAGCCCCGGCAACAACGAGCTCTATCCCCGCTTCCATTTGCGCCGGCCTATGTGCGCTGGTTGGCTTTAGCCTTGTCGAAGAGTTCGCCGAAAGTCGTACAGGCGCGGATTTCGGCGGCGGTCAGGGGCGCATCGAACTCCGTTTCCGAGACTTCCATCGTAGTCAGCACAGCCAGCGAATCCCACTGCGGCAGATTCCCGAGGGCTGTGTCCGGCTGCAGGTCATCGACTTCGAGCGCTCCATGAGCGTCGGCAAGGGCGTCGCGAAAGCTGACAAAATCCATGCCGCGTTATTCGCCGTAAATGCCAATTTGGCAATGCCCGATTGCGCGCAGCTCGAGCACCGCCGCTGCCCACGAAAGGCCGACCCCAAAGCCTGCGGTTAGAACCCGTTGATTGAGCACAGCCGGCGACTCGGGAGCGACCTCGTGCGCAAGGGCGACCGGGATGGAGCTCGAAGACACGTTGCCATAGGCCTCTACCGTCCCGACCGGCACCCGCTCTTTGGGCAGCTTTGCGCGGCGGGCCACATTTTGGACCAGATAGCGGTTGGCCTGGTGCAGGACGAATGCATCGACCTCCTCGGCGGCAATTCCGGCGAGCCCCAGGGCATCCGCGATCAGCGGCGGCACGTCGCGTAGGGTAAAGTTGAAAACATCGCCGCCTTTCATTGCGAGGTCGCGCGGCGTCCGCGTGTTGCCGTCCTCGTCCGTTGTCGCGGCTTCGTTTTCCGGTGACGGACGCTCGCGGAACGCCCCTGCCGGCACAACGATTGCGTCGGCCTGGGCACCGCGATGCCGCAACAAAAACCACGCTGGGCAGGGGTCGTCGCTGGCCTCCACCAGGGTCGCACTAGCAGCATCCCCAAACAGAATGACACTGGCGCGGTCCATTGGGTGGACACAGCGGCTGAGCGTGTCACCGGCCACCACCAAAACCTTGTGGCAGCCGCCCTGAGCGACCATCAAGTGAGCCAGGTAAACGCCGTACACCCAACCAGAGCAGCCCTGATTGACGTCGAACACAGCGCACTGCTCGTCGAGGCCCAGCCGCCCGTGCAACAGTGCCGCGTTACCCGGCTGAAAATGGTCAGGCGTCTGGGTAATGAAGATCAACCCGTCCACACCGGTGAGGTCGAGCTTTCGGGCAGCCGCTTCCCCGAGGTCGAGAGCGGTGGTGCCCTCCGCTACCACCCGCCGGCGGGCCAGCCCGATCGTCTTGCGAATGCGCTCCAGGGAGGCAGGATCGCCGCCGAGCCGCGCGAAGTCCTCGTCCACGCTTCGCACGATGGGGCCGACCGTAGCCTGAATCGCTGTAATGCGAGCAGCCGTCGTTTGGGTGTGGGGCATGGCGTAGCGTAGCAAATAGTTGAGCGAGGCGGTCAAACAGCCGCTCAAATCCTTAAGCGGCCAGCTCGGTTTGGTTAATCGCCCGGCTCCTGCGGAGCAAGCTCCGCTTCGTCGGTGGAGTTGGGGTCGCGAACTTCGATATGGATTTGGCCGTAGACTTCCTCCTGCAAAAGCCAGAGGTGCTTGAGGCGGGCTAACTCGAGCAAGGCCAGCAAGGTCGTCACTAAAAAATTGATACCGACCTGTCCATAGGGCGGCAGCAGGTCATCGAAGATGAAGCGCGCACGGCGGCTGGCAAGCTTCAGGATGGCCTCCATCTGGTCGGCGGTGGTCAGTTGCTCGTCGTGTATCTCTCCGCCGATGCGCTCCTGCAGGCGGCGCAGCAGGTTGTTGAAGGTGTTCCAGATTTCGAGGCGGTCACTCGGTTTAAGCGGGCGCGGTTCCCGGGCTTCGGCGGGCTCTTTGTAATGGCGCGAGAGCATGTCCTGCTGCAGCATGATCCGCTCGCGCAGCGCACGTGCAGCCTCTTTGAACTTCTTGTATTCGAGCAATTGCTGGACAAGCTCCCAGCGCGGGTCTAGCTCATCGTCCTCCTCTTCTTCCTCCGCATCCTCTTCGGTCGGCGGCAGGAGCAGGCGGCTCTTGATGTACATCAGCGTGGCGGCCATGACGAAGAAGTCACCGGCGACCTCCAAGTCGAGCCGCTCCATCGCATGGAGCACCTCGAGGTACTGCCGGGTCACCTCCTCGATGGGAATGTCGTAAATATCGAGCTCGTTGCGGCGAATAAGAAACAGCAGCAGGTCCAAGGGACCTTCGAACGAGGCCAGCTGAATCGGGTGCCGCTGCCGCGGCGCAAATACTTCGGAATCCGCCATAAATCGCCTCGATCACCGTCAACGCAAAAACCTGCCTTCGCAACGCCAGAAAAACGTAAACCAAGGTTACTAAGCTTTGGCGTGCCTGGGGTCGGAACCCGGCCAAAAGGGGCCCGCTCGCCCTTCAAAACAACTCGCTCTGCTCCGGCGGCGGCACCTCGGGCGTTGTGTCGGTGACCCTGGCTACGAGATCGCCGTCGGCAAAGGCTAGCGTCAACAAATTGCCTCGGCGAAGGTGGGCGCGGCGGGTGACGAATCGGTTGCGTTGGTCCCGCACAGCGACGAAACCGCGCTGCAGCGCCTGCGACAGCCCGGCCTGTTCCAACCGCCCGGCAAGGGTTTCGACGCGCTCGCCGAGCCGCCCGCGGCGGTCTGTGCCGGCGCGAGCCATGCGCCTCGCCAGCTCATGGGTACCCTGCCGCAGCTCCTTAAGCCGCTTTTCGGGCGAAACCTGTCGGTGGGCGCGGCCCGCCGCTTCCATACGGGCCTTCAGCGGCGCCAGCGTCAGGCGCGTGGCCACGATCAGGCGGGTACCGGCGTCGTCGAGGCGTTGGGCGGCGTCCTCGAGCCGCCGCTTTGGTGATTGAACGGCGAACCGTGCCTCACCACGGTGCAGGCGCTCGCTCAGCGCCCCCCGCTGTCGCACGACGGCTGCGGCCAGTTCTTCGGCGAGCGCGGCGTGTCGCTCGCGGAGCTGCTGCTGGGCTACCGCAATGCGCTCGGCTGCAGCGGAGGGCGTTTCCGCGCGGGCGTCGGCAGCGAAGTCGCTGAGGGTGACGTCGATTTCGTGCCCTACCGCCGAGATCGTCGGCAGCGGGCATGCGGCGATTGCCCGCACGACGGCCTCCTCGTTGAAATTCCAAAGGTCTTCGAGGCTACCCCCACCACGGCCCACCACGAGCAAATCGAGCTGTAGCCGCAGCGACGATTCAATCCCGGCGACGATGCTTGCGGCGCCGCCCTCCCCTTGTACCTGCGCGGGGATCAGGATGGCCTCACCGCCCCAGCCAAGGCGGCGCAAAATGCTGGCGAAATCACGCCACGCGGCACCGCTGCCCGACGTGACGAATCCGATGCGGCGCGCCAGCGCCGGTAAGGGCTGTTTGCGCTCCGGCTCAAAGAGGCCCTCGCCAGCGAGTTTTTGCTTCAGGGCTTCGAAAGCCGCCTGGAGCCGCCCCAAGCCGTCGGGCACCGTCTCGCGCACAACGAGCTGGTGCGTGCCACGCGGCAGGTAGACACTCACCTGCCCGAATACGCGGAAACTCTGGCCGTCCCGCAGCTCATGTACCTGCTTCATCGCATCGCCGCGGAACATCACGCAGCTCACCTGGCTCTCGGCGTCCTTGAGCGTGAAATAAACGTGGCCACTGGCCTGACGACGCAGGTTGGACACCTCCCCACGCACCCACGTCGCCGGCAGCCCGCCTTCCAGCATGTCCTTGACCCGCCGGTTGAAGTCGCCGACGGAAAGGGCTTTCGGTTCGTCTTTTAGGCGGGCCATGCAAGAGGGATCAGGCGCGGCGCAGCGTCGCCACGCTCTCGATATGCCGGGTTTGGGGGAAAAGGTCAAAGGGGCGGACGCGCTCGACTGTGTAGCCGCCCTCGCAGAGAATCTTCAGATCGCGAGCCTGAGTGGCAGGGTCGCACGATACGTAGACCAGACGGGCGGGCGCAAACGCCAGCAACTGATCGAGGAAGGCGCGGTCGCAGCCCGCCCGGGGCGGGTCGATAAGCATCGCGGAACGCTCGCCGGGGAACGTGATTTCGGCAAATATCGCCTCCGCCTGCCCGACCGTGAACGTGGCATTGGTCACGCCGTTAATGCGCGCGTTGCTGCGCGCCCAATGAACTGCAGCGGCGCTGACCTCAACCCCGGCGACTTGCTCGAAGCAGTCCGCACCGCAAAGCGCGAAAACGCCGACACCGCAATAGGCATCGACAAGATTGTCCAAACCCGCGCCGCGGGCCTGGTCGAGCGCGTACGGCACGAGCTCCGGCAGGATGAAGGGGTTATTTTGAAAAAACTCGCCCGCCGTGTAAAAAAAGACTTTTCCCAGAAGTCGGTGGGAAACGTCAGCGCGGGGGTCCGTTTCGACTCCCTCGAGGCAGTCGCGCAACAGCACCGTACCGCCTTTTCGCTTCTTGTTCATTGCTGCACGGGTCTCGGCGCGGGCCTGCGGAAGAGCCGCGTTGATGGCTTCCGTCGCGATTGGGCACTGCGGCACGTCGACAAGGCTGCGCCGCCCAAACCGCAGGAAGCCGATCGGTGCTTCGGAGGGGTCCGAGCCGCTGCGCCGAGGCTTGTCGTAGTGCGGAGTGAGTTTCGAGCGGTAACCATACTGACGAGGCGAAGGGTGTGTCGGCTCCGCTTCGAGCTCCAAGCCCCCTAAACGTTGGAGGAGTCCGGTGACCTGCTGCTGCTTCCACCGGTGCTGGCCGTCCGCCGAGAGGTGCTGGTACTGGCAACCGCCGCACGTCCCGAACAAGGGGCACTGCGGCTCAACGCGGTCCGGGCTCGGCGTCAAAACTTCGAGCAGGTCAGCCTCAGAGTAATTCGCATGGTTTTTAAAAACCCGTGCGCGCACCCGCTCGCCGGGGAGCGAGAAGGCGATCATTACTACCCAACCCGCCTGCGTTCGCCCGACGCCAAGACCGAGATTCGACAGATCGTCGACTGTCACTTCGATTTCCTCGTGATAGGCAAAAGGTTCCGGTCGAAAATTTTTCGGAGGGACAGGCATAATGGTGGCCAGAGGGTGTCGTCGACCGCGATGGGCGAAACCGCAGAAATTGGCTTGAGCCGCAGGCGGACACAAGCCCATGTTTGCGCGAGCGGGGTCTGGCCCGGCATGGGCTCAGGTCGGCAAAGCTTGCGAAACGCGCCCAAATCGGCGAGAAACGCCGGAAGAGCGCGCGCATCGCCTCCCAAACCGACAGCGCAGTCCTTTATGGAAGTCATTACCTCCCGGCAAAACCCCCGTCTCAAGAATCTCGTCAAGCTGCGGGAACGCAGTCACCGGCAGCACCAGGAAAAATTCCTCGTCGAAGGCGTCCGCGAGGTCAGCATGGCCCTGCACAATGGCTTTACCATCGAAGAAGTCTTTCTCTGCGAAGACCTGCTTCGCGCCCACGACGCGATAGCCCTCCGCGCCGAGATCGACAGCACGGAGATCGAACGCGCCTACCTGAGCGCACCCGCATTCGAAAAAGTGACCCTTCGGGAGAATCCTGATGGCATCCTCGCCGTCTGCACAAAACCCGAACTGGTGATCGATCAGCTGCAGCTGCCGGAGAATCCGCTGCTGGTGATAATCGATGGCGTGGAAAAGCCCGGCAATGTCGGAGCGATCGTTCGCAGCGCCGAAGCCGCGGGAGCCCACGCCGTCGTCATAGCAGACCAACGGGGAGACGCGTTTGCGCCGTTTGTCATCCGCAATTCCCGGGGGCTCGTTTTCGCGCTGCCCGTGCTCTGTGAGAGCCCGGACTACCTGGCAGGCTGGCTCAAGCGGCGCAACTGGCCCATCATCGCGGCGGACCCCGAGGCAGGGAGCCTGCCTTGGCAAACCCGGCTCGACGGACCCGCCGCGGTTGTGCTGGGGTCCGAGCACGACGGCTTGAGCGCGTTTTGGAAAAAAGTCGCCGATGTCGGGGTGCGCATCCCCCTGGCCGGGCAGGCGGATTCACTGAATGTCAGCGCCACCGCCGCCATCCTGTTATTTGAGGCAGTGCGCCAGCGAACGCGCCAGGGTACTGCGATTTAATGAATCATCATAAAAATGGCCTTCGGGCTTTTTTAGTTTTGACCGCTAAGCGGCGTTCGGAAAAGCTACAGACGTTATGGGTGCGATTTGGGGATTCGCGCGTACGAAGTGGTTGCTTGCCCTTGGTGCGTCAATGTTAGCTGCTGGAAACCTTGCGTTTGCGGGCGACGAGGCAGCCGAAGCAAATGCGTTCGAGGTAAACTATGGGTATCTCGTAACTGCGACTGGCACCGACGGTGCCGGCTCCGGCTTTATCGCCGAAATGAGCGGACGACGCTTTCTTGTCACGAACACGCACGTACTGGCTGCGGATCCTAACCTTCGCTTTGAGACAGCACAGGGGCAGGTGATCACCCCATCCGGTTCGGTCTTCGTCTCCCGGGAGCGCGACCTCGCGATTATTCCCATCGCCTGGGACGGCGACTATGCGCGCGTTGACATCGAGAAGCTGCCCCAAGGCACCTCCATCGGTGATGAGGTGGTCGTATTGGGCAACTCCGAGGGGGCTGGCGTCATCACCCAGCTCGACGGCGAGCTGACGGGTATCGGGCCCGACCGCATCGAGGTTGACGCTGAATTTGTCCCTGGTAACAGCGGCAGCCCGATCATTCATAAGCCCAGTGGATCCGTCATCGGCATTGCCTCCTACCTGCGTGTTATGGACCGCTCCGCGCCTTGGCACGACCGCGCGAAAGAAGACTCAAAGACCCGACGCTTCGGTTTTCGGCTGGACGGCAATATTCAGTGGGATGCCGTCACGATAGCGGATTTTCATCGGCAGGCATCTGAATTTAATGACTTTGTTGACCGCACCGAGGCGCTGGCCGACTTGATCTACCACCTGGTTTTTGAGCGCCAGGTTCGGACTGGCTACCGAACCCACCCGACCTTGGGACGGGTCGTCGCGGATGTCGGCGACGATTTTTACTTCGGTCGCGGGTTGACCCCTGCCAATCGGCAAGTGCTGGACAGATTTATCATGGGTCTCAAGCGGGAACTGCGGCGGGACCATCCCGGATCGTTGAACCTTACCTTGCAGTATTTCCGAGACAAGGTTGAGCCGTTCGCCAAAGTACGCGAAGAAGCCTTCCTCCATATCGACGGCTTCGAGGGCTGAGCCTCAGCTGTGGCCGGGCGGTTTCGAATCTCGCCCCGGCTTTACTCGGGAAGCTTGAAGAATGCTCGTGCGTTAGCGGTTGTCTGAACTGCGAGCGCCTCGGGCTTTGTTTCAAAAAGCTTTGCAGCGCGTTCTGCCGTGTACCGGACGAAGCCGGGCTCGCAGGGCTTCCCCCGGTGGGGTTCGGGGGCGAGATACGGAGCGTCGGTCTCAACCATGAGCCGATCGACCCCTTGCAGGAGTGCTGCCTCGCGAACATTCTGAGCGCTTCGGAACGTCAGGATGCCGGTAAACGAGGCCCGTCCTCCGCGCTCGAGGATTGGTTCTAGCAGCTCGGGCCCGTCCGCCCAGCAGTGGAAGACCACTCGCCGCCAGTCAACGCCTGCCGCGTCGATTTCAGCGATGCAGGCTTCGACGGCGTTGCGCGAGTGGATAATCACAGCTGCGTCACGCTCCCGAGCCATCGTCAGCTGGGCTCGAAACGCTTCGTGCTGACGAGCTACAATTGTGTCGCGCTCGGCTCCGACTTCAGGAAGATGGAAGTAGTCGAGGCCGATTTCCCCCAGAGCGACCGGTTGGGGATGAAGCTCCCACGAAGCCGAAAGCTCGCCAACCGCAGCCTCCCAATCCGGCTCGACATGACACGGGTGGAGGCCGAGCGTGCGAAAAACCCGCCTTGGGTGATCGCTCGCCACTTTCTGGTAAACGTGCCAGTCACCCGGGTCCGTCCCCACCGTGATCAGCTGCGCGACGCCCGCCTCGGCGGCTCGCTCAAGGACGGCTTCGAGCTCGCCATTGGCAAGGAAGCGGTCAAGATGGCAATGGGTGTCGATCAAGGAAGCATCCGGCATGACTCGCACCCAAGTGGTCGCCTGCACCGCGGTCAAACCCACAAGTTTCAGCTTCGTTCGGGCCTCGCGATCAACCGGGGTTCTCCCGGGTCGAGAGGCGTCGCTTTTGGCTCGCCGCACCGCCTCCCGTTCGGCTTGCTCATAGCTCATGATGCTGAGCGAATTGCGCGAGGAAATCGACCGGATCGACCATGAGGTTATCGAGCGGCTTAATGAGCGCGTGCGCCTTGCTATCGAAGTCGGTCGGATCAAGCATGCCCAGGGGGCTGAGATCTATGTGCCCAGCCGCGAGGAGCAGGTTTTCGCGAAACTTGCGGAGTATAGCCGCACCAGCGGCGGCGACCTTCCGATCGAGGCGATTCGCCACATCTGGCGGGAAATCATCTCCACAAGTATATCCGCGGAAAAGCGCTTGCAAATCGCCTACCTGGGCCCGGAGGCGACCTTTACAGAGCAGGCAGCACAGAAAAATTTTGGGTCGCAGGTCGATTATACCGCGCAACCCGCCATCGCGGATGTTTTTTCGGCCGTCACCGTGCGGGATGCCGATTATGGCGTCATTCCAATCGAAAACTCCACCGGCGGCGCCGTGATCCACTCGCTCGACCTGCTCGCCGAAACAGAGCTTAAAATCGTCGCGCAGGTTTACCTCGAGATTGAGCATTGCCTGATTTCCCGCAGCGCGCTGGAGGACATCCGCGAGATCCGCAGCAAGGACCAGGCGCTGTTGCAGTGCCGTCAATGGCTCTACCGTCACCTGCCAAAGGCCGCCCAGGTCGAAATCGACAGCACAGCGGAGGCCGTGCGGCATGCCGCCGACCACCCCCAATGCGCCGCGGTCGCCAGTGCGCTCGCCGCCGACCGCTACGGTGTGCCCATCGTGCGGCGCGCGATTCAGGACCGGCACGACAATGTGACGCGCTTCCTCGTGATCGGTCGCGAGTGCTCTGGCCCTACCGGACTCGGCAAGGACCGCACCAGCTTGCTGCTGAGCATCCGCGACGAGGTTGGCGCCCTCGGCAAAGTACTCAGCGCCTTTTCCAACCGTGGCCTGAATTTACTCAAAATCGAGTCGCGGCCGAGTCGACAGAAGAACTGGGACTACCTGTTCTTTATCGACCTAGAGGGGCATTGGCAGGACGAGAAGGTGCAGGAAGCCATCGGTATGCTCCGCACCCGCTGCCCTCTTATCAAGTGGCTCGGCAGCTACCCGCAAAATTCGCTCTAAGGCGATTTTCAAGCGAATCTGTCCTTCCACAACTCAGCCCCAATGGACCCGGAAATTGGGCATTCCCGCGAATGGTACGTCTTTTCGCGGTTACTTTTGCGACGCTGCCGGAAAAGCGCTGGTCTCAGAACAAGGTTGTCGGACTTCGAACGACCCCCGAAACGCGAAACCTGCATTTCGCCTACCTCTTCTTGGCACGGCCTCTGCATAAGCTTGATTATGGCAGTTCTCCTCAGCGCCTGTGCAACGCGTTTGCCGCCGCTTCCGGCAAACGCCATCTACGCGCGACCCGTCGGGGTGACGCCGCCGGAATCCGCGGCACCCAAAGACCCTCACAATGTCCTGATCCTCTCGGGTGGAGGCGCGTACGGCGCCTACGGAGCGGGCTTCCTCACCGGCTGGACCGAACGCGGCAATCGGCCCAAATTCGACGTCGTGACCGGTGTTTCCACAGGCTCCATCATCGCGACCTGTGCCTTTCTCGGAGAAGAGTTCGACCCCCTGCTCAAAAAGCTGTATACGACCTTCCGCACCGATCAATTGCTGCACGTCCGGTTTTTGCCGACGGCCATTTTCGGCGAGTCGCTGCTGACCTCCAAGCCAATGAAGGGGCTTTTGGAGGACGTTATCAGCGACGATATGATCGACGCCGTCGCCATTGAACACGCTAAAGGACGACGGCTTTATGCAGGAACGACGAACCTCGACACCCGGCAATTTACCGTCTGGGATCTCGGAGCAATCGCGTGCAGCCCGCAAAATGAACGGTACGAGCTTTTCCGAAAGGTTGTACTGGCGTCAGCGTCGATCCCCATCGCCTTTGAGCCCGTGTACTTTGAACTGGAAATCAACGGCGAACTCCACAGCCAGATGCATGTCGACGGAGGCGTCGTCGGCCCGATTTTTCTTTTCGACTGGATGCTGGCCCCGCGACCAGCGACGGGCAGCAACGGCTCCGTGTATGCTATCCTGAATCTGCCTTACGGAGAAGGTAATTACGAGCCGGTGAAGCCTGATCTTCCGGGAATTGCCAATGCCACCTTCGCCACGCTGATGGAAGCCCTTAACGTGAGCCGCTTGAAAGAGGCGCGGTCGCTTTCGAAAGACTGCGGCTATGACTTCAGATACGCTGCCGTCCCAGCGACCTTCGCCGAGGACAACAATCCGTTGCGATTCGAGACCGAGTACCTCGAAAAGCTTTTCACCAAGGGCCTCGAAGACGCCAGCGAACATCGTCCCTGGCTGGAAGAACCCGAGGCTCTGCCCGGAGCACCCGAGCTCGAGAGCGTCCAATAAAAAAAACCTCCCGGCGTAAAGCGCGAGGAGGTTTGCCTGGGAAAGCCATCGAAGGCGGAACTACCGACGGCGGCGCAGAGCCAAAAGCGCCAACAGCGCCCCTACTGCCGGAAACGCTGCGGGCTCTGGCACGCCAGAGAGGTTACCGACTTCCAGAACATTCGAGAAGCTGAAGAAATCCGTCTCAGAGACGTAGACGGAATCATCTTCCCAATAAACCTCACCCAGGTAGGACGAAAATCCGCTCGTATTTCCGGCCTTACCCCGCCACGTGCCGTCATCGTTGTAGAGCAGCAAATCTGTGCCCGAAAAATCGGCGCGGTTGGCGCTTACCACTACGGTACCATCATCGCCGACGGTGAGGAAACTCGCATTGACCGATGTGATGAAGGCGCTGATTCCGGAATCGGCGGACGTTAGGGGAGTTCCAGGGGCCGAGTTCAGGAGGGAGGCATTTACGGTGTAAATGGCGTCGTCTGGGTCGGACCCAAAAAAGAGATTGCCGGCGGCATCGAAAGCAAGACCGGCGGAATTACCGAGCACTTCAATGTATTCGGTCACGCTGCCGGTCGCGTAATTGAAACCGTAAATACTGCTGCCAGTGCCGTCATTGGCGGAAAAAAAGAGGCCTCCCGTTACCGGATTGTGCGCGAAGTCGTAAACGCCGTTGAATGTGCTCAGCTCGTTGAAGTTTCCACCGCTCAGGACCCCCAAATCGTGGATGAAGGGGGCTGTAAAACTCCCGTCGGCATAAACGACATCACCGTTGGACCGCTGAATGATCGCAGAAAAAGAATCTTGTGGAGTCGGAACTGTCCCCAGGTTCGTCGGGCTGCCCCCCGCGAAGGGTTGCGCAAAAAGGGTGTTTCCAGACCCGTAAACAAAGCCAGAATCGGAGGCGTAATAGGCGTTGATCGTCTGCCCGAGAACCGAGATTTCTGTCGTTGATGTGACCCCGTTCTTTGGCGTGAACGCCTGGAGGGCTGGCACGACGGCTAGCGAGAGAACCAGAGGAAGATAGCGAGAAGTTTGCTGCATCGCCACGGACGCTGCTCCTATTGGCACAGCCTTGTCAACAGGCTTTTCCGGAAAATCGGCATTTGCCTTGTGGCAGGCAGCAACAAACCTTTGCCCTCTATGGAGTTCAACCCGGTTTACCAAGCGATCGGTCACGTCGAGAGCCCATACCTCGATTGCTTCGGAGTGCCGCGCCAGCCGGGCTTGAACGAGCTGCCAGCGCTCCTGCGGCTCCACCCGCCCTATGATGCCGAAGATTGGGTGCGCGGACTGGAAGCTTTCTCGCATCTTTGGGTCCTGTGGTGGTTCGACCGGGCGCAGCACGTGGGCCCGCCCTCAGCAACCGTGCGCCCGCCGCGCCTCGGCGGCAACCAGCGGTTGGGCGTGTTTGCGACCCGCTCGCCCTACCGGCCCAACCCCATCGCGCTTTCCGTGGTTCCCGTGCGGGAGATCCAGCGGGAAAGCAGGCGCATCCTCGCGATCGAAGTGCTGGGCCTGGATTGCGCCGACGGCACACCGCTCCTCGACCTCAAACCCTACCTACCCTACTGCGATGCGGTCTCGGATGCCATGGGCGGTTTCGCGCCGGACCCACCCGTCCGCCTTTCGCTGGACTGGTCAGAAGAGGCGCGCGCTGCGCTTCCGTGGGTTGCGCGCGCCAATGGCGTTTCTGCAACCGAAATCTCTTCCATGATCGAAGGCGCGCTCGCGAACGACCCGGCGCCGGCCTATCACCAGCCCTCCGAACGCATCTATTGGTTGGCTCTGCGCGTCGCCGATATCGGTTTCCGACGACGCGCGGGACACGCCCTGACGATCGAAGCCTTGCGCCCCGCACCATCGCTCAAGTCCAGGCCAGGCCATTAGGCCTCATTGTCGTCGGTGTCTTCGCGCTCCTGCTGTTCGAGCGCTTCGGCGACTTGTTCGAAAAAACGCGCCATCGCCGCTTCGTTCCTTTGACGCTGCTCGGCCTCATCCGCCTCGGTCATGCGCCAGGTAGCTTCACCGGTCACGGTAAGCGCGTAGTCAACCGTCTCAATCACGACGCGACCGTTGGTCTCGCTGTACCATTCCAGGTAGAGGCTGTTGTCCCAATGCCAGGGGAAAGATTGGGCGAGCTTGGAAAGCCGCAACATTTCCTCGATCGAACAATCCGGGACGCGGACTTTTCGCGAAGCCGTGATGTCCCCGACGCAGCCAACCTGCCGCCGCGAAAGACTGTGTTCGGCGACGACCGGCGGCTTGCGGTTAGTGAAATTCAAACGGTGCCCTGCGAGGTCACGCCAAGGGCACCCCGACAGCGCAAGCGTCACCGGCTCGCTGAATCCGGCAAGCC
>JBHJGW010000007.1:0-48154 GCA_050331415.1 Opitutales bacterium | reverse complement strand
GGTCAGGAGGGTGTTGCGGAAGTCGCCTGTGGCGGGAATTCTGGCGAGGGTAATGCCGAGGCGTTGGCAGGCTTCGCGCCAGGCGGCGAAGTGCTCCTGGTAACGGCGGCGGTAGCGCTGGAGGTCAGTCTCCGAGAAGTTGCGGGGGTACCGTTCGCCGCCTTCGCATTCGACTAATTCGCAATGGCCGAGCCATGACGGGTCGGCCTCAGTGGCAACCCAGGGAGCTAGGATCAGGGCGTGGCTTCGGCTGGCCGCGAGGAGATGGCCTAGCGCTTCCGGTTCTCCCGGGAAAAGCAGGTCGGTTACGAGTACGCGCATGGCCTGAGGTCGCCAGGGCACCCGCTCGAAGGCCGGAGCACGGGGCGCTTCGGCGGCAGCCTCGGCTAACCCCAGCCGGCCACTGCGGATCGCTTCCCGGCTGATCTCCTGAACCCCACCCGGCCCGACGCCGTAGGCAGACAGCTGGGCGTTCGTCTGCAGGGTACTCAAAGCGGCGAAAAAAAACAGCTCGAGGCCGCGGCGCGCTTTTTCCGGCTCGTAGCGCATGGAGTCAGACGCATCGAGAACGAGATCGACGCGCGGGCTGACTTCCTCGCGGTACAGTTTCATCGAGTAAGAGCCGGTGCGGGCGTAGGCCTGCCAGTTGATGTAGCGCGGGTCGTCGCCAGGCAGGTACTGCCGGTGGTCCTGAAAGTCGATCGAGCTGCCCACGCCGCTGCCCGCCCAGTTTCCGGCGTGTCCACGCCAGGTTTCACGGCGGAAGGGCAGGCCAAATTGAGCAGTGGCGCGCTCGGCTTCCCAGATGGCGACGTTACTCAGTTGCACCTCGGCGTTCGCAGTGGGGGTTTCGGCCATGGGTTCGGGCTTGGAAAGTGGTTAAGCCTCCGCTGAAGCGGCGGATTGATCTGCCGTGCCCGACGACGGCTCGCCGCTGACCAAACGACTGTCGCGAAGGCTTCTCGCTTCCGCCTCGAGCATCGCCTCGGTTTTGCGCCAGCGGGCTGCCGCAGCCAAGCAGAGGAGCAAGCTCGCCAGGGTCGTTAAACTGTTTCCCATAAGAAAAATCATGCGGAGCTGCTCCCACTCGCGCTCGTTTTCCAAAGCGATCGAATAAACCAGCCCCGCCTGCGGCAGGATGCAGAGGACGGTTTTCGTATCGAGGTTCTGAGTTTCATCGACCAGCAACAATAGCAGCGCGACGAGTATCGCGATTAGTTGAATCAGCAGAAAAACCCGGAGATTCGAGGTACGGCGGAACGGCACAAATTCGAAGATTGCCCGCGGGAGAAACAGACAGCCCAGTATCGCGATTGCCAGCAGCGTTATCGTGTCGTTTACGCCAGCCAAATGTTTAGCGCCGGCAAGTTGCTCCTCCCAGATGACCAGCCCCATAAAACCCGCAAACGTCACGAGGACAAAGATCAGGGCGCTCGGCCAGCCCGGGTACAGCAGAAAGCGCCCGACGGCTCCGTAGCGCAGCAGCTGCAAGTAAACGCCCGGCAGGCGGGGCGGCTCGTGCATCATCGAGCTGATGGCCACGATGGTAATCATGGCACCCAGAAACAGCATCAAGGCATTCCCGGTGTTCCGATGTACCATCAGAGCTGCAACGGTGACCACAAAAGCGGCGAGCACGATCCAGCGTTTGCTCGTTTCGTGGTTTTGCGCTTCGTGGCTGATGCGGCTCGCGGCAAATTCCAGCATCAGTAGTATCAGCAGAAAGGCGAACACCACAACGAGTAACCAGGCCATCCAGCCTGCCGACGTCCCCGTACCGGAAAACGCGAAGCCCCGAAGGGTGGCGATGACCAGGTTGAAGGCAACGATTGACGCCCCTACTGCTGCACCAAATCGCAGGAAAGAGCTCCGCACAACCGACAGGCATACCGCTAGAGCCGTAAGCATGAGAGAGCCTCCGATAACCTGCAACAAGGTCAGGATTTCCAGGACCGGATTGACGGACCCAACGAAATACCGAAGTGCCATGTAGGGTAGCAACGACACCACCACCAACAGCCCCTGAACGTTTAGCGACAGCCACTTCCCCAGCACAATGCTCCGCGAATGCAGTTGAGAGATCTGCAGCAGATCAAGCCGTGCCTCGCTGCTCTCTGTTGCCAGGGCATTAATGCCCGTGAGGGGTAAGACCACACAAAGATAGAGCGCCAGGATGTTCCAGAAGACGACCCGGCTGTCATCATAATTACCATAACTGGCGGCCATCCCAAAGGTAACGAAAAGGATCATGACCACCTGCACCGCCACGAAGACCGCCAGGAACTGCCGGGAGCGTACCGCCTGCCGGAGCTCCCTAAGCAGGACCGGATTAAGCCAGTCGGTGAAATCGCGCGCGGAAAAGAAGGTTCGAAAGGTAGCAGCAGGATTCATGGTGCCGGGAATCAGGAGGCTGGTTTGATTTCAGAATTTGGGGTCGCGGCCGTTTCGCAACGGGAATTCGGCACCAGAGGCAGATCCCGCCTCGGCCGAAACCGATAAAGGGTTTCATAGTAGATGTTTTCACCAATGGTTGCGGCCAACTGGCAATTGGCATCACGCAAAGCCTTGCGGATGAGATAAACCCCAAACCACCCAATCGCCAATTCTAACAGCAACGGGAGAAGGCGGCCCGCAAGAGCGTATGCAAAAGTCAACATCAGAATCAACGGAATGCTCGCAACAACGACGTAGCAGCAGTAGGTAAGCCCCCGTCTCCAAATATTTTTCTCGGCGCCAGCGAGAACGGCCAGCGCCGTCAAGTAGCTCGAAGCGAGGAATAGACCCGCGAGCATTTTGACCTCGTGGATGAGGTCGATGCCACCTACGAAGTAACGGATGACGAAAAACGGTAACAGCGAAACCATGACCAGAGCAGCCTGAAAAACCAATACAAGCCACTTCCCGGTGCAGATGTCTCGGCGGTGTAGCTGAGTCAGCCGTAGCAAGTCGATTCTACCCTCGGAAAATTCGACTCCGAAGGCGTTGACCCCAAAGGCGGGGATCACGCCCAAAAAGAGGACCGTCATCACCTTCCAAAAACCGGCGTCGGCCGCGCTGCCGGCCAGTCCTCCCGGTGCCGAGAATCCATAGAAAAGCAGCGCCACCGTAATGAGCTGCGCCGCGCACAGCAGGCCGAGGAATAGCCAAGACCGGGCCATTTGCCGCGCCTCGCGCCAGAGGATCGGGTTCACCTCGTCCATCAGGCCGGGCCACGCCGCTGGCTTCAGCCAGGCACGCACGCCCTGGCAACGCAAAACCAGAGAACGGCATTGGGCGAAGATATAGCGCTGGCATCCGGCGAAGTTCATACCGATCACGAGGCCGGCCTGGCCACCTTGCTATCGTGCGGTGCATGCCTCCGCTCGCGAAGCCGGTAGTAGCGGTAGTCGTAGAGGTATTCCTGTGGACGGTCGAAACGCCAGAGCGACCTCTCGGCAAGGTTCAGGGTGATGAAAACCCACGCTATGGAGAGAAGGCACCCAACCAGCGTTATTCCCTGCACGCCTCCGGATGCGGCAATCGAGAGGAAGAACCCCGCGATGAAAGGAAGTACGATAAAAACCGCGAAAATGCCAGCCAGCACCCTGCGGAGCCAGTTCGAAATGGTCGATAGGAGCACGGCCAGAGAGGTCAGAACCGCGGAAAGCATTCCCAATGCGGTAAGAATCAGAAACTCCGAAAGGATATCGATATCCCCCGTGAAGTAACGAAGGGCAAGGTACGGCAAAAACGACACTAAAACCAGCAGGGCCTGCATGACGAGGACCAGCCACTTACCCATGACAATGTTCCAATTACTCAACTGCGTAATCCGCAGCAGATCGTAGCGGGCATCAGAAAACTCGGATGCGATCGCATTGAGCCCGCTAACCGGCAGCACTGCGAGCAGATAGGCGCCGACGAGAAACCAAAAGCCCATGAATCCGTTTTCGTCGCCTTCGAGGCCAGGGGCCGCAAAACCCTGCACGAACGACCAGATCATTGCCACCTGCATCCCGGTGAACGTCGAGAAAAAGGCCCGCGATCGAATCGCCCGCCGTGCCTCCCGCCACAAGAACGGATTCAATCGCTCCTCCCAACCTGCGAAAACGGCTTGGATTCGCTGTGTTGGCAAGGTCGGCATCGGGTTTAGGGAATGTTTCCGTCGCGGTCTGAATGCGCCCTGCGGTAGGCATGTGGCGGCTTTTGGCAACCTCAATTGACGCCGGTGGGCTCGCGGAGCATATCGATAAAGGCTTCTTCGAGACGGCGCTGTTCACGTTGAAATTCGAACACCTCGAGGCCCGCCTCCGTCATGCGTTTAAGCAGGTCTGCGAGGGCGCCTTCGATGTGGTCGGCGTCTTCGACAACGAGGTTCAGCAGAGCGCCTTTGGGGAGGGTTTCCCGGACCGCCATCTGGGTTTGCTGCTCGACCCACTGGGCAAGCCGAGCCGGATCATTGCGCAACAAGACACGCACCACAAGGCCTGCGGCATGATCGCTGGTGAGCTTTTCCGCCTCTCCATGATATTTGAGGCGGCCGGCGTCGATAAATAACAGCGTATTGCACATCTCACCCAGTTCGCTGAGGATGTGGGAACTGATGAAGAGCGTCTTGCCCTGTTGCTGGAGCAGCCGCACAAGGTTCTTGAATTCCATCCGCGCCTTGGGGTCGAGGCCGGCGGCGGGCTCGTCGAGTACCAGTACTTTCGGGTCGGACAAGAGCGTTCGCCCCAGGCTAAGGCGCTGTTTCTCGCCTTTCGACAGCGTCAACGTCGGCCGCTCGGCAAGGCGGTCGAGCCCCGTGAAGTCGAGCACCTCGTCAATGCGCTGCTGTCGTTCCTTGCCTTTCAAGCCGTTGGCACGCGCAAAGAAGTCCATATAGTCGAGCACGTCCATATTGGGGTAGGTGCCGAAGTAGTCCGGCATCCAGCCCACGCGCCGACGCACCTCACTCGGGTGCGCGCGCACGTTGAGGCCGTCGATCTCGATGTAGCCGCTGTCCGGGTACTCCAGGGTGACCATCATGCGCATGGTGGTCGTCTTCCCGGCACCGTTGGCGCCGATGAAGCCGACCACCTGACCGGGTTCGATCGCGAAACTCAGGTCGGCAACCGCGCGAAGTTTGCCGAAGGAGCGGTTGAGGCGGTCGACGCGGATGATGGGCGTGCTCATGAAGCGGGTTGGACCGGGCCGGCGATCAGGGTTTGAAAGTGGTACCAGCGGATGCCGCCGAGCGGTTCAAGAAGCGCTTCGGGCAGGGGCTCCGCTTCGGCGTAAAACCAGCCGGGTCTCGGTGCGGGCGGCCCCGCCTCGAGGGCGAAGCCACCGCGGCGGCAGGCGGTCGACCACCACTCGGCGAACTCAGCACGGCTCGAGCGTTGAAGCTTCGCACGGCGCCCCACGCCCACGCGCTCGGCAGTCCAAAAGTCGCCTGCTTCGTCGACGAAAAAGGTACGTCCAAGCCCGGCCTGAAGATTCGAGCGAAGGGTCGCGCCCGTCGCCCCGGATTCCCGGATCATCACCTCGCGACTACTCGCCAGGTGGGTCATCCGGTTGTGCTGCAAGCGTCTGCTGGCAAAAAAGCCGCCGGAGTAGGTCACGCCGTCTCGAATCTGCCGCGGTCCGGCAATGTCGCGCAGCTTGCCGCCCGTGAGGGCTACGCCTTCGCTGCGGTATGCTGCCTGCCGGGGCAGCGTGAACGTTTGCCCCATCAGGACACCTGTGCGCGAGAGATCATCCTGAACGGTCAGGCGGAGGTTGCGCTCAGGATCGAGCACGACCATGCGGCTCAGGTAGCCTCTGCCGCCAAGGCCTTCGGAGAGCAGGATGATGAGCAGCAGCACAGCGGTAAAGGCCAGGGATATACCCGGAATCGTCAAAAAGACGCGCCAGCGCCGCCGGCCTTTGGCGAACAGGAAGAAATTGACCGGTCCCACGATGATGCCGAACGCCGTGACAGAAACAATCAACAGGGGAAAATTCACCTGAGGTGCTTCGAGCTGATAGCTGAACCAGTCTTTGTGCTCGGCGGACTCCTCGGAGGTCATGACCGCCACACCCGCACCCCGGAAGGTCGGATGCGCGTCCTCGTTTTTCGTGATGGTCTCCAGCGCCGGGAATTGGTGGCGATATCCGAAAAACGTCTCCTCCCCCGGACGGAAGTGCCGGCCGTTGTCCTTGACCAGCGGCTCGGCGGCGGATTCCAGCGACTGGCTGAAAACTTCGAAGACGCCCAAGCCATACGGCCGTCGCTCGGCACCCGCGGGCACGCCGCGAAAACTCGCCTCGATGCCGTCAGCAGGCTGGGCAAGCAGGCGGAGGTGCCCGCCTTGCATGACCCAGTTGAGCAGGGCCTCCCGGCGGCTGGAGGTCAACGCCGCCCAATCACTGGCAGAGAACCAGATACGGTCGAAGGCCAGATAGGCACGCCAGTCTTCAGGAAGATCAGAGGGGCGCAAGGCCGCAAGTTGGCCTCTCCCCCCTCTGCTGGTGCCAAGCGCTTCGCCCAAGCGCACGCCAACCACCGCGTTGAGTTCGGCGGAGAGGCCAACCAGGATTGATCCGCTGCTGTGATGGCTGAAATAGTGATGCCACGGCTGATCCAGCCCATCGCCGAGGAGCGTCAGTTGGAGCCGAAGGGAGTGGTTAACCTGCTCGTAGGGTACCAGTAGCTCGAAGGACCGGCGGCTCGTGCTCGGAACGTCGAGCGCGAAGACTGACTCGAGCGGCTGTTGATAACCCGAAGAACTGCGCAAGTACCATCGACCCCTGCGATCACGCTTGTTATCGATCGTTACGTAGACCGGCGAATAGCCGTCACGGGAGCCCGACAATTCCGACCAGGGGAAGCGAACCGAGATCTTAACTTCACGGTTATCCTCAACGATCGCCTGAGCCGGCAGGTCCGAAACCGCGAGCAAGAGCACCGCTAGGACGCTCACATGAGCGAAATTTGCGAGAAGCCCGCGCAGGCAGAGCTTTGGTGCGCTCGCCATTGGGCTCGTCGGGGCCGATTTTTTCCGGGCTCGAAGCCCTGCCCAGCTTGCTGCCATCATTGAATCTTGGCGGCGCTGAGGCTCGCGGGTAGCTCTTTTTCGGCGGGATCGACTTCCGCAAGCAGTGTTTTAACAAAATGCGCTGCGGTGATGCCTTCCATCCGTGCCTGGTAATTCACAATAACGCGGTGAGCCAGCACCGCTTCGGCTGAGGCCGCCACGTCATCTGTGCTGGCGTGGACGCGCCCCCCGAGCAGCGCGCGCGCACGGGCAGCCGCGGCCAGGCCGATCGCCGCACGCGGGCTTGCCCCGAACTTGACCACGCCCGAGGCCTGCGATTCGCCGGGATAGGTCCCGTGGACCAGCCGGGCAATGTAAGAGGTGACCACCTCGGGCAGGTAGACCTGGCGTGCAAGGGCGGTGCAGTGCTGGAGCTGTTCGCGCGCCATCACCCGGTTGACCTCGGGCTCTTCGCCGAGTGCGCGCACCGAAATGATGCGCTGCAGCGTCTCGCGCGTGGCGCTCGTCACGGACAGCTTGAAAAGGAAGCGGTCGAGCTGGGCCTCGGGCAGAGGGTAAGTCCCTTCGAGTTCAATCGGGTTTTGCGTTGCGAAGACGAAAAACGGCTGCGGCAGCTGATGCGTTTCACCCATCACTGTGACCCTGCGCTCTTGCATCGCCTCCAGCAGTGCGGATTGCGTCTTGGGGCTGGCGCGATTGATCTCGTCCGCCAACAGCAGATTGGTGAAGATCGGCCCCGGCTGGAAGACGAATTTTCGGGTGTTTCCGTCCTCCTGCAGCATGGGGTTGCCCGTAATGTCGCCGGGGAGCAAGTCGGGCGTGAACTGCACGCGATTGCTGTCGAGGGCGAGCGCCTTGGAGAACGTTCGTACGAGCTCGGTTTTACCCAGCCCCGGCAAGCCTTCGAGGAGCAGGTGCCCTCGCGCCAGCAGCGCCATGACGACGCAGTCGATCAGCGCAGGCTGGCCGAAAATCACGGCGCCGACAGCGTCGCGGAGTTGCTGGAGGTAACGCGCCGCTTCCGCAGCTTGCGTTTCGTCGAGGGTGGGCTGGCTCGGCTGGCTCATTCGTAATAGCGCTCCAGCAGCTCGCGCTCCTGCGGCGTGAGCTGGTTTTTCCAGACGACGTCCCCACCCTGCCCTTGCGGCGCGGCTTGCCCGACACCTAACTTGTATGCGGGCATTTCGTCTTCCGGAGGGGCCTCGCGGTCGCGTAGGCCGACCATCTCACCGAGGGCAGCGTTGTCCATCTCCTGGTTGGAAACCGCTTCGCGGCGCGCTGGGCTCAAGTGGGACTCGTCTTCAAAAAACAGGGGCGCTTCGCCGGGGCCGCGGCCGATTCCACCCCGGCACATGGCGCGAATCTTGGCGAGTTCCTCGGGGTCCAGCCCGGCGATTGCGCAGAGCTCGCCATTGCACTCGCCAAGTTTGGCGCGCAGTTTCTCCCAGTCCTCCGGGCTGAGGCGCATGCATGCTTCGCAGTTCCCAAGTTCGGCGAGTTCTGCCAGCATTTCCGCGTCGAGTTGCAGCTCACTCATCTGGAGATTTTGCATCGCTTCGGAAAACTGCTGTTCGAGCATCTCGGCCTGCATCGGAGTGGCCTGGGGCCCGAGTTCGCGCATGGCTTCGAGACTGGCGGTAGCCATCTGAAGGTTGCGCGCGGCTTCCCGCAATTCGAGCATCGTCTGGTCACGAAGATTTTCCCCGGCTTCGAGGCTGCTCTGGTTGAACCACTGTGCTTCGGGCTGGCCCCGCAGCGCTGCCAGTTGGTTGCGCAGGTCGTCCACCGATTGCTCGGCAACGATGCTTTCGTCCTCCAGCGCCTCGATCACGGCCTCGACCTTCTCCCAGGCCAGCGGCTGCTCCGCGTTCTGGATGTCGGGGGAGGGTTTTGCCGAGGAAACGGGGATCAACCAGCCTGCCAAAAGCAATGCGCAGGAAGCGGCCAGAGGCGGCCACACACGCCGCGACTGGAAGCGGTAGGGCAGGCTCATGTGCACATCGGCCGAGGGCCAGTCTACGACACCCTCCTCAGCGGCGGAGAGCGCGCTGCGCAGGCCGAGATGTTCTTCGAGGCGTTGCAAGCCATCCGAGGAACTCAGGTAGTGGCGCCGGGCCAGCCATGCGGCAACCCCCAGCAGCACCGCCGTCCCGCCGAGGTATCCGAGCCACACAGCGCCGTCCGGCCACTCCGACTGCCGGGCCAGGAGCCACGCCAGGGCCATCACAGCATTGAGGCCAACGAAAGCCGGCAGGAAGTAGTGGAGCACCCAAAGAAGATTCGCCACGGCGGCGGTCAGCCGGGCCCGGTGGCGCCATTGCTGTGCAGCGTGAGCATTCATCCCTAATATCATGTATGACCTGACAGCGCCGACGCGAACCCTTTTATCCGGCCGACGATAAAATTCACACAAACCGGATTAGAAACGGTACTTTCCCCAATAGACCTAACAGTGTGCCCCGGGGCAAGGGTCTGGTGGCTTCGCGACGAACGAGCTCGGCCCGAGGTGCTTGGGGTCGCCCAGGTGTCGAATTGCCAGTTGGCACTCACATTCCCCTTTGGGGCTGGGAGTTCGGCGCGGATGCTCCCCATCCGGACGCCTTGACTCCAGGAGGTTGCCCCGGTTTGCTCCTCGCATGGCAAACCTCGGTAAGATCATGAAACAGGCGCAGGAGATGCAGCGCCAGATGGAAGCGGTTCAGGCAGAACTGAACGAAACCGTGCTGGAAGAATCCAGCGGCGGCGGCGCGGTCAAGGTGACCATCACCGGCCACTCGGAACTTCAGAGCCTCACCATCGACCCCGACTTCCTGAAGGAAGACGCCGGAACCGTCCAGGCAACCATCCTTCAGGCCTTCCAAGCCGCCACCGAAAAAGCGAAAGCCCTCCAGCAGGAAAAAATGGGCTCGGTCACTCAAGGCATGGGTGGCCTGCCGGGCCTGGGGATGTAGGAAAATTTATAGCTGAATAATGAGCCTCTCCCCCGCCTTCGATGATGTTGTGACGCGCTTGAAGCGGTTGCCGGGGTTGGGGTTTCGCTCGGCGGAGCGCATTGCGCTGCATCTGCTGATCGAAGAACCCGACGCCCTCAGGCCGCTATTGGAGAGTCTGCAGAGCGCCGCCGCAAAACTCAAGGCCTGCCCGATCACCGGAAACCTGACCGAGGGTGAAACCTGCCCGATCTGGGCGAACCCTCAGCGTGATCGCGCCCAGGTGTGCGTTGTCGAGCAAGTGCCTGACCTGCTTGCCGTCGAGCGCGCCGGAGCCTTTCGCGGAGTTTACCATGTACTGCACGGAAAGCTGTCGCCCCTGCGCGGCATCGGGCCCGACAAGCTCAACCTCGGTCCGCTGCGTCAGCGCCTGGAGGCTGGTGAGATTTCCGAACTGATTCTCGCGCTCGGCAACGATATCGAGGGAGAAGCCACCTGCCATTACGTTCAGGACGAGCTCCTTGCGGAGCGCCCCGATGTAACCGTCAGTCGCATTGGCTTCGGACTACCCAGCGGCAGCGGGCTGACGTTTGCCGACGCCGCCACCCTCAAAAGTGCTTTGGAAGGCCGGCGAAGCTTTTGATCCAAGGGGTTCAGGCGCCGCAGCTAAACGGTTTTCCCTGCCCGTCCGTTGCCGCGCTAGAGCGGGTAACGTGGTCTAGTGGCTTATGGCTCAACAACCCGTCATCGGAATCCAGGTTGACTGGCCCTCGCGCGAGGGCGACCTTCACGCCTTTTGTGCCAAGCTCAAAGAGCTGGCCTCGATCAACCGCCTGGTCTGCTGGTGGGGCGAGCACGAGGTGCGCTGGGATAATGCCGCCTTCCAGGGCATGCCCTGGCAACCCAAGGAGACGCAGACCGACAGCAGGGGCAAAACCGCCTTCGAACGCCTGCACGAAGCGTGCGTCGCTCACGACATGGAGCTGTACCTCGGCGGCGGCGAGGAGCACCTGAAATTGCCCAAGCCGCCCGAGCCGCTGGTGCCCTACATGACCGTCGACTGCTTCGGAGAGCGCACCCACATCACCTGTGTCAATAATGCCGACTGGCGCGCCTATCACGTCGCGATGAACAGCGAGGTCCTGCGCCAGAATGACTACCTCGCTGGCTTCATGTTCATGCATGAGCGCTGCGGGCCGATGCAACAGCTGCTCAAGCCGGAGGTGTGGCAGGGCCATTTCACCCCCGGCTGCTTCTGCCCCGACTGCCTGAAGCTGGCCGAAACGCGCGGCCTCGACGCCGATCGCGCCGCTGCGGGCATGCGTGAAATGGTTTCCCTGTTCCGCGACAAGCCCGCCTCCGCGCGTCGCGACGGTTTCTTCACCGTGTTCTGGCGTCTGATGACCCGCTATCCGGAAGTCCTCGCCTGGGAAAACTTCCAGTGGGAAAGCCTCCACCGCTTCCGGGCCGACATCGCCAATGCCCAGCGCGCTGTTCGCGGAGGCATCGACGTCGGTTACCATTTCCAGAACTGCAGCCATTTCGGAAACCTCGCCTGGCGCGCCGGCGACGACCCCGAACGGGTCATTGAATATGCCGACTGGCTCAAGCCTTCGATCTACCCGGGCGTCAGCGGCGGCCGGTACCGCAATACCCTTCGGCTCTATCGCAAGACCATGCTTGCGGACTTCACTGAAGAGCAGGCCCATCAATTCGTCAGCGCGACCTTCCTTCGTGGCGATCACGTCGGACGGGAAGCCCTTGGCGAAGAAGCCGCCGCCGAGAAACGCCAGGTGGCCTTCGGGCCGGACTGGTGCGAAATCGAAACCCGCCGTATCGTTGAAGGCGGCGCACCCAAGCCCTGCTACGCGGGACTCGGTATCGGCGTCCCGGGAGGTGAACAGGCGGACAACCCCAAGCTGCTTGCCGATTGCGCGCACGGCTGTCTCGACGGTGGCGCCACCGGCTTCATCATCTCTCGAGGCACCTCCGAAATGCCCGACGACCAGCTAAAGGCGGTCGGCGATGTGATTCGTCAACGCCTGCTTTAAGAGCGGTTAGGAAAGAATTGAAACGCAATTGGCGTCACAGAGACGCCATTGCTGACGTATCCCTCGTTCTAATACCATCTTGCCAGAGAGGTCGGTAAATTGATTTGGATGCAGAGCAAGGCCGCGAGGGCGACGGCTGGCCCTGTAGGCCCCGCCTCGTCGTCGCGAACGCCGCTCTGCGCCAAAAGCATCCGAAGCCGCCATGCGGCGTTCAATCTACCGATCTATTCGGTAAGGTGGTTTAACAGGCCTCTTAGCAAAATGCCGCCCCTTTGAATAGGGGCGGCGTCGGCAATTCGTCTTCGAAAAGAACGCAGCTCAATCTTCCTCGTCGAGGGACGGGTGCTCGATGATCTTTCGATAGTCCTCGACACTTCCGCCGTCTTTGCAGCACTCGATGATCTGGCGCCCGAGCGGCATGAGGTCGGGGGAATCGAAGTTGGCCAGCTCCTGTTGGAAAAAGTCGCGGAGGATCTGCGCGCCTTTGTCGTAGGCTTCGGGCCCGACTTCCGGCTGCTTGTCGACATCGAAGAACCACGAGCCGATCGGACGTCCTTCGACAACCATCGAGTTTGGATTCCAGCCCAACAGCGAACACCGTGAGGGCTTGACCTGCTGCGAGGTGAACCGTGCTCCACCGCGGCGGGCCAGGTACTCGCGGACGATCCACTGCGGCATGAAGCTGACCTTCCACGAACCAATGTTCTGGTTGGGAATCAGCACGTACTTCACCGCAGGCGTATCCATAATTTGTTGCAGAAGGAGGTTCGCCTGGTCGACGCGACGGCCGGTTGCGAACGGCCAGTACGAGCCCACGCCCTCTGAGGACATCCCGGCGGCGTCTACGATGCTCGGGTTGGCATGGCCACGCGGCGCGACGAGGCGCCACAGCCACGCCAGCGCGGGCGGCAGCAGGTGCAGCATGCCCATAATACCGTAGGTCGGCTTTTCGGCCGTGCAGGGCGGGCACCGTACCCCGAAGCTGCGCACATCGACAAACACGTCCTTCTTGATGATGCCGGGGACGATGCCACGCGGGATGATCACGCGCGGGTTCGGGCAAGGCTTGCCCGGCTCGTCCTGAATGTGCTGCCAGATCAATGCGGTACTGTTGGGCTGTGCCTCGATGTTAAGGAAGAGCAGCCCCTCCGGCGGGCTGATCGTCAGCTTTTCGAGGTGGGGGTCTGTCCCATAGTCCTCGATATGGTTGACGCGCACAAACCAGGCATCCTCGGCGTCGACGAGGCCAAGTTTGCCCTTGGCGCTGACGAGGCTCGGGTGGCACAGCGCCATGTCGTCGGTGACAGGCCGCAGCTCGCAAGACTGCGGAAGGCTGAGCTCGCGGGTTTCCCCGGTGACGATGTTCTGGCCTAGCATCAACGAGCCGTCCGCCTGGCGATGCACCTGCTCGAGCATCTCGCTCTTACCGCCACCACTGGCGCCCTCGTGGGAAATGACGATACTTGTTTCGTACGGCGTGACGACCTGCACGGTGGAGCAGTGCATGGTGACCCAGCTCTCCTCTTCGCCCAGGGTAAGCAACACGCCGTAAATGCCCTTCTTGGCGCTGGGACCGGGATACAGGTTGTAACTGAACAGCTCGTGGATGTCGTCGAGGCGGTTATGCACGACCACCTGCTTGCCGTTGAAGTGGGTATGGCGGAACGGCGGGGCGACGTAGATGACGGCCTTGGGATTGAAGTTTTCGGGCACCTCCTCCGGTTTGAGCATCCCCTGCAAAAGGGCGAGGCCGAGGGCGAAGAAGCCAGCATTGTCCGGCGCGATCACAATCGCGTCCTTGCCTTTACCCGCGAGCCCGGCATTGAACGGGAACATTGCCAGCGGCTGCTTCGAGAGCCACTCGAGGCTCTCCTCACGCACTCCGTCAAAGGATTCACCGAAGCGGTGCTGGTAGGTCGGCTTGTCCGTGGGCCGCTCGTCGCCAATCACCATACAGTCCGGATCACGGCGGCGCATGTACGGCTCGAGGTAGTTGGCGGCGATGCCATTCTTGGTCTGGCAAACTTTTACTTCGACGACTTCCTTACCGTCCGGCAAGGTATAAGCGACATCGTGCCAACCGGCGGCATCCTTGTTCCGGACAGCCAGGGCGCGCAAGTCATCCATCGAATCCGGCACCGTCACCGACGGAGCCGCGGCCAAAACTTTCTCAGCGGCCGGTGGCAGCGGAAAGTTGATCTTCGGGTGGGAGAATTTGGTGAGCGTATCCATAACGATTTCTGATGCTATCAGGTTTCCAGTATAAGTTCTCCGCATCACTTCCGTAACTCCGCATTTGTTGACACTAAGCGAGCGGGTCTGTGAAAAGAATGGTATGCCGGAGATTGCCAAGGAAGTGCTTACCCAACGGCTGGAGCGCAGCGGCGCTATTTCGCGCCTGCAGGAAGACGTCGAAGCCTTGTGCGGGGTAAGGCTGGTCTGGCGGGCCGAACCCGCTGCGGGCGAGGCTTTCAGCCTGCCCCTGCTGGTGGCCTCCATTACGGTTGGGCATGTCTGCGTTACCGAAACGCTGCCTGCGCCAAAACAGCGGGCATTGGAGCGTGTGCTGGGCCTGGCGCTCGAAGCGCTCGCCCATCAGCTCGCCCACCCGCTCGGGCATCGCCAGGAGGCGCTTCCCTGGACGGTTCAGCGGGCGGTGCAGCACATCCGCGAGCATTTCAGTGACCCGCTCAGCCTCGGGGAAGTGGCCAATGCTGTCGGGCTCAGCCGGGAGCGCCTTTCGCGTCTGTTCCACGAAAGCCTGGGGGTCACCTTTTCCGAATACCTTAACCGTGCCCGGCTCGACCACTGCCGAAACCTGCTTCATCACAGCTCGCTCAGCGTAGCCGACATTGCCTTCGCTAGCGGATTTCAGTCGCTCTCGCAATTCAACCGCCGTTTTAAATCCGCCGAAAATATCTCGCCCCGGGAGTACCGAAGGCGGGCAGGTCTGGTGTGATCTACGGGCGTGAAGGGACGACACCATGTTTCAAGACAGGCGTTGATGCCGACGGAACCATTCCCCGGTTGGACTCTTTGGTTCGTTGGCGATGTTTTCGGGCGTCCCGGCGTAGAGGAGGTAGCCGCCCCGGGTGGCTCCCTCAGCCTCGTCGCCGAGGGGATGGCCAAGCTCGATCAGCCAGTCCGCAAGGCGCATCACGTCGGGCTGGTGCTCAATGAGCACGATGGTATTACCGGCGTCGCGCAGTTGGAACAGCAGGTCGAGCAGGCGCTGGATATCCTCCCAATGCAGGCCAGTCGTGGGCTCATCGAGCAGGTACAGCGTCGAGCCCTGCTGACGTTTAGCGAGTTCCAGCGAGAGCTTGATGCGCTGGGCCTCGCCGCCAGACAGGGTATTTGCGGGCTGCCCAAGCCGAACGTAGCCGAGGCCAACGGCCTGGAGCGTGGCAAGGCGCTCGCGGATTTTTGGAATCGCTGAAAACGTTTCGAGGGCCTCGTCGACGGTAAGCTCGAGCGCTTCCGAGATGTTCAGGCCACGATACCGCACTTCGAGGGTTTCGCGGTTGTAACGGGCACCCCGGCACGAGGGGCATTCGACGAAGACATCACCCATGAACTGCATATCGAGCTTGATCTGGCCGTCGCCGCTGCAGCGCTCGCACCGCCCGCCGGGCACGTTGAAGGAGAAACGCGCAGGCTTGTAACCGCGAACCTTTGCCAGCGGGCATTTCGCGAAGAGCTCGCGAAGGTGGTCGAAAAGTTTGGTGTAGGTCGCCGGGTTGCTGCGCGGGCTGCGCCCAATGGGGCTCTGGTCGACCCGTACGACGCTGGTGAAGTGCTCGACACCATCGAGGCCGTCATGCGCTCCCGGCAAGTCCTTAGCTGCTGGATACAGTCGCATGGCCATCGCCTTGGCAAGAATGCCGTTGACGAGCGTGCTTTTGCCGCTTCCGGACGCGCCGCAGACGACTGTCAACAGGCCCACCGGAAACTTCACCGCGAGGTTGCGCAGGTTGTGTTCACGGGCATTGAGCACCGCCAGCCAGCCACGTCGCGGCAGTAATCGTTTTCCATTACGGTCGAGCGACGAGCGTCCGCTGAGGTACGCCCCAGTCTTTGACTTTGACGCCTGCTCGCACTCGGCGACCGATCCCTGAAAGATGAGCTCGCCGCCAGCCGCGCCCGCGCCCGGGCCGAGCTCCACGATGTGGTCAGCGGCACGCATGGTTTCCTCGTCATGTTCGACGACGAGCACGCTGTTGCCGCGTTCGCGCAGGTCGATCAGGCTGGCGATCAGTTTATCCTGATCGACGGGGTGCAGTCCGATGCTGGGCTCATCGAGGACGTAGGTGACGCCCGCCAGGCCCATCCCGAGTTGCGTCGCCAGGCGCACCCGCTGGGCTTCGCCGCCAGAAAGGGTGGCGTAGTTGCGCTCGAGCGTCAGGTAGCCCAGGCCCGTCTCCGCGAGAAAGGACAGCCGATGTTCCAGGCCGGCGAGCACATCGGAAACCGGGGCGTATTTGTGGTCGTCAGCCATGCGTAATGCGCCAAAGCCAGTGCCGGTGGATACCTAACTGATCGCAGTGGAAAACTGCGGGCAACAGCGGGAGGCGATCTGTTCAGGATGGGCGTCCGCGAAACGCAGCTCTTCGCAGATCTCGGCCCAGTGCGCTTCGGGTGCGGCGTCCTGACGTTCCAGGTTCGGCAATTCGATGGTCATGCCCATTGCGTTACGTTGCGAGGATCGTGTCCCGGGCGCAACGCGGAAAGCGCAGGCCGTCAACCGCGCCCATCCGCTTTGGGAGACAGATTTGGAGCTGGCTTGAGGCTTGGCAGCGCGTCGGAAGAGACGGGCTCGAGACCTAACGCACCCGCGCCGCTGATGCTGATGATCCATCGCCCCGGCGAAAGCCTGCGGTAGATTGCCCGACCATGGCTAGAGTCACCGAGCGAACCCCAGTCAACGGCGACGAGGTTTGGATCCACGGAAACAGCCTGGTTGGGAGGCGTGTGCTCATCAAAGACACGGCGGATCAGTACCCGCCCCTGATGGACGACATAGTCCACGAACACCTCATTTTCCGGCGAGAACGGAGTGGCAATCTCACGCACGGAACCATCCGCCGTGGCCACCTGCAGGGTAATGGCGTTTTCCGAGACATGGATCAGGGTCAGGGCCGTTCGCGCGAGCAGTCGCTGCTTCTCTTCCCGGGCGGCCGCCAGTTCTCCGGCCAGCTCGTTGATGCGTTGCTCGGCTGCGTCGAGCTGCGCCTGTTCCCGCTGCCACCACCACGCACCAACTGCCACCATAACGAGCGTTCCCACCAGCATCAGCCAGAAGCCACCGTCGGCGACTTTGACCACCTTTACCGTATCCGCCATTCCCCTACAGTCTGCGGAGTGACGGCGGATTGGACAATAGCAAAGTCGGAAAGAAACGGCCGGGCACAGGGCCGCTTTGCCCTTGCCGTAGCCCTACGGAATTGGGGAAACTGAAACCGTGGAAACCGAAATGATGATTCTGACCGTGAGCGGCGCGGATCGCGCGGGCCTGGTCAAAGATCTCGCAGCGTGTATCAACGCCAACGGGGGCAACTGGGAGGAAAGCCGGATGCTGCACTTGGGCGGCCGGTTCGTCGGCATGCTGGATGTCCGCCTGGCGCCTGACAAAACGCAGCAGATGCGCGAGGCTCTGAGCGGCCTGCCCGGTCTGGAGTTCACCTTCGCGCCTGCCCAGCAGCCGGCACCCGAGCCAGAGCTGCAGTGCGACCTGCAGCTACTCGGCAACGATCAGCTGGGCATCGTCCGACGCATCACGCAGCTCCTTCAGGACCGGAATGTGAACGTCGAGGAGCTCTTCACCAAAACGGAAAGCGCACCCGAGAGCGGGGCAGCGCTGTTTCGCATGCACGCCCGCCTCGGAGCTTGCGCCGATCTCGACCTCGACGAACTGCAATCGGCCCTGGAAGCGCTTTCGGACGAGATTATGGTAGAGGCTACCGTCCGTCGGCTAGAGCGGGACTGAGCTCGATGCCGGAAACACACTTGGCCTATGGACTCCGCTGACACGGCCCTCCGCGAACTCGCCCGCGAGCGCGGACCCGAAAAGAGTTTCTGCCCGTCAGAGGCCGCCCGACGCTGGCGTCCGCAGGATTGGCGTGAAGCTATGGACGAGGTTCGCAAAGCTGCCCGGCGTCTTGCCCGCAGCGGCGAACTCGTCATCACCCAAGGCGGAAAGGTCGTACCGCCCGACGCGGACATCAAGGGCCCCATCCGGCTGCGTCTTGGCCGGAATTGAAACTTCGCCCGGGCGCTTTTCGCGCCTGGCTGCATTCGCGAGACCGAGGCAAGGCTTCCGCTCTTCGAGCCCGCCCTTTGCGCTCGCACCGGCGCTTGTGACTCCGTTATACCATCTTGCCGGAGAAGCCGGTAAATTGATCGGGATGATTTTGGATGCAGAGCAAGGCAACGAGGGCAACGGCTGGGCCTGCAGGCCCCGCCTCGTCGTCGCCAACGCCGCTCTGCGCCAAAAGCATCCGAAGCCGCCACGCGGCGTTCAATCTACCGATCTATTCGGTAAGGTGGTATTAGAGCCTTTCACTGGAGCGTTTTACCACTGCTCGGCGACCGGCACAAAGATGACGTTTTTGAACAGGGTCCGGCGCGGTTGCGCCATGATGTAGGCGATCAAATCGGCTACTTCCTCGGGCCGGATCATGCCGTCCGGATCGAGCGGATAGGGATTCGCGTCATTCCAGAGCGGTGTGTCGATGCCGCCCGGGTACAGAGTCGTTACGAGGATGCCCTCGTGGCTGACGCGTTTGACGATCGACCCGAAAACGCCGCCTGCCCCTATTTGGAGGCGGCGTAGAGGCCAGTGTTGCCCTCGGGCTGAATGTCCACACCTGAAATCGACGCCACTTTGAAATCCCGCCCTTCGTGCCGCGCCCGCATGATTGGCAGCGCCGCGAAGGTGCAGTACATGGTACCTTTCAAATTGGTGTCGATGATGCGGTCGACCGTTTCCGCGTCTTCAGGCTGACCACCCGTGGTTACCCCGGCGTTGTTGATCAAAACGTCGACACGCCCGTGATCGGACTGAACCCGCCGAGAGGCCACTTCAACGGCGGCGGCATCGGAAACGTCCAGTGGGTAGCTGTGGATGGCCTCGAATTCTGTCGCCAGCGCCTCGAGTTTGACGGCGCTCCGCGCAAACGCGCACCCGATAAATCCCTCAGCGGCAAAACGCCGAGCGCAGGCCCGACCAACGCCAGTGCTCGCAGCGGTGATGACCATCACCTGCTGCGAACCTTCGCTTACCCCGGGTCAATTTTTCTTGGTGGCGAACCAGATGATTAAGCCCGCCACCGACAGCCCCAGCGCCACGAGAACGACCGCGTCCAGGCTGATCGGACTATTCACCATGTCAAGGCTCCCTAGTTGGAAAGCTCGTCGAGAGTCGGAACGTCTTCGCCGAAAGAGATGTCCCATTCGTCAGCTTCGGCAGTTCCGCCTTCGCCGCCATCGGACGCGTTCTCCATGATGTGCTTGGTAATCTCGCGCTCGAGGAGGGTCTCCGCCCAGTAACCGTTTTGGAGTTCGTAGTCGTCAGGCTCGTAGCCGTACTTTTCCAGAACGGAAAGAATGATCGCCGATTCCGGCGTGCCGCCGCGCTCGGTGATGAGTCCACGGTTCTTGTGTTCGCGAACAGCTTCGCTGATGATAAATGGTGGCAGTTCCTGCTCGTAGGACGGATGGACGATGTGCTGGCTGGCCCACTTTTCCCACGCTTCGCGTTCGATCGAGCGCTGGCTCTGGGTCAACGCCTCGTAGTAGTACACGCGGCGCTTGGAAAGCTTGGTCACCAGCGCGATCAACGACATGCCGTCGTGCTTGATTTCAATCCAGTCCAGCGGGCGCGGCTTCTCAACTGGATCACGCGATTTGGAGATGTCCTCGGGTGCCTCGATGAATTGCACTCCGAGCGCGCGCGAGTACTTGACGACGGTCTGACCGTCTTTCTCCAAAGTAATCTTACCCCGTGCCACGAGATCTTCGTGGAATTTCTTCGCGTCATCTGGCGACTCTGCCCAGATGTAATTGGTTATGCGGGTGACGACTTTGAATTTTCTCATAGTGGGGAAAGCGAAACGTTAGGTCAACAAAGCAAGTCGGGAGGCTGGATCCGTCGTACAAAACCGTTTTGAGGCAACGACACCCTCCCTTGCAATCGAAATCTGGCTGGAATTTCTACAATAAAATGCACCAGACATTGGCCTCTTGGCAATCTTTAAAACGCCCATTTCCGCTTCTGATGCGGACTCAAGCGAGGTTAAGGGGTAACGGGCCCACGGCCTTACTAGCAAATTCCGGCCACGTCCACAGGAAAGGCTGTAGACATAAATCTTGGGCTTCGCCAAGGCCTTTGCACATGCCCGATTTCGCCTCAACAAACGTCCAAAGAAGTTGGTACACTTGAAATTATGCTTGCGATGGCCGGGCGAATCCGGGAGACCTGCGCAATTGCTTTGACCGATTAGGCCATGCCAAGGAAAATTTGCTTTATCAACTATAAGGGCGGTGTCGGCAAGACGTCGTTGATCGTTAACGTGGCGGCCTGCCTAGCGGAAAAGGGTAAACGGGTGCTTCTGTTCGATTTGGACACTCAGTCCAATGCCAGCATCTGGTTGATGCGCCTGGACCGCTGGAACCGCCTCAACATCACCGGGAAGGGCGCGATTTACTCGATTTTCGAGCCCGGAGAAGAGCGCATTGGCGAAATCGTCGTCAAAGACGTTGTGCAGAACAAGACGGGCGAGCGCGTTTTGCCCGGCCTGGACCTGGTCCCGACCACCTTCACCTGGGTGGATATCGAAAACGAGTACCGGATCGATCCTAATCAGCCGCACTACCTGGTCTTTTACCAGCAGCTTGCCGAGTTTGAGGCTGAGTACGACTACATCGTGTTCGATTGCCCGCCAAACATCCTCAACGCCTCGCAATGCGGCGTGTTCAGCAGCAACGAAATGTACGTTCCGGCAAACCCGGACGCCCTGAGCCTGATCGGTTTCACCCTGCTTGTGGAAAAGCTCCTGCTGTTCCATAAGCGCTCCGCAAGCTTCCGGATGGGCGGCATGGGCAACCCCGCGCATGTCAAGGGGATCATTTTCAATTCGATCAAGTCCAATGTGGACATCGAAGTGCCGAAAATGCGCATGCAGCTCCGACTGAACCAATTCCGGAATCAGAAGCGGGTCGCGCCATCCGCGAAGATCTTTGAATCGCAGATCCGCGATGCGACCGTGGTGCGTCGCGCCGTCACCCTTGGCCTGCCCGTCAACCTCGTCGGCCAGGTCGCCAAAGACGACGACAGCGTGCTGACCGATTACCAGCGTTTATCGGCGGAACTTGACCGCCACGTGGATTTGATTTGAACTGGAGCTATGTCTGTCGACAAATCATTCAAGGAGCCGCCCAAACCCGTGCGCCGCTACTCCAAGAAGGAGTGGGACGAGGTCCGCTTTGGTTTTGCGACTTCGCTAATGGTCGACACGAAACTCAACGCCCTCGCCCAGAACCTTGAACTGGACGACTGGCCGCTCAAGGGCGAGAACGAGACGCCCTCAAAATACATCGACTACTCCTGGGATGAGCTCAACGACCTCCCAGGGCTCGCGGGCCGCCCGCAGCGCATCGATCACCTGATTCACATCCTGATCGAAACGCAGTCCTTCGACGATCCCTTTGGGGACATGGTTGCTACAGTCGACGCCGCCGCGACTAAGGACGACACGCTGACGAAAAATCTCAAGCACCTCGAAATCTCGGAAGATTATCCGCTTCGCCTCTGCGGCCTTTCCGGAGAGACGCTGGAGTTCTGCCAAGCTGAGGATATTCAGACCCTGGGCGCCTTCGCAGAGTTTTCTCAGAACATGGCCCAAAATATTATAGTCGGCGGTGATTTCCGCGAGCTGCTCAACGCCATTTCGAGCCTCGATGGCCACAAGTTGTCGCGCTACATCCCCTTCCGCCCGGGCAGCAAGGGTCTGCATTTCCCGGAGGCGGTAGGGCTGCTGCTCAACCAGCTCAGCGAAAACGAAAAGAATTCGCTCCTGAAGAAATATGGCTTCAAGCTCGGCGCGAACGAAGCGGCGAAAGCCCGTTTGAACAAGGATCAAGTGGCCCAGCTCGAAGATATCATTGTGAAACGCATTTCCGAGCTCGGTGACGTCTTCCGCGACCAGGTGCAGGACATTTACAAAAGCCTCCAGCGCGGCGTTAAAGTCGAACGCTGCTTCATGACCATCAACGACCCCGAAAAGGAAGCCATCTGCGTGCCCCTCGCTCGGCGCTACATGACCGAGAGCGCGGCGGAATTCCGCTCGGCGCTCGGGCACAAGGAAAAACGCGGGTTCTTTGCCCGTCTGTTCGGCCGGTAATCGGGAACGGGTACATCCGGGCATATGAGCGACCCCGAAGGTTCCTGGCGCGACCAGCTGAATTTGCGTCCGGTCGCCAAGTCGACGGCGGTGCAATCCCTTGAGACGCGCCGGGCCATATCCGAGGTCATGCGGCGCAGCCGGGCGCCCTTTCGCTACCAGCGGCGGATGTCTCCCCGAGACCTCGAGGAGCTCGAAGGCTCCCTGCGGGAGCTCGAAAATTCGCTGCTGAGCCGCGAGCGCATGATCAACTCGCGCGAGGCTGCCCTGATGGAGAAAGAGCGGGACGTGCGCGAAGCGGAAGCCCTTCTGCAGGCCAAGGAAAACCTCGTCAATGCGCGCCTCAACGCGCTGCCGAAGACTTCTACCGCTGCCTCTGCGGAAACGCCGCCTGAGGAAACCGAAGCCCGGCGGGGGCTTGACCAAAAGCTCGACGAGCGCGAAGCCGCCCTTGAAGCTGCCCGCCAGGAAATCAAAGCTCGGGAGGTCTTTCTCACCGACGCGGAAGAGACCTTGTTCGAAAAGACACTGGAGCAGCAGGAGCGAGAGGCCGAACTCGAGCAGAAAGCCGAAGATGTGGAAGCCCGGCTCTGCGAGTTGCGCGAGCTCGCCGCCAGGCTCAACGTCCAGGTAGACGAGATCAACGGCGCCACCGAGGACACGCCCGAGGGGCCGACAGCTGCGGAATCCGAGTCTGAAGACGACAACGCCCCCTTCGTTGCGCCAGACGAAGAGCCGGAATCGCGGTGAAGCATTGGTACCTCGTGGTCGCGGGCCGCCTGAAGCTTCCGGCGGCCCGGCAGTGGAACGAGCGTTATCGTGAGCGGCTCACACCCTGGCTGCGCCTCGAGGTCGTCGAGTTGCGCGATGCGGGACCCGCAGCCGAGGCCGTGAAACAACGCCCGTGGCTCGACCGATGTCCGGTCGGCGGGATCGTGCTGAGCGAGCGGGGCAAGGTCCGCGACTCAGCGGCCTTCGCCACCTGGTGCGACACCCTGCCGGAGGGAACGGTCTGGCTGCTCGGGGGCGCGGACGGTTTTGCGCCGGAAATCGAATCCCAGGCCGGTCAGGCCTGTTCGCTGTCGCCCCTCACCCTCCCCCACGACCTGGCGCGCGTGGTCTTGCTCGAGCAGCTCTACCGGGCCCACGCGATTCTTCACGGTCACCCCTATCACCGCGAGGGCTGATCCGGTCCCGCTAGCTCCCGGCGAAGCGGGGTTGGGAAAAGCTCCCAGATCCGGCAATTAAGTCTTTGGTTTCGGCGCACCTTGCGTCAACGTTGGGGCTCATGTCGCCGTCCGCCGAAACCCTCCTTTCGGAGCCGCCTCCCGCAGCGGCCTGGGCCGACGATTACGCCCCGCCGGAGGGCTATTTCGACGAGCTGCGCTCCGCCCCGGAGGAAACCCGACCTTACTGGGACAAGGTCATCCACGGCCTGAAGGCAATCGGCCAGAAGCACCTGCAGATGCGCGTGGACCAGCAGCGCCGCATCATCCAGGACAACGGCATCACGTACAACGCCTACACCGACCCGAAACAGGGTGCTCGGCCCTGGTCGATGGACATTATTCCCCTGCTGCTGGGCGAGGCGGAATGGCACCAACTCGAACTAGCCCTCAGCCAGCGTCTGCACCTGCTCAACCTGATCCTGCAGGACTGTTACGGCCGCCAGAATCTCCTGCGCGGGTCCTACCCGCCCGAGCTGGTCTTGGGCAATCCCGCCTTCCTGCGCTCCTGCCGGGGGATTATCCCACCACGGCGGCGTTTTCTGCACCTGTACACCGCCGACCTTGCCCGGGCGCCCGACGGTTCCTGGTGGGTGCTCTCCGACCGACTCGACGCGGCGAGCGGGCTGGGCTATGCTCTGGAAAACCGCTTCATCTCCAGCCGCGTGCTTCCGGACGTGCTGCGCCCCCTCGGGGTGCGGCGGCTGCAGCCGCACCTGCAGCGTTACTGCGCCGCGATTGAACGGCTGGCTCCGCGGCAGAAAGAAAACCCGCTCATTGTCCTGCTGACGCCGGGACCGTTCAACGAAACCTATTTCGAGCAGTCATTCCTCGCGCGGCAGCTGGGCTACCCGCTGGTGGAAGGGGCCGACCTGACCGTGCGCGAAAACCGCGTTTACCTGAAGACCACCGACGGCATGCGGCCTGTGGACGTCATCCTGCGTCGGCTGGACTCGGACTACTGCGACCCGCTGGAGCTGCGTGACGATTCGCTGCTGGGTGTTCCCGGCCTGCTCAATGCGGTGCGCTGCGGCAACGTCGCCGTCACCAATATCCCCGGCGCGGCACTGCTTGAGACGCCTGCCCTGCTGGCTTTCCTGCCGGGTATTTGCCGCAACCTTCTGGGCGAGGAACTGAAACTGCCCTCGGTCGCGACCTGGTGGTGCGGCCAAAAGACGGAGCGCGACTACGTCTTGGCCAACCTCCACACCCTCGCGCTAAAGCCCACCTTTCGCACTTACAGTTTCCGCAAGAGCATTTTCGGCCCCAGCCTTTCCTCAAAAGAGCGCGCCGACCTGCGCGCGCGGATCCAGGCCGATCCGCAAGCCTGGTGCGCGCAGGAAATCGTGTCTCAGGCAACTGCCCCGGTGTTTGCTGACGGTCGCCTGCAGCCGCGACACTTCCTCCTGCGCTGCTTCCTTGTTCTGGGAGAGGATGGGCGCGGCTACCTGATGCCGGGAGGCCTCGGACGCGCCGCCCGCTCGTCCCCCCAGACCGGGGATTTCGAGAGCGGCGAGAGCAAAGACGTGTGGGTGGTCAGCGCCCGGGCGCAGGCCGCCGCGCAGACGGTCGAGCCCCCCGCCCGCCAGTCCATCCGCCGCTCGAGCGAGAATCTTCCGAGCCGGGTGGCCGACAACCTCTTCTGGCTAGGCCGCTACGTCGAGCGCGTCGAAGGGCAGGTTCGCGGCCTGCTGGTGATTTTGCGCGCTCTGCAGGAGAGTACCAGCGACGAGGAAACCGAGGCGCTGGCACCTTTCATTGCCGGTCTGTTACCCAACGACCTGTTCGCCCAATTGCGCGCCGACACTGAGCGCAAGCCGCCACGCCGTTTTGTCGAGGCCGTGATCGACCGCCTGGTCTGGGACACCGACTACCCGATGGGCCTCTCGAACAACCTAGGCCACGTCAACCGCACCACTTACACCGTGCGCGAACGCATCAGCGGCAACACCACGCAGCTGTTGCGCAACATCCCGGAACGGCAGGCCTACTTTGCCGGCGGCGAACGGCTGTCCCTTGAAGAGGGCCTGGACACGGAACTGCTGAGCCTGCTCGACGCTCTGGCGGCGTTTTCGGGAATGGTCGCCGAAAATACCACGCGCGGCCAGGACTGGTTTTTTCTCGACCTTGGCCGGCGGCTGGAGCGCTCGCTCATCCTGATCGATGTGCTGGGCGACTGCCTGCAGCAGCAGCAGCCGCTCGAAGCGCTGCTGCTGAGCCGCCTGCTGGACTTTGCGGACAGCACCATGACCTACCGCCGCCGCTACCTCACGGCCATCTGGCCGCGCGCGGTGTGCGATTTACTGGTGCTCGACCCGTCCAATCCGCGTTCGCTGAGCTTCCAGGTCGAGCGCATCCGCGAGTTGCTGCGGCAGTTGCCCCACCACAGCGCTCTGGCTACTCTTCACCCGCTTGACCGCCAGGCCGTCGCGTTGACCAGCACGGTGTCTCTGCTGGACCTCGAGGCGGTCCTCGCAACCGACGAGTCGGGCGCCCGCCCGGCCCTGACAGGCTTTTTCGGCGACCTGAGCCAGCGCCTCACCGTTTTCTCCGATCAGCTCAGCGCCCACTACTTCGCGGTCACAGCCCTCTAGGCTTTGGACCCGCGCCGATCGGCTCCACCGTGCCCTGTGCACTCCGGCCGTCGCGGCATATTCAGACCGCAGGTAGACGCCAATTCATACCCTCTTGCCGGAGAGGTCGGTAAATTGATCGAGATGTTTTGGATGCAGAGCAAGGCAGTGAGGGCGACGGCTGAGCCTGTAGGCCCCGCCTCGTCGTCGCGAACGCCGCTCTGCGCCAAAATCATCCGAAGGCGCCACGCGGCGTTCAATCTACCGATCTATTCGGCAAGATGGTATAAAGCGTTGCTGCGGCTAAAGTCGCCAGAGGCTCGCCCTTGGACACAGCGTTCAGCCGTGGGCGAAGGTTGCGGCGTCCACGATGTCAGCGCCAGCCTCCCGCAGGGCGAGCGCACAGGCGCGGAGAGTGGCACCTGTGGTGGCGACATCGTCGATGACCACGTAGCGGCGCAGAAGTAGCACCTGCGCTCCGCGCGCGAGCGCAAAGGCTCCGTCAACGTTCGAGGTCCGCTGCGCGCGGTTGAGGCGCGTCTGGGTGGCCGTACGGCGGGCTCGCACCAGGACCGATTCACAACGACAGCCCGGGCTGGCATCGGCCAGCCCGCGGGCGACCATTTCGCTTTGGTTGAAACCCCGATAACGCTGCCGCGAAGGGTGCAGCGGAACCGGGACGAGGGTTGCTCCCGCGACAAAGTCGGACACTGCCGGAAAGAGCCGAAAGATCCCCTCGAGGTCAGCGCGCAAGTGAAGCCCGCCACGGTATTTCAGTTCGTGGACCAGTTTCTGGCCGAGCCCTCGCAGGTGCACGAGGCTTCGGGCCCTGCGGAAGGCGGGTTCGCCCGGGCTGCAATTCACGCAATCACCGGCAGCCTCAGAGGGGGAGACGAAGGGGTAGCCACAGCGCGCACAAAAGGGCTCCTGGATCGGAAACAGGTGGTTTTCGAGCGCCGCTTGGGAAACGTGGGGCAAGGGGGCGTCATCTTCCAGCAGAGCCCCCGAGTAGACGCACCGGCGCGGGAAAATCAGCTCCAGGCCAGCTCTTAGCCAATGATTGCTCTGGTAACGCAATCCCATGTCGCTATCATCGGTCTGCAATCGTGAGCCAGAGAAGTGGAAAAGCCGCCTTGCGGGCACTTCAAGCGCCGGGAAAGACGGCTTCCGCGGCTTTCCGGGCGGCGACCTGCCGGGGCAGGCGCAACCCGAAGCGGGCGCCCTGCCCTGCCTCACTCTCGACCGTCAGTTCCGCTCCCATGGAGTCCGCCAGTTTACGGGCGATGGCCAGCCCCAGGCCGCTGGCGCTCTCACCACCGGTGGGCTGCGCAGAGAGTCGCTGGAACGGCTGGAAAAGTTTTTGGCGGTCCTCCTCGGTCAATCCGGGGCCCTGATCCTGCACCCATACCTCGAGGGCGTCGTCGGTCACATCCGCGCCGAGCCGCACGGTGGTTTCCGGCGGGCTGTACTTGATCGCGTTGGAAAGGAAGTTCTCGAGGATCCGGTCAACGGCGCGTTCCGGCGCGCGTACGGTTGGTAGCTCGGCAAACGTCATCTCCAGTACAATCGCCTTCGACTGAGCTTGCGTTGTCAGGGTGCCGACCAGGCGGCGGCAGACGTCAGCGACTGCGACCTGGGAAAATTCCAGTTCCTGAACCCCGCGTTCTAGCCGATTGAGGTCGAGGAGGTGCTCAACGAGGCCCATCATCCGCTCGATCGATTCGGACGCCATTCCTAGCATATCCTGCCGCATCTCGGGGTCGAGGTTCTCGCCTTCGGAGTGCATCAGACGGACCATCGAGTACAGCGCCGACAAGGGGCTGCGCAGGTCGTGTGAAGCAACCCCGATGAAATGGTTCTTTTCCTCTTCAGTCGAGGTCAGGGTTTCTTTCAGGTCGGCGTTTTCCTCGTTGGCCCGAAAACATTCGTGGCGCAGCTTGACTGACTGGCGTTCAAGGCTTTCGACTGAATTCGAGGTGCGGATCAGACGACGCAGCAGGCGGTTGTATTCCCCCACAAGTTCCCGATAGCTGGGGCGGCTCTGCTCATCGGCTTGCTGAGCCCGCTTCAAAACAGCGCACTCATATCGAAAGAAGTCCTGAACCGTGTCAGATCGATCGGTGCCGTTTAGATCGCTCATATAGGGTGGAGTCAGGCGAGGCGGCGCGAACACACAGCTGTCGTTCCAAGCAGGCCTTCCTTTATCGGCAAGTCAATGATTTCTTGAGGAAAAGGAAGCGAAGGCAAAAGCGTTTTTCGCGGAGGGGAGTATATCAGTTGACTAGATGGAGGGTTAACCCTCGTTTATTTGCCAAGGCTATACCGGGTCGATTATACGGGTAAACGAAATAATCGCTGCATTCTAGGGAATTAGCCTAGACTCGCCCAGACCCTGTGGGCAAACAGCGGGCGCCATGCTGCTTGACGCAAAGGCTGAGGCATGCTTGAAGGCCTCAAACCGAGCCCCGACGACCGGTCTTACCCCAAACGCTGCCGCTGAGCCAGCCGAAGTTGAACTTTCAGCCACGCCCTCAATCGTGCTTGCCCAAATTCCGATCGACGCCGAACTGACCGCCCTGGATATCGCGATCATCGCGGGTTACTTGGCCTTTGTAATCGGGCTCGGGCTGTGGCTGGGGCGCAAGCATAAGGGCGCGGAGGACTACTTCCTGGCTGGCCGTTCCATGACCTGGATATTCGTTGGCGTGTCGCTTTTCGCGTCGAACATTTCCAGCAGCACGCTGACGGGGCTGGCGGCCGCCGCCTACAGCTCGGGTATCGCGGTTTTCAACTACGAGTGGGTCGCCGCGCTGGTCCTGGTTTTCTTTGCTGTCTTTTTGCTGCCGTTTCTGCTGCGGGCCAAGGTCTTCACGCTTCCGGAGTACCTCGGGCTGAGGTACGGGCCAGTGTCGAGAAAATACTTCTCCGCGCTGACGCTGTTCCTCAACATCGTCGTCGATACCGCGGGAAGCCTCTACGCTGGCGGAATTGTGCTGCGGATTCTGTTTCCCGAGACCGATCTCGGCATCCTGATTGCCGTGCTGGCGGTGCTTGCGGGAATTTATACGCTCGCCGGTGGCCTTGCGGCGGTCATCTACACCGACTTCATCCAGACGGTCTTTTTGCTGATTGGCGCGGTGGTCATCACGGTGGTCGGCTACCACGAGGTTGGCGGCTGGGAAGGCATGACACAAGGCCTCGAACCGGGCAGCCTTAGCCTGATCCAGCCCATTGGTGATCCCTCCATGCCTTGGCCGGGTTTGCTGCTGGGCGTTCCAATTCTGGGATTCTATTTCTGGTGCACCAACCAGTTCATGGCGCAGCGTATCCTCAGCGCGAAAAACCTCGAACACGGTCGGGCGGGCGCCCTGCTGGCCGGGGCGCTGAAGCTTCCGGTGCTGTTCATCATGGTGCTGCCGGGCACAATGGCGATTCACCTGTATGATTCGCTGCCAAACCCGGACCTGGTTTACCCGACGCTCATGTTCGATCTTCTGCCCGTCGGGCTGCTCGGTCTGTGCCTAGCGGGCTTTATTGCGGCGCTGATGTCGCAGATCGACTCGACGCTCAACGCCGCCTCGACGCTGGTCACCATGGATTTCGTCCGCCCTTGGAAGCCTGAGTTTTCCTCGAAAACGCTGATGGGCATCGGGCGGATCATCACCGGGGTGTTTATGGTGCTGGCAGCGCTCTGGGCCCCACAGATTGAGCGCTTCGAAAACCTCTTCATGTATCTGCAGCAGGTGCTGGCCTTTAGCGTGCCACCGATCGTCGGCCTGTACCTTGGCGGCATCTTCTCGCGAACCGTCAACGCCCACGGCGCCCGCCTGGCGCTGCTGGTCGGCACGTTGACTGGCCTGTTACTGTTCGGCTTCGTCGTGGCGGAGCAGTGGCTGATTTCGAACGAGCAGCCCGTTCCGGACTGGCTCGATGCGGTGGCGCTAATGCACCTCTACGCCGCACCGCTGATCCTTGCGGTCTCGCTGGCCGCTTTGTGGGTAGGCAGCCGCCGCGGTCAGCCGCCGACGGAGGAACAGCTCAAGAGCTGCTGGACGCCACAATTCTTCCGCGAAGAGAGCAAGGAGCTGGCCGATGTGCCGTGGCACCGCAACTACCGCGTCTGGTCGGTCCTTCTCCTGATCGTCACAGCCGTGCTGGTGGTCTCGTTCTGGTGAGTCGCAGACCTCTGGCGTCGTCCGGAAGGCCCCGCTCGAACCTCCGACGCCCTGGCCGGTAACGGTGAGTTGAAACGTCTCTTTCCGAAGCAGCCTTCGCCGGCGAAACCCCGGCTGACTGCAACAATGCGCTTTGACGCCAACGCTTTGCGCGTTTAACGCCCTGAGGATGCTTTTGAATCCGGCCCATTGGCTCCCGCGGGAGCGCAAGATCGCCATCACCGGTATCGCCGGAGGCGGAAAGACGGTTTTCCTGACCAGCCTGCTGAGCCACCTCGCGGAGCACGATCCGGATCATTTCGTCTTCGGGCAGCACGCCCGCGCTCGAGACTTCCGCGAGCTGGCCTTTCGCGCGGGATACGGCGGCCCCTTCCGCCTCGAGCGCGCCCGTGACAACCTCTCGCGTCGGCAGTCCTGGCCCGCAAAGACCCGTGACTGCTCCCACTTTCGCTGCGAGTTCCGCCGCAGCGACCAGCGCTTCTCGAGGCAGCGACTGCACTTTTTCGACCTTCCTGGCGAGCGCATTGCCGACGCGGCGATCGCCGCCTGCGAGAGCTATGCGGAATGGAGCGACCACACAATCAAGCACCTCGAAGACCGCAGTAGCTATGCCGACGCCGCCGGCGATTACCTGGCACTGCAGAAGTTTAAAGAGCTCGACGAAGAGCTGCTCCTGCGCACCTATCGTGAAACACTCGCGAAGCTTATTCTTGGCTTCAAACCACTCGTAGCGCCATCGACCTTTCTGTTGGACCCGCTTGGCGACACCCCGAAAGGCCAAACGATAGAAGAACTCGCTGGCGAGCGCCTCAGCGGGCTCGAGCCCGAAGGCGGCAACCCTGGGGAATTCGCGCCGATGGCCGCCCGCGCGCGAAAGCGTTTTCCCGAATTGGCGACGCGGATGACACGCGCTTACCGCCGTTACCGACGCGAACTCGCGCTGCCCGTCTTCGGGGAACTGCGCGAGGCCGAGCGCCTGATCGTGCTGGTGGATATCCCTTCGCTCCTACTGGGCGGCGACGGACGCTACAACGACAACCGCCAGATGCTCGACGACCTTTTCGAAGCGCTGCGGCCGGGCTCCCTTCTCGGCGCGCGCCTTCTGGGGCTCTTGGGTATCAAGCTGTGGCCGCTGGAACGCGTCGCCTTTGTGGCGAGTAAGGCGGACATGGTGTTGCCCGAGGATGTCGAAAACGGTCGCCTCGTTGGCCTGTTGCGCGGGATGGCCGACCGCAGCCGCCACAAGATCCCCGGTGTGCGTTGCGAGTGGTTTGCCGCCAGTGCTTGCGTTTCGACACGCTCAGGACACGAATCCAACACCCTGATAGGTCGGCCCGGTCACCAACCGGCGGACGCTGCTGAACTCGAGTTCGAGGTGTCCCGTCTTCCGGAAACCTGGCCTCGCGCCTGGGAGCCCGGCGAATACGCCTTCTACCGCGTCCACCCCAACGCTCCGCGCAACCTCCAAATCCCCCCGCCCCACCTCGGCCTCGACCGCGTTTTCGATTTTATCGCCGGTTGAGACGCTCTTTCTGATCACAATCCCAAGCTCATCCCGACGTCGGCGCCGACCCTTAACAACGCTGCGCGTCCGGTTGAGAGAGAATAAGAGCTGGGCGGAGAAAATCGAGCGCCAACCGATTGCGTTGGGCGGTTTTGCCAGGTTTGCCTTGATTTTGCATCCCCCAATCGGGGGAATTGGGCGGTTGGTGCTTGCCGAATGCAGTGGAAGGCAGGCATGCTGCGCGCTAACGGACTTGCCCTAAAGTTGCTTTGGACTTTCGCCTCTGCTTACCTCAATGGCGGGCCTCCTCCGCCCGCTGGTTAGGTGCCATCAGTCTGGCACTCTTGATGGTCGGTGTCCTTAACGGACAGGAGGGCGACGGTGCACCCGAGACCGAGACGCCGGAGATCCCGCTGTACGAACTCCCCTCCAAACGGATCCGGCTCAGCTACATCAACCCGAACCGGTGCCTGCAGTTGCTGAAAATGTTCGGCTTCAATGTCGGAAAACCGGGGGAAGCCGTTAAGCGCCAAGACTTGCCCATGATCATCGCCTTGCCCCCGACGGAGTCTTACGACACCGTCGGCGACGGCCTCAAACAGCCGTTCCCGATGACCGAGGCCGACCCGATTTTCGAGCTGATGGTGTTTTACCTGCCGGACCAGCTCAACACCGTCGGTAAACTGATTAACCTTATCGAAGACACAATCGATGTGCCGGCGCGGCAAATCATGATCGAGGCGATGATCCTCGAGATCAACGAAACCGCGCTCAATCGCCTTGGTGTGGAGTGGAAGTTGATTCCCGATGAGATGGACCGTCTGCAGGAAGTACAGTTGGGCAACGTCGTTTCCGACGCCGACGGCATTCCGGACACATTGGCCTTCGGCTTCGTCGACCTCTTCGGCACATTTGAAGTTGAACTGCGAGCGCTGGTGAGCAACGGCGATGCGGAGATCCTCTCCCGACCAAGCGTGTTGACCCTGGACAACCGGATGGCCTACATCAACGTGTCCGAGGAAATCCCGATCGCCTCGTCAAAATTTTCCGGCAACGGCAACGTCCAAACGGTCGATTTCAACGAGAAGACTGTCGGCATTCAGCTCGCGGTTCGTCCCCGCATCAGCTCAAAGGGGGATGAAGTTTCGCTGCAGGTAAACGCTGCGGTTTCCTCCCGCGTGCCAAGTGAGGATGTCGAAGTCACCAATCAAGATGGCGATGTCGTCGCCCGCGCGCCGACAATTGCCATTCGCGAAGTCCGCACTTACGCCCGCATCCACAACAACACACCGTTCATCATCGGGGGCCTCGTGGCCAAGGATGACCTCAAGTCCGTCGACTCCGTTCCAATTCTTGGCGAAATCCCCCTGCTTGGAAAGCTCTTCAGTACGGAAGAAACCGTCCGGCAAAAGCGAGAGGTCATCATCGTGCTGACGCCATCGGTACTTCGCGAGGGGGGCAACACCAACATCGGCAAGAATCTGCCCAAGGGTGAAGACCGGTTCGATTCGTCGGGGAATGAACTCTTTCGCGACACCTACCGCATCCGGGAAAGCGATACCTTCGACCTGCATTTCCTGACGGAGAGCCTCGGCCTGCGGCGGCTGCGCGCGCTTGCTGACGCGGCCGTGCAGAATGACCTCGACCGTGCCGATGAGTATCCGTTCGAGCTTTTTGCCAACGGCAGCCTGCCCGGCGAGCGTGTGCTCGTTTACCGGCAGGTCTATGAAGTGCTCAATCGCATCGGGCTCGCCGAAAAGCTCCACGCCAGCCGCATGATCTTTTTCGGAGGCTCGCCGGACATCTCCGGCGACTTCAACCTGAGCATCCTCGACGACTACATCATCAGCGTCGCGCGGGAACACGGCTACAACCGCAATCAGGATCCGCTGTTTTACCGAAAGGGCGAGCCGAAACTGACCGAAGCCGTGTGGGATGCCCTCGAAGGCAAGGCGCTTGTTTTTACCTTCACGGATAGCTCTGCCGCCGGCGAAGCGCGCGTATTCCAGCCCGAAGCGCAGATCAGCGTAGTCGACATCGACAGCCGCGAGGCCTATCGCGAGCTGCAGTGGGAGCTCAACCAGCCCACAGAAGAAGGTTACCCCCGCAGCAGTGTTATCCTGCGCAACGAGCACGACCTTCAGCGGCTGAAAAACGCCGTTTTGCTGCGCCAGACAATCCAGCTCAACGGCTCCGGCGAGGAACTGCTCCTGAAGGAGTTCAATGTCGGTCGCCTGCTCATGCTGCCGACCCGCAACGAGCAGGAGTTTGACCTCATCGACCGGGAAGTTGCCCGGTTGGATTTCTTCATCGACCGCTATTATGACGTCTTGCGGCACGAATTATCGAAAGCTGCCGATGCCCTCGAAGCCTCACTCTGAGGGCGGTTTCACGCCATTGAAGCCCGCCACTAGCCAGATTGGCGGATGGGCACAGGGAACAATTCGTTCTACTCTGCTCGCGTGTCCCCCGAAATTACCCCTCATGCGTCGATGGAAGAGCGGCTTTCCACCGGCAACCCGCAGACCTCGGACATTCTCCGCGCGGCTCCTCCCGACAAGCCTTCTCCGCCTGTGAGCCGCTTTTTCCAGAACGGGATGTTCGTTGACGGCCGGAACCTCATCCAATTCCTCAAGCAGAGCCGGCTGTTTCAGAATCTCGATGACGACGCCCTGCAAGACATCTTGAGCAAGGCGCGGCTGCGGCAGTACTTCGCCAACGAAATCATTGTCTGGGAGGGCAAAGCCAGCGACAGCCTCCATTTTATCCTGAACGGTATCGTGGCAGTTAAACGCGTGGTCAGCCAGGAGCGCCAGCACGTCTTTGCCTTCCTGATGCCCGGTAATACCTTCGGAGAAGTCGGCATTCTTGAAAACCGCCCGCGAAACGCGACGGTTGCCGCGCTCAACAATGTGGACGTGCTGGTGATCCAGCGCGACGATTTCCTGGATATTATGCGCAAGTATCCGGAAGTATCGATCGCTCTGTGCCAGCAGATCGCCCGGTACCTCACCGATACCAACCGCCGCCTGACCCGTGGCAACCGCAAGACCCGCCTGGTTCTGCTCGTCGATCTTTATGGCATGCCGGGCATGACCAGCCTGGCGATGATGCTCGCCCAGCGGACACGCGAGGCCACGAACCGCTCCGTCGTGTACACGGAGTTCCCCGAACCCTACGCACTGATCGCGCAGCTGCAGGCCAAGGAGTTTGACCAGACCATCGAGCACCCCGGCGGTTTTGACGTCATCGTCTCCCACGAAGACCCCGATGTGCCCTCAAATGCCCGAACGGTGCTGATGGTCGACCACATGCTGGTCAACTACGACTACATCATCGCCACGGTCAAAGAATCCTTCGGCGGCGAAACCAAGAAAATCAGTGAGAGCTTAGCCGTGCTGCTCGAAAGCACGACCATCACTACGATCATCGCGCCTCCGACCGATGCCGCATGGAAAGAAGCCGACGCAGTTCGCAGAGTCATCAAGGACTTCCTCGCGCGCCCTGCTTCCAGCGTGCTGACCCTCCTCAATCAGCACGATGAGAATATGGCCGTTAATGAGGAGCTCTTCAACTCTGCGGACTTCGCTCTGCGACACTTCGACGATTTCCCGACGGTCTCGGCCCTGATGGAACCCGCCCAGGAAATTCCCGAGCCGCTCCAGGGAGTGCTCGACGGAATCCTCGACCGCCTCGAACGACGCCACCAGGTTGCCATCTACATCCCGACGACCGTCGACGTCGATACCGACATCGACACCAGCGAACATGCTGACCGCTCCCTGCGTTTTCTCGCAGAACGCTTCGGTGGCGCTACCGTCCGTGAGGGTGAAGGTGTCTGGAACAGCGAGGAAGTGGGTCTCGTGGCCGAGGAAGTTCACATTGTGGTCGCACACGTCACCCAGGCCGATCTCAACCAGAACATGGACGACATCGTCAATTACATGCGCCAGCTCAAGCGAGAGCTCAAACAGGAAGCCATGGCGCTCGAAATCGACGAACATCTGATCCTGATTTGAACCTACTCTTTTTGTAGCGTGCGGGAGCCAGCGTGTTGGTAGCTGCGCCTTTTCGCAGTCCGCAATCGCACGGTCGCGGCGGTTTTGAGACCGCAGGCGGCGGGTTGGGTAACCAAGATGGCGGGCTGGTCGTCGCGGCGGTGTATTTCCCCATCGACGCGGCATGCTTCCTGCCGCACTTTGGGAAGTTATGTGCGGAATTGCAGGAATTATTGGTAAAGCGAACACGCGGCCCGAGCCGGCTAAAGTCGACGCCATGATGGCGTGCATGACGCGGAGAGGGCCGGACAGCCATGGCCTGCTGCAGCGCGGTCGGGTGATCCTCGGCCACCAGCGCCTGAGCATCATCGACCTAAGCTTGTCGGCAAGCCAGCCGATGGAGGACGCTGCGCTGGGCCTGTCGATCGTTTACAATGGTGCGATCTACAACTATCCCGAGCTTCGGGCCGAGCTCAGCGGCATGGGCTACACCTTCTTCAGCCACGGTGACACCGAGGTCATCCTCAAGGCTTACCATGCCTGGGGCGAGAAGGCGTTGGAAAAGTTCAACGGCATGTTCGCCTTCGCGATTTACGAGCGCGAGACCGGGCGCACGTTCATTGCGCGCGACCGCCTGGGCATCAAGCCGGTGTACCTCGCGGAGACGCACGAAGGTCTCGTCTTTGCGAGCAGCCTGCCGGCGATCCTGCGCTATGGCGGCATGGACACCTCCATCGATCCCGTCGCCCTGAATTATTATCTTACCTTCCATTCCATCGTGCCTGCGCCACGCACGATGCTCAAGTGCGTGCAAAAGCTGCCGCCGGCAACCTGGATGCGAGTCGAGGCCGACGGCACAAGCGTCGAGCAGCACCAGTATTGGCGTGTCGAGTTCGGCACGCCGCCGGAATGGGCCAGCTGGACTGAGGACCAGTGGATGGACAAGACACTCGAGGTGATGCGCGCCGCCGTGAAGCGTCGGCTCGTGGCCGATGTGCCCGTAGGTGTGCTGCTCTCCGGCGGCCTCGACTCCAGTTTGATCGTCGGCCTGCTCGCTGAACAGGGGCAGACCGTCGAAACCTTCTCCATCGGCTTTGAAACCGTCGGAGAAGAGCGCGGGGACGAGTTCCAGTACAGCGACATCGTTGCCGAGCACTTCAAGACGAAGCACCACCAGCTCTTCATCGATTCGAACAAAGCCCTGCCCGCTCTGCGCGAGTGCATCAGCCAGATGAGCGAGCCGATGGTCAGCCACGACAATGTCGGCTTTTACCTGCTGAGCCAAGAGGTCGCGAAGTTCGTCAAGGTCGTTCAAAGTGGTCAGGGAGCGGACGAAATATTCGGCGGCTACCACTGGTATCCGCCGATGCTCGACAGCGCCGACCCCGTAGCCGACTATGCCCGGGCGTTCTTCGACCGCCCTCACGCCGAGTATCTCGAGGTCATCGCCGACCGCTACCGCTGCGAGCGCGACAACCCGCTGCATTTCGTGGAAGACCATTTCGCTCTGTCCGGAGCAGATCGGCCCATCGACAAAGCTCTGCGCATCGACCAGCTCATCATGCTCGTCGACGACCCCGTCAAACGCGTGGACAACAACACGATGGCGGCCAGCCTGGAAGCGCGCGTACCCTTCCTGGACCATGAGGTCGTCGAGTACGCCGCCAAAGTGCCCGGTGAGCTAAAGGTGAAGGACGACGGCAAGTATATCCTGAAAGAAGCCGCACGGAAAGTTATCCCGTCGGCGGTGATCGACCGCCCCAAGGGATACTTCCCGGTTCCAGCTTTGAAGTACCTGCGGGGCCCATTCCTCGACATGGCCAAGAACGCCCTTCTGAACGACACCGCCCGCCAACGCGGGGTGTTCAACGGCACCTACGTCGAAAATCTCCTCGCCAACCCGGAGGCCCACATAACCCCGCTTCGAGGCTCCAAACTTTGGCAACTCGCCCTGCTCGAGCTCTGGCTTCAAGAGCACAAAGTCGGTTGAACGAACGCGGATCGCCCATTCGACCGTCGCCGGAAATTTCGCAATCAACCCGGATAAAATCGGTTTAACCGGGATCGGGGTTGATTCCTCGAAGCCCTTCCTCGAGGTCGGTGGGCGCGCCCTCCTCGCCGAGAGGCCGGACGCGGAGGGTCAGCCGGGAGAACGGGTGCGGCAGGTAGAAGCGATCCCAGCTGCTGAGTCGCCAGGCGCCGGCGAAGGACACCCCGACGAGCAGCACCGGCCGCTTCGCCAGACGCGCAATGCCAACAGCGCCTGGCTGCACGGAATAACAGGGGCCGCGGGGGCCGTCAGGGGTTATGCCGAGGTCGTGGCCAGCCCCGAGGTGGGCTCGCATCTCGCGCAGGGCGGGTCGGGCCCGCCAACTGCTCGAACCCCGAACACTGTGGATGCCCACGAGCCGAAAAAAAGCCGCAAGCCAGGCACCGTCGCGACTCGCGCTGACGAGCCCGTACATGCGCCGCCCGGGCTCCTGACGGAAACGACGGAAGGCTTCGGCGATCACGAAGAGCCGGTTGTGCCAAAGCACAAAAACGGCACCGCCTGGCGTCTGCCGCAGTAACTCGCGGCTTTCGGCATCGATCTCGATGCGCAGGCTGCCGGTCCAGAACCGCGCGACCGCCGCTGCGGGCAGCAGAGCAGCGTACTGACGCCAACCCGCTTCGCGCACCACCCGTCGCCCTTGCCCTCCGCTCTCCAACGAAGTCTCCGGCGGCTCAGGCGGGCCAGCCGAGCGAGTTGCTGGCTCCGGGTGGGCGTCCTGGTCCGGCATCAGAATTCGCGGTACTTGCCGTCGTTGCGGCGAGCCAAATCGCGGGCGCCATCGGCGTCTTCGTCTTCGACGCTGAAACCGACAACGTGAATCCGTACCGGTTCGGTCCGACCCTCCTGCCAGCGCTCGATATCGTCCTCGAGCTCCTCCCAAGGAACGTCTTCACCATACGCCAGGCCTTGCACCGAACGCTGGAAAGAGGCGTCAGAGAGCACGATAATCACATCGGGGTCCATCTCGAAGGCGGCTTCGAGTACCAGCTGGATGCCGTTGGGGTTGCCGCGCGTCCAGCCCGGCTGGCTGCGCCCACTGCGCACGAACTCCCGGTCGAGCCACTGCTTCAGGGCTTCCTTGTTTGCCTGAGTCGCGGGTATGGGATAGGAAGAAAAGACTTCGTAGTTGCGCGAAAACTGGATGATATTGACCAAGGTGTTCGCGTTCATAGTGCCGATCACCCGCTTGGTTTCCGCCAGCAGTTGATCGATCTCCATGCCGACCTCATTCATCGCGTTCACCACCGAGGTGGAAATATCGAAGGCGATCACAATGCGGGAGGCTTCATCCTCGACTCCAAGGAAATTAAACGTCGACGAGCCGGCGTCGAGTCCGCCCAGCGCCGCCAGCAGGCCGGTTTCTTGCAAAAGGCCCTCGGCGTTGGGCGCGGGAACTTCACTTTCAAGCTCCGCAAAAGTTTCCGAGGGCAAGGCGGGCAAGTCGGGAAGGTCCTGCGGCAAAAGCGACTCGCTGGTCAGTTTTTCCATCGCCATCGGCGCACTCGCCGCCCGCTCGAACTCCGCTACTGCGGCCTGGTGCTCGAGTTGGCGCTGGGGCAGGTAGATGGTCTTGGCCGCGGCAAACTCCGGGTCATCGCGCAGATTTGGCAAAACCACCACAACACCCACCGAACCGACCAGCAGCAAAGCCTGGAGCACGACCGCAATCGCCAACGGACCCAGTTTTCGGTGGGCGCGCCTGCGCCGCTGATTGAGCTCCGCGGATAAGCTCGCGGACGGTTCGGTAGCCATCATCGCGCGGAGTCCTACCCGAACTAGCCCGCGCAGTTCAAGCCCTAGCCAGCCTCTCCCTGAATAAAGCCGGGAGCGCTCTGACGGGTACTCGGCGCAGCCCGTGCCCCGTTCCAGTCCCGCGCTTCAAGCTGCAGAACAGCCTCGGGAGCGGAGGTAAACCCGCCGTTCGTTGCCCGGCTAGAGTACGCCATTCGCGCCTCGTGGTCATCGACCGTGACGCGGGTCACGCTGACCGTGCGGGCGTCATCGCGGTCCATCAAGGGCCCCTCCGCGGGGTCCTTGGGATTGGCGAAAGAATGGAAGCGCTGCTGAAAATCGCCCCCTCCCGACCCCCACGCGTTGCGGAAACGCTGCTCGCGGGCAGTTACAATCTCCTCCGGTCGCACGGAGGAAGTCGCAACCACGCCACATGGGCCATCCAACGAGGTCAGCGTTGCATCCTCCCCGTTCCAGCTCAGCACGCAAACTCGACCGCCCCAAAAAGCCAGCAGCCGGAAACCGGGAAAGGCGCTTAGCGACAGTTCGCCCGCCTGTTTCCGGAAGCTGTCGAGGTCAAAGCAGGCCGCGAATCGAAAGGGCAGCACGCCCCGCGATTCCCGCCGCTCGGGCACATAGGCCGTCTGATAATCGTTCACGATCGCCAGCACAAGGCCGCTGACATTTGCCAAAAGCCAGGTGCCGTCTCCGGCCGGATCGTAAGGGCAAAGCACCCGCCCCAAATCCGTTTCGCGGTTTGTGGGAGGCGAGCCGACGGGCCGCGCGTGCTGCTCGTCGCGATTGAACCAAAGGCTCAGGGAGTGGTCCGAACGCCACCACCAGCTTACCGTGCACATCCTCGCCGGTCCTTACCCCTAGGCATTAGCCAACTGCCCCCGGTGACGCAGCGTCGACGGCGCAACGCCGAAGGTTTCCGGAGTCTGCAGACCGCGCAACTGGCAGATTGTAGCAATCAGCGCATAATGGTGAATGCTATGGCTCAACAGAAACTGAAGCTCTCGCCTAAGCGAACTCGCGGCCCAGGTGGACCCCCCCGAGCCAGTGTCCACCGTTACCTGTATCGGGTCGTCGAGGTCCTTTGATTCAAGTGCGCTCAGGCGGTCGGAAAGATCGCGAAAGATACTCCCCGCCGCTGTCACCGAGACCTCCATGGCGTGGTCGCGATGGCGCGCATCGTAATCGACTTTGCCCTGCGCAAGGCCGTCGAGGAGGGCGGAATAATGGTCGGCATTATGCCGCAAATGGCCTCCGATCGTGCTGTTGAAACAGGCAGGCTCCGGAGTGGCTAAATCGGCATCAGAAAGCGTTGCCAGCAAGGCAAGCGCCTGCTCTAGGCCTTGAAGATTGTCGTGCAGGATCGCGAAACTCATGGATAAACCGAAGCTGGCCAAAGGGCAGAAGCCTTTCGCGGGCAACAGTCGTCCGCAAGGTTAAAACCTTACACTGAGGCGCATTCCGGGTTTGCTTCCCGCCTCGCTGCGGGACACGTTTCGGAATCATGCGCGTGATCCTGTTATTTGCTCTTGCTGCGGCAGCGTTGGGGATGCCCTCGGCCACCCTCGCCTCGGCAATTCGGCCGGCACCGCCCCAGCCACCGGCACTGATTTTCGGTCTCGACCAGAGCTTCGATTATGCAATGCAGGCCGACACCGACGACTTCGGCGGCGACCTGGCGACCTATGGCAGCGAAACCACGCTGTCACTCACGAAGCTCTATACCCGCACCCGCGCCAACGTTGCGCTGGGCTATGGGATTGGCGTGTACGACTTTGATACGACCGGACCGCTAGACGAGTACCACAATGTAAGCCTGCGCGTCGACGGGAACCACCGTTTCGCCCAGACAAAATGGGGAGCCTTTGGAGTGGCTGGCCTGCGCTTCTCCGGCTCCTTCGAAGGCAGCGCCCTCTGGGAAGGCCGCACCGGCTTGATCGGGTTCGGCCCGAGTTACAGCTTCTCCCGACGCCTCACCGTCGCGCTGGGCCTCTCTGCACTGGACAGCCCCGAGCGCGATGTGCGCTTTTTCCCGCTGGTCTTCGTCGACTGGCAGATCAGTGATGACTGGCGGCTCGAAGTGCTGCAAGGGGTAGAGCTGAGCTACGCGCTCGACGAAGACTGGGTCGCTTTTCTCAAAATCGGCGTGGATCAGCAAAGCATCCGTCTGGGTACCCAAGCGGTCCCGGGCACCCCTGTCAGCGCTGAACCGGTACTCGAAGATTTTGCGGTAAACCTCGGATCCGGCGTTGAGTACCGGCCCATTGACGCCGTTTTTGTCCGCGGCGCGCTTGGGGCGAACGTTTACCGGGAACTGACTCTCCGCGAACAGGAGCGCGATCGTGTCGAGGACACCCTCGGCCCGGCCCTGACTGTCGAAATCTCTGCCGGGGTGCGTTTCTAGCCGCGCTTCTACCGAGGAAGCGATAAGTGGGCGGCTTTCGGCCATCGGGCTTTCGCCCTTGTGCCCGAAGAGCGGTTCTCTGGGAGGTCCTGCCGGGGTGACGAGCACACCTCAAAAATATCGGTTGGCTGAGTTGGCCCTTCTTCTGCTGGCTTGGCGGTGCCGGGGTTTCTCGCTTGCGCCGAGGTCCCCGGGATGACACCCTGACCGCCTATCACGATGGCTGCGCCTAGCTCGAAACGAGTCTATTCCGGCTCTGCTCTGGAAAGCTGGTTCCGGCGGCTGGACTGTGACTGGGAACGACAGTTTCGCCCGGGGGAACTCCACGCGGGCCGACGACTGTACCGCGGCGGCGGCATACGCGCCATCGAACTGAGCCCCTGCGACGCAATCGTGTACGGACGAGTCGCCGGAACGGATTACTATGCCGTGGTAGACTGGCCCAACGGAAGACCCGCCATCCGTGGCTCCGCCGGCGAGCGGGATACCTCGCTGACTTTGGCGGTTGCCGGGCTTTACGAGATCGAGGAGCTCATCAGCGAGGAAATCTCACAGCGGGCGCTTCCCGAACCCAAGCCTGCAAAATCGGACGAAGCCGCCAATGCAACGCCGGCCGAAGCAAGCGAGCCAACCGTAAATGGTGCGAACGGAGAGTCTGGCACCAACACTCGCGACCGCCGCCCTGCCCGTCCTCTGGCGATCGTGCTGCGCTGGCGCGAGGATGAAGTCACGTTTCGCGCCGAATGGATCGACGGTAAACGCCGCCAGCCCGCCCTCGGCCCGCGCGCCTCCACAGCCAATGCCGCGGAACGTGAAGCTATTATTGGGCTGGCGAGCGGGGCGCGTCGGGCGGGTTTTCGCTCGGATGGTCAAGGGCGTTTCCGGCTCGAAAAACTCGCCGAGCTCCCCCGATTCCTCAAGCATACCCTGCCGCTCTGGCGCGACCGTTTCACCGTAGAGACACCACACGGTTGGCAGCTTCTCGAGCTCAACCCAGTTGCGCTCGACATCGAGGCCGAGGCCCGGGAGAACGGCGATAGCGGCTTTTCCCTCACCTGGAGCGGCCGTGGCATGGGCCTGAACCTCGACTCCGCCGAGCTGCCTGCGCTATTGAAACGCGGCGGCGGCCTGCACCTCACCCGGCAGGGCAGGCTTGTGGAGGTGCCGATAGCGCCTGCCGAGGATTTCGCGGCCTGGCGAGAGTTGCAGACGAACGGGCAACCGCTTCCCCGCTACTTGCTCTTTTCACTCTTCGAACGCAACGCTTTGCGCACGCGGCTGGCTCCGGAGCTCGCAACATGGCGGGCAGAAGTGACCCGCGCGACGGCGCTTGACGAGGCCGCACTACCCGGGTTCCTGCGCGACTACCAAAAGGCCGGAGTCTGCTGGCTGAGCGGGCTCGCGCGCGCGGGCTGCCACGCGCTGCTGGCTGACGAGATGGGGCTGGGCAAGACTGTGCAGGTGCTTTCGCTACTGGTTTGTGATCCGCTGCCCGGCGCGCCCTCGCTGATTGTGTGCCCGGCGAGCGTCGTGCCAGTCTGGCAGCGGGAAGCGAAGCGGTTTTTCCCGGAGATTCAGGTCGGAGTCCTGCGCAAAGGGGTGGCATTGGACGCCTCAGGACCGAGCCTTTGGCTCGCCAGTTACACCCAGCTGCGCCGGCACCGCGCGGCTCTCGAAAGTGTGCAGTTCGGCTATGCCGTGCTCGACGAAGCGCAGTTTATCAAAAATCCGGAGGCAAAAGCGACTCAGGCCTGCCTGGGCCTGAAAGCCCAGCGCCGCATCGCCCTAACCGGAACCCCACTGGAAAACCGCCCTCTGGACCTCTGGACCCTCTTTCGTTTCCTGATGCCTGGGCTGCTGGGCACACGGCGGCGTTTCGAGCAGGCCTGGGCAGCCAAACCGGACGAAGCGCGGGAGCGCCTGAAAGCCCAGATCGGGCCCTTTATCCTGCGCCGGACCAAAGCCGCTGTCCTCGAAGAACTGCCCGCGAAAAGCGAAAACGAACTCGCGTGCCCGATGACTGAGCTGCAACAGGCCGAATACCAGCGCCTTGCCACGGAAGGTCTCCGGGAACTCGGCGGTCAGTGGCATGAGCGAGAGGCGCAGATGCCCCTCCTGAGCCTGTTGACCCGGCTGAGGCAGGCCTGCTGCGACCCCGGATTGCTGCCGTGGCAGGATTGCCGGCCGGAGCAGAGCGGCAAACTCCTGATGCTCGCCGACCGGCTAGCCGAAGCCACCGAAAACGGACATAAAGTGGTGGTATTCAGCCAGTTCACCGGATTCCTAGACCGCGCTGCCGCCATCGTTGCCCAGCGCCTGCCCGAGCTCAAACGCTTCGAACTCACAGGCACGACCCGCAACCGGGCAGCGCCTGTCGACGGTTTTCAGAACCATGAAGGCGCGGCCGCGATTTTTGTTTCGCTCAAGGCAGGGGGCACCGGCATCACCCTGCACGCCGCCGACTACGTTTTCCTGCTCGACCCGTGGTGGAACCCGGCGGTTGAGCGACAGGCCATCGACCGTGTCCACCGCATCGGCCAGCGCAACGCAGTAATGGTCTACCGAATGGTGACGCCCGGAACGATCGAGGCAAGGATCGAGGCACTGAAGCAGAGCAAGCGCGAGCTCGCGGACGAACTACTTGGCGATGAAAACCTTCCAGCGCTCACTGACTGGTTCGAGAGCCTCGAAGAACTGATTGGACATGCCGTAGCCTGACCGCGCCGGCGGGATACCCATCACGGGTTTTCTGTCATCCACCGGCCACAAGAGCGGATAATACCATCTTGCCGGAGAGGCCGGTAAATTGATCGAGATGATTTTGGATGCAGAGCAAGGCAGCGAGGGCGACGGCTGGGCCTGTAGGGCCGCCTCGTCGTGGCGAGCGCCGCTCTGCGCCAAAAGCATCCGAAGCCGCCGCGCGGCGTTCAATCTACCGATCTATTGGGTAAGGTGGTAGTAGTCGAAAGACGCTGCACCCAGACGCAAAAAACTCGCGACCGAAGCTGCGAGTCTAGAGGGAAGTTCCACCCAAGGGACGGGTATTTGAGCTAGACCGTGATGCGGATATCGACACCCGCCGGAAGGTTGAGCTTCTTGAGCTCATCCACCGTCTGCGCAGTCGGCTCAACAATGTCAATCAGGCGCTTATGCGTGCGGATTTCGAACTGCTCCATCGCTTTTTTGTTCACGTGGACGGAACGGTTCACCGAGAGCTTTTCGATGCGGGTGGGCATCGGCACCGGGCCGCTGACGCGGGCCCCAGAGCGCTTGGCGGTTTCGACGATGTCCGCGGCGGATTGGTCAATTACCCGGAAGTCGTAACCTTTGAGTTTAATACGTATGCGTTGGCCAGCCATGTCTTGAAAAGTCGGTTAGTCCTTAGTCAGTTAGTCCAGAGTCTGCTACGCCCTAGCCATCTTGACCAAGGACTCGATGACTAGGGACTAGGCGACTTCGATTACGTTCTTGCCGGAGCGCGGGAGGCCGTCTTGGCCACCTCGGCGGCAATGTTCGGAGGTACAGGGTCGAAGTGCGACGGCGTCATGCTGTAGGAGGCACGGCCTTTGGAGAGGGAACGGACATCCGTGGCGTAGCCGAACATGGTTTCGAGTGGTACGGAGGCCGAAATCGTGGTGACACCATTCTTGGTGGTCATGCCTTCGATCTGGCCGCGACGACGGTTGAGGTCGCCCACGATATCGCCCTGGTACTCTTCCGGAGTGGTCACCTCGACAGCCATCATCGGCTCGAGCAGCTGCGGACCTGCCTTCGGCATCGCGTCCTTGAACGCGAAGATGCCGGCCATCTTGAAGGCGGCCTCCGAGGAGTCGACTTCGTGGTAAGACCCATCGAGGATACGTACCTTCCAGTCGACCACGGGGTAGCCCGCGATGGTGCCGTTGTTGGAGGCTTCCATGATGCCGTTGGAGAACGGCTTGATGTATTCCTTCGGAATCGATCCACCGACGATTTCGTTGACGATCTCCACGCCCTTGCCCTTTTCGTTGGGCTCGAGCTTGATGATGCCGTGGCCATACTGGCCGGAACCACCGGACTGGCGGACAAATTTGCCTTCGCCATCGGCCGGCGTCGTGATCGACTCGCGGTAGGAGATCTGCGGTTTTCCCGAGGTCGCCTCGACCTTGAACTCGCGCTTCAGGCGGTCGACGATGATCTCGAGGTGAAGCTCGCCCATACCGGAAATGATAGTCTGCCCGGTTTCCTCGTCCGTGAACACGTTGAAAGTCGGGTCCTCCGCTTTGAGTGCCTGAAGGCCCTTGGAAAGCTTGTCCTGGTCCGCCTTGGAATTCGGCTCGATGGACATGCTGATGACCGGCTCGGGGAAAGACGGCGGCTCGAGACGAATATCAAAGCCTTTGGTCGCGAGGGTGTCACCCGTAGCGACGTCCTTAACACCAATCAGCGCGCAGATGTCACCGGAGTAGGCCACTTCGATGTCTTCGCGCTGGTCGGACTTCATGACCATCAGGCGGCTGATGCGCTCCATCTTTTTGGTACGCGGGTTATACAGCTGAGTACCCTTTTGAAGTGTCCCGGAATAGACACGGAAGAACACCAGCTTGCCGACGAAAGGATCACTCATCAGCTTGAACGCGAGCCCCGCAACCTGAGCCGAGTCGTCGGCCTTGATCGAGACCTCGTTTCCATCCTCGTCTTCACCCTTGATCGAAACAACGTCGATCGGGCTCGGCAGATAGTCGACAACAGCGTCCATCATCATTTGCACGCCCTTGTTCTTGAAGGCAGAGCCGGGGATGACGCCCATAAATTCGAGCGACATGGTCGCTTTGCGAATGCCGTTGCGGATCTCGAGGTTGGAAATCTCTTCACCTTCGAGGTACTTCTCCGCAAGGTCGTTATCGAAGTCACAGAGGGCCTCGATCAATGATTCCCGGTACTTCTGGGCATTTTCGAGCTCATCCGCGGGAATTTCCACTACGTCAAACTTGACGCCGCTGGCGTCGGTTTCGTCGTAGATGCAAGCCTGCATGGTGACGAGGTCGATCAGGCCGCGGAAGTCGTCCGCCGCGCCAATCGGCAGGTAAATTGGATGCGCGTTGCCCCCGAGCTTTTCGCGGATGGAGTCGACGGCGCTGTAGAAGTCGGCACCCATGCGGTCCATCTTGTTGATGAACGCCATGCGCGGGACACTGTACTTGTCCATCTGACGCCAGACGGTCTCGGACTGCGGCTGGACGCCGGCGACTGCACAGAACACACCGATGGCACCGTCGAGAACCCGCAGGGAGCGCTCCACTTCCGCCGTGAAGTCCACGTGGCCAGGCGTGTCGATGATGTTGATCCGGTGCTCGATGCCCTGGAACGGCGTGCCCTCGACCTTGTTGGTCCATTGGCAGGAGATCGCCGCCGAGGTGATCGTGATACCGCGCTCGCGCTCCTGCTCCATCCAGTCGGTTACGGCGGTGCCTTCGTGCACTTCGCCGATCTTGTGGACGACGCCCGAGTAGTAGAGGACGCGTTCGGTCGTGGTAGTCTTGCCCGCATCGATGTGCGCGGCAATACCGATATTGCGCGTGTACTCGAGCGGATATTTCCGTTCGGGGCTGTTAGCGGTGGAAAGTTCTTTGGTGGCTGCCATGGGAAGTCAGGAAAGAAAACAGAGGTGCAGAATCGGGTAAGAAAGGACGTCGGGGTCAACCCATCACCAGCGCAAATGCGCGAACGCGCGGTTGGATTGCGCCATTCGGTGGGTGTCTTCCTTCTTTTTAACGACGGTGCCGGTGTTGTTGTAGGCGTCGATAATCTCCGTGGCCAGGGCCTCGCGCATGCTCATGCCGCGCCGCGCCCGCGCAGCGGCGACCATCCAGCGCAGAGCGAGGCTCTGCTGGCGCTCGTATGAGAGCTCGACCGGCACCTGGTAGGTAGCACCACCCACGCGGCGGCTCTTCACTTCGAGCTTCGGGCGCGCGTTTTCCAGCGACCCGAGGAGCAAGTCGACGGGGTCGCCTTTTTCGAGTTTCTCCGAAACCCTTTCGAAGGCACCGTAAACGATGCGCTGAGCGAGGGACTTCTTGCCCTGGCCCATGACGATGTTGATCAAACCCGCTACCC
>JBHJGW010000006.1:0-9975 GCA_050331415.1 Opitutales bacterium | reverse complement strand
CGGGTCGACGGCCTTGACGGCGTCGTGTATCTCTTGGCAAAGCTCGTGTAATCCCGTTGTCTTGAGCCGATCCCAAACGAACAGGTCGGGATGCTCCCGGAGCGTGCGCCACAAGGTGACGAAATGGCCGTCAGCGGGTTTACCCTCGCGGACGGTTTCGTTCCACGCTTTCAGGGCCTCGAATCCGCGCCGGGCGCGATCGGGCTCGCCCCCCAGGGTTTCGGCTTTGGCCAGGCAGTGCTCACAGAAGCAGTCCGGATCGTCCTTGCCCCAGGCGATCGCTCCAATCAGCGGGGTGCTGTGCTCGAAACCATAATTGAGGCCCGCCAAGTGAGGCCGCGGGGCGAACAGGTCCGTCATGAAGGCACGCATCCAGGCCCGGTATTCGGGGTTATTGACGCAGACGAAGGGGATGCGCTTGCCACTGGCGAGCTTGATTGTCCACTCGTCCATCCCGTCGACAAAGGGGTACACGTTACCCCAGTCGCACATACGGGCGTAGAGCTTCATTCCGGCGCGTCCAGCAGGTTCGGCGAGGTCGTCGTAAACGTCACGGCCGCCGTAGATGAGGTCATCCTCGCGAGGCGCCTGCCCGGGCATTGCGTAATGCTTCGGGTCGGAACGGTAGTAGACGGAGGATATGATGTCGGCGTGCGTGCGGGTCGGCTTCGGCACGCCATGGTCGGCCCAGTGCTCAAAATTGCCCTGGACGATGTCGTAGGGGTTCTCGAAGTCGAAACCCGCGTAGCGGTGGGCGTGCATGGCGTACACGTGCAGCGCGTTAGCCCGGCAGGTTTCCCGGAGAAACTTCACAACATGCTCCGGGCCCTCGTCGTACACGTTGAAACCCGCCATCTGAATGCCGATGTGCGGCGCCGCGGGCCGGGACGCTGGCCCCTGACCCCGCAGGACTCCCCCCAACGCCGGCAGGCTCAAAGAGGTTCCCAGAACCTTCAGCAATTGGCGACGCGAAAGACCGTAAGCGACATTGATCCCCATGCGCTGTCTTATCACCTGTCCCTGCAATCCACAGTAGGCCTTCGGGAGATGGTGCCGCATAGGCCTCTCTCGCGAGGCGGGGTCAGTCAAACCATCGCACTAGCCCTACCCGCGCGCCGCACGGATTTGCCAGCGCACGATGGCCACCAGCGCGAGGATAGTGAGCAGGGTTGCCACGTATTCGCCGCCGAGGTTCGGGCTTGGCACGCCAAGTACCGCCAGCAAGGCGATGCCAATCCCGAGCAGGGACTCGCCAGCGATCAGGCCGCTGGCGAATAGCATGCCGCGGTGGTAGACACGTTCCGGCTCCGCCGCCTTTCGTTGGGCGATCCAGGCGGCCCCCCCACCTAGAAGGATGGCAGACGAAAGGGACAGCGGCAGATAGAGGCCGACTGCGGTCGGCATGACATACAAGCGAAAACGGCTGCCGCGGCGCTCCAGCAGCGCACCCGCCAAGGCGATAGCGAGGCCGATTCCCGCACCCGCCCCCACGAAATTCCACGGGATGGGTTCTTGCCCAAAAAAGCCGCGCGCAAGGCTCGCAAACAGCTTCGCCTGCGGTGCCGGCAGCTGTTCGCTGCCGATGCCGCCCTCGACACCCAGGTGCAAGACTTGCAATACGGGCGCGAGGATGAAAGCCGCCGCTGCCACGCCGATGAGTTGCATCGTTTGCTGTTTGGCGGGCGTCGCGCCGACAAGCGCGCCTGTCTTGAGGTCGTTGCAAACGTCGCCCGCCGTGCAGGCCACGCAGCAGACCACCGCCGCGACCCCAAGCGTAGCGGTCATCCCGGCCATTCCGGAGAAGCCGGATATGCTCAGCAACACGCCGGTCGCCAGAACCGCCGTAATCGTCATCCCCGATACGGGGCTGTTCGAGTTGCCCACCAGGCCGACGATGTAGCTGGCCACCGCCGTAAAAAAGAAACTCGCCACCAGCATGATGACGGTTGTCAGGACCGTCAGCGGAGCGTTTCCCTGCAGGAACCAAAGGTAGATCCCGGCAGTAATGACCAAGGCGGCGATGCCGCTGACCAGCAGGGTTGTCGGCCTAAGGTTGCGCTCGGTTTCCGGGGCCGCCTCGACGCCTTTGGCCGCCTGTGCGATGGCCGCCAGCGCGGCCGCGAGTCCGCTACGCACTTGCCAGATGGTCAGAATGCCACCAACGAGCATCGCGCCCACTCCAAGGTAGCGAACTTCGGTGCTCCAGATTTCCTTGGCGGCAGCGACGGCGTCGACGCCTGCGGAGAGATCATCGGTAACGAGCGGGATGGCAATAATCCACGCCAGTGCCCCGCCAATAAACACATTGGCCGCGATGCCAAGCCGTACGATGAAGCCCACCGCAATCAGTGCGGGCATCGCACCGGTACCAAGGTAAAAAGCGCGACCGCCGGCAATGGCAGCGACCTCGAGCGATCCCTTCAGCAGGCCGAAGGTCGACTCGAGCAGCTTCGCTGAGGCGCCCACGAGCCCACCGATGAAGATGCCCCTGGCGCCTCCCGCAGCTGCGTTCTCAGCTTCACCAGCGCGCAGCACTTCGGCGCAGGCGACGCCCTCGGGAAAGGCCAGTTTGCCCTCACCTCGCGCGATGAAAACCTCGCGCATCGGCACCATGAACAGAACCCCGAGAACGCCGCCCGCGAGTGCAATCAGGCTGCTCTGCAGATAATTGAAATCCGACCAGGCGCCAACCATGACGAGGGCTGGCAGCGTGAAGATCACGCCTGCCGCCAGCGACTCGCCCGCGGAGGCAGCCGTCTGCACCTGATTGCTTTCCAGAATCGTACCGCCGCGCAAGAGCTTGCGCAGCACCACCATCGCCACCACGGCCGCCGGGACGGAGGCCGTCACGGTCATCCCCACGCGCAGGCCGAGGTAGACATTCGCCGCCCCCATCACCATCGACAGCACGAGCCCGAGCCCGACTGCCCGCAAGGTCATCTCCCGCATCCCCTTCCGATCGGCCATGCGGTGGACCTAAGGCGACTCCTTCCCGAATGGCAAGCATCGGTGGCCGGGAGCAACCCGTAATCGACCGGTAAGCGGGAAGCGCTTCTGTGGGCCTTCAGTCGGCTAATCGGCTTCGCGGAAGTTGAGCGTATCAGCCACGTCGAGAAGGGTCAGCGGCACGTTTTCCAGGCTGACAGCGAAGGCTTTGACGTCGCGCAGGTGATCGTTGCCATTGCTCATCCGACGCGTCGCCTCTCCGAGGGAAACGGTGTAGATGACCTCCCGCCCTTGGCGAAATTCGAGGAATTTGTGCTTTCTGTAGTCGAGTTCGACGTCGTGGTACAGGAATTCGAGGTGGTAAGCCCGGTACCCGGCGGACCCCGTAGACCTGATCTCTGGAGGCAGGTGGCGACGCCCTAAGCTGTCTGACCCTAAGCCGCGCTCGTGGTACACTGCGCGCAGCGTAATGCCTTGAACGGGCACCTCAGCCTTGATGTTGTTCACGCGAATCTCAAAGGCCGTTTCCACGAAGATCAGCTGACGGAAAATCGGGTACGTACCCGGCAACCCTTGCCCCTGGGCAGAAGCCGCAAGTGCCATGATGAGGAGCAGAAGCAGGGAAAGGCGTAACGGCAGGTGCATCACCCTTGCAGAACCCTGGATGCCGTGTAGAGTTTCATTGACACCGTATTTTCTCCAAATCCCCCTCATGGACAACGCCCCCACCACCCGCAACGTCCTTGGCGAAGCGCTTCAACCCTGCTGCTACGAGCCGTTGACTGGCTTTTATCGGGATGGCTTTTGTCGCAGCGGCTCCGACGACGCCGGCATGCACATCGTGTGCGCCGAGATGACCGACGACTTCTTGCGCTTCAGCGCTGAGCGCGGCAACGACCTCATTACCCCGCGGCCCATGTTCCACTTTCCCGGCCTGCGGGAAGGCGACCGCTGGTGCCTGTGCATGATGCGCTGGGTCGAAGCCTGGGAGGCTGGTTGCGCTCCCAAGGTTGTCCTCGAAGCCTGCCCGGTCAGCGTACTTGAATTTGTCCCGCTGGAAACGCTTCGCGAGTTCGCCGCCGAGAGCGCCTGAGTTCGGCACAGCCCCGCAGCAGGGAAACGTGTTATAACGGAAGCTCTCAATACAGGACTATCTTCGCAAGAACGAGGCAAGGCTACAGACCAGCCGCTCGGCATCGCCTATCGCCTCGCCCAATAACGGGCTTATACCATCTTGCCGGAGAGGTTGGTAAATGGGGCTAGATGATTTTGGATGCAGAGCAAGGCAGTGAGGGCGGCGGCTGGGGCTGTAGGCCGCGCCTAGTCGTCGCGAACGCCGCTCTGCGCCAAAAGCATCCGAAACCGCCACGCGGCGTTCAATCTACCGATCCATTCGGTGAGATAGTATAATTCGTGAGTCAGAGGAGCAACTTGAAGCGGAGCCGACTTAATTCGCGACCTACCTGCCCGCCAAAGAAAAAGCCTACACGCCTTTTTCGAGGACGGCGAGAAGGCGGAGGAAATGCTTCACATCATCCGTCCGGAAGGCGCGTGACTTGGGAACGTTTTCGAGAGAATCCGCCACTTTGCGCAACACGAAGTCAATCGTCCCGCCCGTTGTGCGCGTGGTTTCATACCCGTATTTGCGCAATTGCTGACGCCGCATTTCGATCATGTGGACCGGCCCGTCCAGGATCTGCGGGTGGTCGGACAGAAAATCGAGAACCAGTGACGTCGATTCCCGGGGGGCGGAAAAGTACCTGACCACGCGTTCGCCGGTCGTTTCCATGCAGTAAGACCAGTTCCAGGCGTGATAGTAGGGCAAGCGGTAATAGCGGCGAACGATGTTTCCGTCCTCGTCGACGACTTCCGAGTAGCGCACGGCACCACCGTGACTGAAGAAGAGGGCCATCGCCTCGCGCCATTCGCGGTGCGCTTCGACATAGTCGTCAAAGTCGCGATTCCGTCTCGAATAATAGCTTTCGAGCCAGACGTCGTAGGGGCTCGTGAATGGTACGAGGAATGGCTGCTTGAGGTCATCTCGCAAGGCGGCAATGATTTCCCCGTAGCTGAGGTAATCGCTGAACGAGCCCATGCGGAGGTTCACCGAGGTGGCGTCGCCCATCATGATGGACTGGTAGGCCTGGTAAATCTTCGGCTGGCGGACCTTCATGTCCACGATGTCAATCCGGCTCCACGGAACCAGCATCGGTTCGTCCTCCGGCTGGACCGCAAGGGTGAGCCCCTGCCCGTTCGCCTCCAGAAATCCCGCAAAGTCAACCACCTGCCCATTGGAGCCTTTGAGAGGGAGCGCTAAGGCCGACGACGTAAAAATTGCCAGCCCAAGCAAGCCGACAGTGAACCGCAATAGAGGCTTTCTCATACCAGATTATAGTTTATTCCAACGACCTTAGCGCGTAAACAAAAAATGGAAACGGCGCCGGGGTTCGGTCGGCTGGCACCCGGCATCCCTTCGTGCTTGTCAGGAAACCCGTTCGCGAAAACGAAAGTGACACCACGAATCGCTGTATTCAGCGGCCTAATTTTGATCCTTTTCCCAAAAAGCTTGACTTATCGTCAAAAGTGCACGGGATGCGTTTACGCTCGACGTGGGCGAAGACCATGCCGCAATTGAGCCAACTCAGAACGCCCAAAGAATAAAATCAAACGACTCAGATAAGCCATGCCTATCGCAACGCCCAAACAGTTCGCCGAGATGCTCGACGCCGCCCAGCAGGGCAGCTACGCCTACCCGGCCATCAACTGCTCCAACCTCGTCACGCTCAACGCGGCCCTGAAGGGCTTTGCCGACAGCAAGTCCGACGGCATCATCCAGTTTTCTACCGGTGCCGGCCAGTTCGCCAGCGGCCTCAACTACAAGGATGCCGCCTACGGGGTGATTTGCCTCGCCGAACTGGCGCATCGGCTCGCGGAGCAATACGATGTGCTCATCGCACTTAACACCGACCACTGCCAGCCGGAAAAAGCCGACAGCTTCCTGAAGCCGCTGATCGAGGAAACCGCCAAACGGCGCGCCAAGGGGGAGAAGAACCTGTTCGTCAACCACATGCTCGATGCCTCCAACCTGCCGCTGGAGGAAAACATGGCGATCTCGAAGGAATACCTGAAGATCTGTGCGGAGCAGGAAATCATCCTCGAGGTTGAAGCCGGCGTTGTCGGCGGGGAGGAAGATGGTGCCGCCGGCACCGAAGACACCCCCGAAGAGAAGCTCTACACCACACCCGAAGACATGGTCGCCGTGCACGAAGCCCTCCACAGCATTGGACGCTTCACCTTCGCCGCCACCTTCGGCAACGTCCACGGCCACTACAAGCCCGGCGCCGTCAAGCTGCGCCCGGACATCCTCAAGCAGGGCCAGGCCGCCGTTAAGGAAAAGTTCGGCGATACGATGGAGTTCGACCTCGTCTTCCATGGCGGCTCCGGCTCGCTGCTGAGCGAAATTCGGGAAACTCTAGACTACGGCGTCGTCAAAATGAATGTCGACACCGACACGCAGTACGCGTTTACTCGCCCGATCGCGGCTCACATGTTCCAGAACTACGACGGCGTGTTGAAGGTCGACGGCGAGATCGGCAACAAGAAGGTCTACGACCCGCGCAGCTACCTCAAGAAGGCCGAGGAAGCCATGGCCGCCCGCATTGCCGAGGCCTGCGACAACCTGCTCAGCGTCGGCAAAACCATCTACAAGAGCTAAGGCGCCCGGCAGCTCCCGCCGAGGGCGGATTTCTAGCACACGCACGGGGCTTTCCCCGTGCGTTTTTTGTGCGCCTCGAAACAAGGCGGCCTTGCGAATCAGGCGAAGCTAACCTTTGCTCAAATCCAACCTGAAGGTTGCGGAAATGCTCTGGAGGATCGTTAGGCTCACGCGTTTTCGACTGATGCTCTGTGGTGGCTTCATCGCGTCCGCCATTCTGTTGGCGATAGCTGCAATGGCATGCGCAAAGTTTGCCATCGACAGGACTGCGGAAAGACGCGTGTCGGACTCACTTGCGGATCTCGAGCCGGACCGGGTGGCCTTGGTGCTCGGCTGCTCCAAGACCCTGACCGATGGCCGGCCCAACCTGTTTTTCCAACATCGCGTCGAGGCGGCCAAACAACTCTTCGAGGCGGGCAAGGTCGACTACCTACTCGTCAGCGGTGACAATTCCCGAAAGTCCTACAACGAGCCCGAGGATATGAAGACCGCTCTTGTTTCGGACGGTGTCCCGTCCGATCGTATCGTATGCGACTACGCGGGCTTTAGCACCCTCGACTCTACGGTCCGCGCCAGAGAGGTCTTCGGCCTCGAAAGCTTCATCGTCGTTTCACAAGGGTTTCACGCCCGGCGTGCTGTCTACATTGCGACTCAGAAGGGGATCGACGCCCAAGGCTACGCCGCAAACGACGTCACGGGCATCGGGGGAATGCGGACGTTGCTCCGCGAGCACCTCGCTCGCGTGAAAACGGTTCTGGACGTCCATTTTCTCGGCCGCCAACCCCGGCACCTAGGAGAACAGGCTGCAATAGGATCTGAGGGTACGTGATCGTTAGCCAATGCGTATCCCGCTTTCGGCGAGACAGCCGTGCTCAGCCGGCTCAGCGTCACCGCCGGACCGCCGTCGGCAGCATGGCAGCGTCCTTCATGCCGTGAATGATTTTCTTGTCGGCAGGGCAGAATGTGGCGAGGGCCCCGGCGAGTTGGACATCTTCGCCCTCGACGAGATAAAACGGGCAGAGGCGAAGGCGCCCTTCCATCTCAACACGCTCACCGTCCTCCGTATACACCGGGTGCTTGAGGCGCTGAGGCTTACGGTACTCCTGCAGGATGTGGAGCGTTTCGCCAGCCATGTCGGTGGCGTTTTCGAGAGCGTCGAGCCATTCCTCGCGTGAGTGATCGCTGCCGTAGACGACACTGCGAGCACCCCAGGCAGTCTCGTGAAAGCCGCTGGCCTTGAGGATCAGGTTGCGTTCTTTCTGGCTGGCTTCACCGAGCTCCTCCCAGCGGCGGATCGGCTTACCGTTGACGGTGGGTGCGTCCAGAACAGCATTGGGCGGCAGCTCGACAGGATCGACCACCCAGGACTTCGGCACCAGTTTGCGCAGCACTTTTGAGTCCTGCCGGCCGAGGTTCTCGCGCCAGAAATCCTCCAGCAGGTGATGGTGCAGCAGGGCGAGGTTGAGCTTTTCCTCCTGGTAGGCCTTCATTGGCGGTGTGCAGGCCACCTCGCCATTTTCAACCGCCTCGCAGATCGCCTGCGCCGTGCGAATGTTGCCGGTATCGAAGAGCTCCCAGAAGCGGTAAATGATATCAACCGTTTCCGGGCTACCATTGACGGGGATGCTCAGCGCCCCGGCCATCGGCATCAGCTGGTCCGGGTGGCGCACGTACACACGGTGGCCACGCTCGCGCAGCTGCCGTGCAAGGTAATCGTACTCCGGGCGGTAAACGGCGGCTTCGTCACTGAGCACCACGCAGATCAGCGGATCGTCGACCTCCGGCGCATGTGCGGCCACCGCACGGTAAAAGACATCGAGCAGCTGCGCGCCGTGAGCATCACCATCGATGACCGAGGGGGCGCTCGGGGCGTAGAGGCGGTTGAGGAAGGCCGTTAGGCCGAGACCCCCGGGTACGCTGTCGAGCTCGGTCAGGGCAAAACCGTCCTCGCAAAGCAGCAGGTCGGGGCGGATGACGGTTGGCACCACCCCTTTGAGCCGTTTAATGCGCCCATGCTCGATGATACGAAGCGGCTTGCCGCGATCGAGGTAGTCAGCGATCCACGGCGCATACAGATCCCGATTGCGCAGCAGGTTCTTGCCCTCCCAGCTCCGCCGATACAATTGCTCCACGCCTTGATAAAAGGCATGGCAGGCCCGACCAATCGCCTCGAGCTCGACTTCAAGCTCCGGGGTGATCCACCAGGGTTCCGGAGAAAGCCGCCATGTCTTGTCTTCAAAAAGCGGCTGCGCCGCCAGCGCCGCTTTCAGGTCCTGAAACGAGGGGGCATCGGCGGCGGGGCTGTCGGTCTGCATGATCCGAGACGATGGCGCCACCACCACCAATTGTCCAGCGCACGTGGCTCAAACAAACGGCCCCTCGCTCTTCGTCAAGGAGTGGGGACATGGGCGTACCCTCCGAATCGGCCGTCAAAAGCTGGTGCCAAGGGGCGGATTCGAACCGCCGACCAAAGGCTTATGAGGACTAGGGTCAAATCGATAGGAAGCCCATAAAATAGGCATATCGTAGCTGTTTACTCTTGCGGTTGCCCAAACGGTTGCCCAAAGCTTAGGCCATGAAACCTCGGGAGCGTTTCGGCATCGTTGAGTTTACCAACCGCAGCGGCACCCAGTCGTATCGGGTGACCGGCCGGAAGGTGGATGGGACTCGAGTACGCAAGAACTTTGAATCCTACCAGGAGGCCGTGGGCGAAAAGAGCCGCCTGGAGCTGGAGGCAACCAACCAGTCTATCGACCGCGTTTCTCGAATCACCAGTCTGAGTGATTCGGAGCTATCCGAAGCCGAAGGCGCGTTTCACCTGCTCGGGGAGCGCTCCCTGTTCGATGCCGTCAACTACTACCTCAACCACTACCGAGAGCCGGTTCGGGAGGTAGGCCTGTCCGTGGCGTTCAATGAGTTTCTTCAGGACAAGCTTGCGGCCAACTGCCGGCCGCTCACGCTTCAAAATCTTCGCGTCAGGGTCGGCGGATTTGTTCGTTCCCATCAAGGCAGGGCCGTCGCTGACATCTCGGCTGAACAAGTCCGCGACTACATCCACCGCCCGGGGCTGAAGCCATCGACGAAGGACAACCATCGCCGCGCACTTTCTTCGTTCTTCACCAGGCCGCTGGACGGCGCGAAATGCGTAATTAACTCATTTCACCGCATCGCTACGATCCGCGTCGACCGCGACGAGCCCACGATCCTCGCGCGCGAGCAGATCGAGCGGCTGCTAGCAGCAGCACAACGCTTTCGTCAGGGCGCCCTGCTTCCGTATATCGCGATTTCGCTTTTTGCGGGCGTTCGCCCCAACG
>JBHJGW010000005.1:0-5490 GCA_050331415.1 Opitutales bacterium | reverse complement strand
CCCGCGCAACTGGACGCCTGCGCGCCCTTGCTTTCTGGATACAAAACGTACCTTTACGCCGACAGCGGCTCGAGCGCGGGCAAGTATCTCGAAGCGCTCGGTGCTGGCGTCAACCACTTCAGTGTCAGCTACAACAAGTGGGCCGACGGTCCCGAGCGCTGCGCCAAGGAGCTGCCCGAGTCGGCCTGGAGCGCCGAGCAGATCATCCGCTGGCGCGACGGCAAAATGCACCGCGCCCAGCACGCCTGGCTGCATTATCAGCCCGAAGGCTGTGCGCAGCCGCAGCTGTTTGCCGTGACCCGGCACCAACTGGCCGAGGGCGAGCTGTTCTGGCGCTACGCCTTCATCTGCTGCGAGCGCGGCCGCCAGGGCAGCCCGGGCCTGGCCACCGAACGCCACCAGCTCAAAGGCGACAAGGAACGCCAGTTCTCGCAGGTGCTGACCGACCTGGACCTGCATCATCCGCCCTGCAAAAGCCTCGCGGCCAACCAAGTCTTTTATGCCCTCGGCACCCTCGCGCACAACCTGCTCCAGGCGATCAAACTCATCCACCTGCCCGACCACGAACAACCGATGCGCATCCGCACCTTGTTGCACGTGCTGATGCTCATCCCCGTAACCTTCAAGCGCCACGCCCGCGGCCTCAAAGCCGTCTGCTGCGTCTCCAGCCGGTGGCTGCCCTGGTGGCGCCGCTTCGTCCACGAACTCCACGCCTGCGGCCAGATGTACTGCCTGCACGCGCCCCCAACCTAGACGAGCCTGCGGAGCGACGCGCCGCTGCCCACCTCAGAAAAAGCGCGCTCCCCGCCGTGGCCCAACAGCCACTCGAATTAGCCAACCCGCCCGCTACCGAAAACCCGAAAAACGCACCCAGACCCGACCACCAGCCGGGAAGCCCCCGCACGCACCCCGTCCGGGAAACATGCTAAAGCCAACCACACATCCCCGCCAAGCACCGTCAGCGCTAAGGATTGGGAACGGTAAACGACATAGTGGTCACGGGTTGACAGGCACGATGCGATTGTTGCATTACGGGATCATCTCGGAGGAGGAGGCTGGTAAAGCCTTGGAGTGGATGGATGAGCGTAAACGGGAAGGAAGGCTCCCGCACGACTACATGCTCTCAATGGCGCTGGACGGATATTTTAACCATCAGATTGAACAAATGGGAGCGACTGATCTTTTACGCGAGAATACAAAACGCTGGAGAGAGGAGAAGCGAAGGGAAATCGATGCACGGCAGCTTGCGCGGAATCCTGATGAGGTGCAGCGTCTGAGGGCAGCTGCACACCAAACACAAAACCTCGAAAGAAATGTTGCGGAGGCCCAAGCTGAGCGAGATGTTTTTCGTGATAAAGCGTTTCAGAAATCTCGAGAGGTTTTGGCATTGCAACAGCAACTACAGAAGCAGGAGAGGGAGATGCAGGCTTTATCAAGGGCTCATAGCAAACATTTGGAAGCCTTGGAAGTACAGCACCGAGATGAAATAACATCGCTCAAAAAAGATCTGGAAGAAGAAAAGACAATGGTTGCCCAAAAAGAAATGATGATTGCTGCAATCGATGAAACGATTGAGGAAGAGCGAGGTAGGCGCGAACTTGCAGAGGGCCTCTGCAATGTTGCTCGAAAGCAAAAAATGGAGCTCAAGGATCGCAACGCAAAGCTCAATGACGACCTTACGACGATAATCGGCGAGAAACTCGACCTTGAAGATACAGTCAAAAAACTTTTGGAAGAAAAGGATCGAGTCGGGAAATCGCGACATTCTACCCGCGTGGATCCGTCCAAAGGGAATCCCGTTGAGGAGAAAGGGATACCGATAAACAAAGAGTTTTTTACAGCGGTAAAGAAGACCGCCGAGTCAATATCTCGCCGCCGGGATAATCAACAAAAGGATAAAGGCCAGAGTATTGGGGACCTCTGATATTCGCACCTTGTCAAAAGCCATTGTAGGCCAGTAAATTCGGGTTGGATTGGTATTCGTCAGCCCGTGGAGCTCATCGACAACATCAGCCGCCTCCTAGGCGAGATTCTGAAAGGGGATCTTCGCCCCGGTAGCCGTCTTCGGGTGGCGGCTGGGACCTTTTCCATCTACGCGTACGAGGCTCTGCGAAAGGAGCTCGGTCGGCTAGAGGGCTTTGACTTTATTTTCACCTCGCCGACCTTTACGCCCAACGAGGCGACTGACAAGTTTCGGAAGGAGCGTCGGGAGTTCCACATCCCGAAGCAGGAACGTGAGCGGAGCCTCTACGGTACGGAGTTCGAGATTCGGTTGAAGAATGAGCTGACGCAGCGAGCGATTGCCAAAGAGTGCGCCGAATGGATCCGGCGCAAGGCGACTTTCCGGTCTAATCGTACCTCCGCTCCCATGCAGCCGTTTGCCTGCCTGCAGGCACAGGGCGCGAACATCGTTTACGCACCTTTGGGCGGCTTCACTGCGGTTGACCTTGGTTACGAGCAAGGCAACGCCGTTTCGAACTTCGTCAACCGTTTCAGCGACGCACCTTTTACCGACCAGTATTTGGCGCTCTTCGAGCAGATTTGGCGGGACGATGACAAGCTCGCCGACGTCACCGACCAGCTTACGGATCACATTGCCTCGGTTTATCAGGAGAACCCTGCCGAGCGGATTTACTTCCTGATTCTCTATCATATCTTCAACGAGTTCCTCGAAGACGTCACCGAAGACGTTCTCCCGAACGACCGCACCGGTTATCAGAACAGCCTGATTTGGCAAAAGCTCTTCAATTTCCAGCGCGATGCGGCCACTGGGATCATCAACAAACTGGAAACTTACAACGGCTGCATCCTGGCCGACAGCGTCGGCCTTGGGAAGACCTTCACGGCGCTGGCGGTGATCAAGTACTACGAGCTGCGCAACCGTGCGGTGCTCGTCCTGTGTCCCAAGAAGCTTTCGGACAACTGGCTGAACTACAACCGCAACCTCAAGACCAACCTCTTCGCCAAGGACCGCTTCAACTATGACGTCCTTTGCCACACGGATTTGCAGCGAGAGTCGGGAGAATCGCTCGGTACGCCGTTGGACCGTGTCAACTGGGGAAATTATGACCTGGTGGTGATCGACGAGTCTCACAACTTCAGGAACAACCCCGCCTTTCGGGATCGAGAGACTCGCTACCAAAAGCTGATGAACCGGGTGATCCGGGAGGGGGTGAAGACGAAGGTGCTCATGCTCTCAGCAACGCCCGTCAACAACCGCTTTGCCGATCTCAAAAACCAACTGGCCCTTGCCTATGAGGGGGAGAGCGAGCTTTTGCGGGAGACAATTGGCACCGAAACCGACATCGAAGAAATTTTCCGGCGCGCCCAGACGGCATTCAACAACTGGTCGAATCTGCCGCCGGAGGAAAGGACCCCCGCAGCAATCCTTGAGGCATTAGACTTCGATTTCTTCCAGCTCCTGGATTCCGTGACGATCGCTCGGTCGCGCAAGCATGTGCAGACCTTCTATGACATTTCCGAAATCGGCACCTTCCCCACGCGATTGAAACCGGCGTCTGTCCACTCGCCTCTCACCTCGCGGAGGGATGTGATTGGGTTCAACGACATCTTTGCCGAGCTTTCCCGCCTCAAGCTGGCCGTTTACGCGCCACTCAGCTATATCCAACCGAGCCAGGCGGCGAAATACGCCCGCCTCTATGATACTGAAGTCAAAGGTGGGAGCAGTACCTTCCGGCAAGCTGATCGGGAAAAGGCTTTGCAGGCTTTGATGACGACTAATCTGCTCAAGCGCCTGGAAAGCTCCGTCGAAGCATTCCGATTGACGCTGCGGAGCCTGCAGGGCGCGCACCAGGGTAATCTGAAGAGCATTGATGAATTCAAGCGCACCGGGCGCGACACGAGTTTTGGCGATTCCGTGTCGGGCTTTGAGGATGTCGATCCTGAAGACGACGACTTCGATTTTGGCGGCAGTTCCGGCGGCAAAATCCGGGTAAACCTTTCAGACATGGACTTGCCGGCGTGGGAGAACGACTTGCAGGCCGATCTAGCCGTCATCGACTTGCTCCTGCGTGAGATGGGCAAAATCACGCCTGAAGACGATTCCAAGCTGCAACACCTCAAGACGGAGATCTTCAGCAAACATGCTTCACCGATCAACCCGGGCAACCGCAAGGTCATCGTCTTTACTGCCTTTGCCGATACGGCAAACTATCTTTACCAGAATCTGTCACCCGTGATGCTTTACCAGCAGCGGGTCCACACTGCGTTGATTACCGGCAAAGACCGCCCGCGATCGACGCTGAAGCAGTCCTACGATTTTCACTCGCTGCTGACCTTATTCTCGCCGCGAGCGAAATACAAGGACCAGATCCTGCCGCACGAGCCGGCTGAGATCGATCTGCTGATCGCCACCGACTGCATCTCGGAGGGCCAGAACCTGCAAGACTGCGACTACCTGATCAATTACGACATCCACTGGAACCCCGTCCGGATTATTCAGCGCTTCGGGCGCATTGATCGCATCGGGTCCAAGAACAAGGTCATTCAGTTGGTCAACTACTGGCCGGACATCACGCTTGACGAGTACATCAACCTGAAAGAGCGGGTCGAGAACCGCATGGTCATCGTCGATGTCTCCGCAGGAGGCGATGACAACGTGCTCCGGCACGAGTCCAGCGAGCTGGCCTACCGCAAAGAACAACTGCGGCGGATGCAGGAGGAGGTCATCGAGATGGAGGACGTCAAAACCGGCGTTTCAATCACCGACCTCGGCCTGAACGACTTCCGGATGGACCTCCTCGGTTACCTTAAGACCAATGGCGATCTGGCGACGGCTCCCACTGGAATGCATGCCGTCTTGCCCGCCGAACCGGAGAATGGCTTGCCGCCCGGCGTCATCTTTGCTCTGCGCAACCGCAACCACGGCATCAACATCGATCAGCAAAACCGGCTGCACCCGTATTATCTGATTTATGTGGACCGCGAGGGGCAGGTTATCGTCAATCACACCGAGGCCAAGCGGATGCTAGACCTGATCCGCAGCGCCTGCAAAGGGCGCAACGAGCCGGTGCGGTCGGCCTACACGATCTTCAATGAAGCCACCGAGGACGGGCGCAGGATGGAGGACTGCTCGCGGCTGCTGCGCCTGGCCATCCAGAGCATGGTCGAACTCAAAGAGGACAAAGACATCGACAGCCTTTTCTCAGGTGAGCGCACCTCCGCACTGGTCAACAAAATCTCGGGGCTCGACGACTTCGAGCTGATCGCCTTCCTTGTCCTGCAGGACTGCTGACCGATGTTTGCCTATCCCCGCCAGGCTGAAGTCGATCGCGTGTTGCCGAAGACCAAGATCTACGCCCATGCCAAGGCGGGCAAGGTGCTGCAGCGCCGCTTCGTGGAACAGGTCGAGCGGGTGGTCTGGCGCTACAAGCTCTCCCCGGAGACGACCAACCTCACAGCCCCCAAGAGCGTGCCGCAGGTTCAGGTCTTTCCGATTCACATCAAGACGGACGACGTCCACCAGGATGT
>JBHJGW010000004.1:0-17164 GCA_050331415.1 Opitutales bacterium | reverse complement strand
GGGAAAAACCGAATCCGGCGCGCTGATCGCGGTCGTTCTGGCCGGGATCTATACCGCCCTGCCCCTGCGCCTCGGCGGCGCGGGCTATGTGCCATTCGTGTTGCTCCTGGCGGCGAGCGGCTGGCTGCTGGTTTTTCATTGGAAGCTCCTTACCACACGTGATGTTGCTTTCGTACTCGGCGGTGCGGTCGTCCTTATCCTCAACGTACTTTTTTCGGGCTTCTTTTCCCTGGTCGATCAGGTCAAGGCGCTGATGCAAATCGGTGCCGGTCTCGTCTTGGCGGTCTATTTGCCGCACCTCGGCCGCGCCCTTGGACCCAGCGGCCTCCGTAAGGCCCTCGCCATCGCGGCGGGCACCGTCGTTACGCTAGCGCTGCTGGAGCGCATTGGGCTCATCCGCGGACTCAGTGACGCCTGGCGCGAATTCGCCTACCAGGGCGTGTTTACCAAGGCCTACGACAACAATGCCCGCGACCTCGCGATGGTTGGCTTTATCCGGCCCAAAGCGTTTACCGCCGAGCCAGCCTTCCTTGCGGGCTTCCTCTTTCTGTGTTTCAACAGCCTGGCGCTGCTGGTGCGTCGTCTCCCCTCAGCTCTCGGATTGCTCGCCGTCGCCCTGCTTTCGTTTCCCTTGGTGGGCAGCCCGATTGTCGCCCTGGGCGCGCTAACAACGCTTGTCATTCTGGCGATCCGCTTCCGGCAGAAGATTCATCTTTTCGTCGCAATCGCTGCTCTCGCGGTATTGGCGATGCTCGTCTCCCCCGCGGGTGAGAAAGCCATGGCCTTTGCAGGTGACACGATCGATCGCTTCGACGAGCTCGCAGCCGGGAAAACCCGTCAGATTGAGGATGCCAGCGTGCGGTCGCGCGTGTATGTTCCGTTCTTTGTTGCTGTCCCGACCGCTTTCGAGCGCAACCCCTTCTGGGGAGCCGGCATCGGGGGAAAAGAGCGGCTTTCGCGCTGGGTAAATCCCGGGTTTCAAATCGGCTCGGGTCCGGGCGCCGCCGAACAAACGCTGGGCACCAACGCTCTGGGCAACATGCTGGCCACTCTGGGCATCGTGGGGTTCTTGATGCTGGCGGCGCTTTTCGCCTGGTACTGGGGCGGTGCGATGGGAGCGGCCGCATGGCTGCCGCTCATCCCGGTAATCGCCTTCCTCTTTACCCGCGGCGCCTATGAAACGCAGTCCTTTTGGGCGGCTGTCTTTCTGCTGATGACGGCGCGCGCCCAGCAGAGAGCCGTCGAGGTTTCAAAGACCGCAAAGGCCTCCGAACCTGAAACTTCTTCCACTACCACAACTTACCATGATCGCACCCGATACGCCCCCCTCGGCAGCTGAGAATCTGCTTTTCTTCGCGCCGATCGCCTCATGGCCCGCCACCCATGGCGGCAGCCTGCGCACTGCGCGCCTCTTCGAAGAGCTCTGCCGCCAAGGCCGCAAAGGCGTTCTGATTGGTACCAACTTCGACTATCGCATCGCGGGGGAAACCTCGGAGGTCCGGAAGCGCAAGAACACCGAGCGCGGAAAAATGAGCGGCGCGCTGATTGGCCTTGTCACCAATGAGCACTACTTGCGAGCCAAGCAACTGACCCCCACGCTCGTGACCCATTTCCTGACAGTGGTCGCGGAGGAAAAGCCCGACCGCATCATCATGAGCTACCTCTACACCGGAGAGCTGCTGCCGCTGCTGCCCCCGGGCGTCGAGGTGATCATCGACACTCACAACAACGACTGGGAATGGTTCGGCAACCTCCGCGACAGCACCTCGAACCCGGTGAAGCGCCACCTTTGCGACCTGTCGCTGCAACGGACCTCAGGCTACGTCGATGCCCTTTCCGGGGCGGTGAAGCTGATGCATGTTTCCCAAGCGGACTTTGACGCGTACGCAGAAGCTCGGCCCGACATGACGCACCTGCTGGTGCCCAACGGATGCGACCCGAAGCCACGCCAAAGCCAGCCCCCGTACCCGACGGAACCGGCGGAACTGCTCTTTGTGGGGAGCCTTTCATCGCAAATGAATCAGGACGCTCTCAACCACTTCGCAAGTGAGTTTTGGCCACGCCTTCAGGGCCAGGCACGGTTGACCGTGCTCGGGTCAGCGCCGCCAAGCCAGGTGGCCGAGCTCTGTAACCAGTTTGGCTGGCGCTTGCTGCCCGACGCTGACAGCGCCACCCTTGACCGGGCGTATGAGGACGCCCACTACGCCATCTTGCCTTTCGCCTACGGCGCGGGGAGTAAGCTTAAGCTCGCAGAGGCATGCGGGCGCGCAGTGCCTGTGCTTTCAACCTCAGCGGGAACCACAGGCGTCACCGACCTTCCCGAAAGTGTTTTCGTGAGCGATGCCCCCGACGCTTGGGGCGCGCACTTGGCAACCTTCCAGATGTCACGGGCTTTGCGTGACGAGTCCATTGCCTTCGCCGAGAAACACTCTTGGGCGGCTGTCGCGGACGAGCTCGACACCCATTTGCGCCCAGAATCCACACCCAGACCCGAGCCGCTGACCGCTTAAGCGTCATATGCGTATCCTGATCCACGATTTTGGCGGGTATCCGTTCGTCGTCGAAGCGGCACAAGAGCTGGCCCGTCGCGGCCACGAGGTTTGCCTGACCTACGTCTCCCTTGTTCAACCCGAACGGGAAGACCTGACCAAGCATGCCGGAGACCGGCTGGAAGTGCAACGTCTCACGCTGCCAGAAGGCTACGCGGAGGATAAGTATCGCTTTGGCCGCCGTTTTTGGCACGAAGTCAAATACGCACGGACAGCCGCATCCGCCGCTAAGGCCTGGAAACCCGAGGTGATCTTTTCCGGCAACGCTCCCACCCATCTCCAGTCAGCCCTCCACCGCGCGGCAAGGGAAATTGGCGCGCGCTTCGTTCCGTGGGTCCAGGACTTTTACAGCAACGCAGTCGACCAGCTGCTGCGACAGAAGCTGCCTGTCGCCGGCGGCTTGGCAGGGACCGCATTCCAGATGTGGGAACGCCATCTGATGCGGAGTAGTGACGCCATCATCATCATTTCTCCAGACTTTCAGCCCATGCTCGAGCAGTGGGCGGTCGATTCGGCCCGCATCCGCGTCATTGAAAACTGGGCACCGATTGAAAGCATTCCGCAGCGTTCCAAGGACAATGCCTGGGCGCGCCAGCATGAGCTGCACAACAAATTTTGTTTACTCTACGCGGGAACAATGGGCCTCAAACACAATCCTGAGCTTCTCGCGCAACTGGCTCGCGCTTACCAAAACGACCCCGACGTCCGCGTGGTCGTGGTGGCCGAAGGCAAAGGCGCCGATCATCTGCGCGACCTCCAGCTCCCCAACCTCGTAGTGCTACCCATGCAGGCACAAGAGCACTATGCCGATGTGCTTGCCACCGGTGATGTACTTGTCGCTCTGTTGGAGCCCGATGCCGCGGTCTTTTCAGTACCTTCCAAAGTACTGAGTTACCTCTGCGCCGCTAGGCCTCTGTTGCTTGCGGTCCCTCCGGAGAACCTCGCCGCCCGGATCGTCAGCGGAAACCACGCCGGGGAAGTCGCGGCTCCCTCCGACACCGAAGCCTTCCTCAGGGCCGCCCATCGGTTGCGCAGTGACCCAACCAGTCACGAGCACCAGGCCGCCTGTGCCCGAGCGTACGCCGAGGAGCATTTTCGCCCGCACGCGATCGGCGAGCGTTTCGAGGAAGTCCTCGGGATCCTTGGAGCGCAGGAGCCAACACACAGCGCAAACACCCGCTCTGCAGCAGGCGCCTAGCAAAAGGGTCGGACAAGCCGCTGAAAGACAGCATTCTGCAGTGGCTGGTAGAGGCAGCGGAATCCGCTGCCGCAAATTGCAAAAACCGTCTTGCAGGGCGCGCACATCTTTTCGATTGAGATGCCCGAGCCACAACGCTTTTACACGATGCATCTCATTCATTACCAGTTATTTAAAGTACAGATCCAGATTCTGGCATCGAGGCTGCAATGGGGTTTCCATGCTCACGAAACTTTTAGCCCCTTGCATGCTCATGCTGCCAGTCATTTTAACGGCGCAGCAGAATTGGTGGAACGAACTCGTGCTCTTTGGCACCTTCCCGCTCAACAACCAGACGGAACTGGCGCCTGCGGAAAAAGGGGGCGAAACCATCGAAATTCCGTCCGACCTGCCGCGGGTGATGGAGGAAGCCAACGCGTTAAAGGATGCGGGGGGCTACTACGTTTCCAACATTTCCGTCTTCAACCCAAGTTTCGAGGCCTACCAGGCCACACCGCAGCTGGCCTCTGCCCGCGTGCTCGATGTCAACGAGGAACCAATGGTCGTGCCTTGGGAAACCCGCCCGGACGAACCCGCATGGTGGCTAAACACCAGCGACGAAATTTACCAGGATTTTCTCCTCAAACAGATCACCAATCTGATCGACGCGGATATTGACGGGGTATTGCTCGACGAGATTGAAGGCACTGCTGGCGCTGTCAACCGCGGCGGTGGCTTCAGTGACGAAGACATGGCTGGCTTTCGCCAGTATTTGAAAGATAACTACGACGAAGCGTTTCTTGAAGAAAATTTTGGCGTCACCGGGCTCGATGGGAGTTTCGACTATGCCAAGTATCTGCGGGAAAACGGCTACGCCGAAGGCTACCTTAATCAGGAGCCGTGGGTATTTCTTGCCGACGACTTCGAGCGATTTCACCGCATTCAAGCGCAGGAGGTAATGAGTGAGCTGATTGCCGATGCCCGCAGTTACGCGAACTTCAAGGGCAAATCCGGCTTTGCAATCAGTGCTAACATCTTTGGGCTCGCGCCGCACTTGCTCATGTTCGCGGAGGATCTGGATTATCTCACTGTGGAGTACCCCTACCGCACCGACGGTCTCGCGCCCTTTGGTCACGCGGCCAGCCTGCTGAAAATTTCCAACGCGCTCGGCAAGCGCAGCCTGTTGCTGCCCAGCGTTTTTACCGGCCGCATGGTCCACGAATGGGCCGACACCGACGACCTGTTTACGCTCTGGATCATGGAGGCCTTTGCCAGTGGGCATAATTTTTCTCACGCGGAGCGCTTTTTTGCCGGAACGAACTTTAACGGCGAGCGGCAATGGCTGACCCCGGACACGAGCCATACGCAGAGCATTTTCCAGTTCGTCGCCGACAACCGTTTCCTCTTCGAAGGCGGAGAGCAAATCGCCGATGTCGCCCTCGTGTATCCGTTTACCTCCGACTTCGTCGACGATACGCGGGAGGAATTTCTGGGGGCAGCCTATGCGCTTTCCGACGCAAAAATCCAGCACGACGTCATCATCTTTGGTGACGACCGCTACCTCGATCAGGACGCCAATAGCGCTGTGCTCCAGCGCTACGACGCGCTCGTGCTCCCCGCGGCGCGGCTGCTCAGCGATGACCAGGTGGCACGGTTGCGGGCTTATGTCGAACAGGGCGGCACACTAGTCCTCACGGGGCAGGCGGGCGCCGCGACCCTAAACGACAAGCCAGCGGATCGGCCAACCTGGAGCAGCATGGTCGCTGAAGGTTCGCGCCAAGTTGGCTCCGGGCGGGTCGTCAGCCTGCCGGAGGATTATGGTGAACGATACGTGGTCGAACGCAGTGACCAATTGCGGGCACTCTTGACAACACCTGTCCGCGACGCCGCCCATCCCCGTACGAGCGGATCCTTGCCGGACCTCAGCCATGTCCTGCTGCAGCAATACGAGACTGCGAGCGGCGCCATGTACGTTGCCCACGTGCTCAATTATAATTACTCGCAGTACATCGATGGTATCTGGCCCTCCCGCCCGGGCGAACTCAAGCTCCAGGTACCTGAGAGCGTGAATGCCACTAACTCCTACCAGGTTTATCGACTTTCGACCGATGGCACTGCCGAACAGGTCAATTTCACAACGGAAGCCGTCTCTGGCGAAACCCGCGTCAGCTTTTCCGTCCCTTCGGGCGGTCCCTACACCGCGTACATATTGATCCCGGCAGCCCATGCGCAGAGCCTTGCCAACGATGCCGAGGACATCACGCAGGAGGCGTACGAAACTGCGCTCAATCGAGCTCAGTCCCAAGGCCGCGACGTAAGTACCCTGCAAACGCTGTTTGCGGAGGAAACCAGCGCACAGGAGGCTGGCTCCCACTTGGCCGCCCGGTCGCTGCGGCAACAGTTGCAGCGTGAGATCGCGGACTTGTCGCGCCCCCAGATACTTTTCGACGAAGTACTGGAGCCGCGCAACACGCTTTCCGCCGAACGGGCCCAGGAAATCAGTGCTTCAAATCCGGAGAACGCCCTTTTCTCAACGCTTTCGGATCAGCTAAACGATGACTACGCCTTACTCAATCGCGAGGCGGACGCCATCACCTCGGAATACCTTGCAGGCGTCCAGGTTCTGGTCCTTGCCAGCCCAACGAAAGGTTTGAGTTCCTCCGAGATTGCGGCGATCAACAGTTTCGTTGACGGCGGCGGCGGCCTGCTTTTGCTGGGTGACGCCAACTATGGCTGGACCAACGGACTCACAGACCCGTATGGCATCACCATCAACGGCGAGCGCGTTTCTATTCAGGAGGGCGACGGCTATGCGGCGCTAAACGCACCGCTCGACACCAGCAGGCCAGAACTTGCCTCGGCTCCATCGGAGATGTTTCTCAGCTACGGGGGCACCCTCAATGTGTCTTCTCCGGCTGAAACTGTCATCAAGACACCCTCCACCGCATGGCGCGACGCCAATGGCAACAGCCAGCGCGACGCAAACGAGCCGACGCAGGCCTATCCCATCGGCGCGTCAGTACAGGTTGGCGAGGGGCGTATCTTCGTACTATCGGACGACCCCTTCGATAACAAGATTCTCGGCTTTACCGAAAACCATCGCCTGATGGAAAGTCTTCTCGACTGGCTTGCAACGGGTGCCACAGGTGCACCTTCCGAGGGCAGCGCCACCTTGACAGCGACTGTCGATCAAGCACGCGACACCGTGTATCTGCAATATTCCGAGGATCTCAAGACCTGGACGACCATGAAAACGCTCGATGTGGACAAGCACCGCGTTCAGCAGGACAACCGGGCAACCATTCGGGTACAGCTCGACGAAGACGGCTTTTACCGGGTCTACTACGGCGAGCCCGAGTAGGTCTTGGGTGCCCGCAGAATATCAGTGTGGGACAAAGGTAAAAGCCGCTGATGCAACGTTGACCCCTCCCTTCGCCACAGCATTTATTTGAGCGATGACATCCCCCGAGCCTTCAAACGGCCAGGTGAAACTCGCCGACGATCCCCTGTCATCCAGCGGTGACGGGTTTTCTTGTGGGACCTATATGTGCGGCATCGGCGCTTCAGCCGGGGGACTAAACGCCCTGGAGCGATTCTTCCATCACGTCCCGGAATCGCCCGGAATCGCCTTCATCGTAATCCAGCACCTTTCGCCTCACTTCCCAAGTCACATGGACGAGTTGCTGGGTCGGCGAACGAGTTTGCCCATCCGGCAGGCCGAGAACGGCACCGCGGTCGAGCCCGACACTATCTACCTGATTCCCCCGCGCATGGAGGTGACGGTAAATTGGGGTCGGCTGGACCTCATCGAGCGCGACACCGAGAAGTTCACCCTGCCAATCGATCGGTTTTTCACTTCGCTGGCCAAAGATTGCGGTCCGCGAGCCATCGGCGTCATCCTCTCCGGAACGGGCGCCGACGGCACTCGGGGCTGCCGTGAGATCCACGATTCAGGTGGATTCGTGATCGTGCAGAGTGAAGACACGGCGGAATTTCCGAGCATGCCGCAGAGCGTGATCCGTGCGGGCCTGGCCAACCTCACGCTGGCCCCCGAAGAAATCCCGCGCGCTATTCAGCGGCACCTCGAACACCCCGAGGAGCCCGAAACCGAGGCGGCCCCGGAAGACCTGACCGGCATCGAGTCGATTTTCCACCAGCTAAACCGCGCCTACGGCATCGACTTCGCCAATTACAAACCATCGACGATCGGCCGGCGCACACAGCGCCGCCTGGCCTTGATCGGTTCGGAAAACATCGACGCATACGCGGAACGCCTCGCCCAGGATCCGGTTGAACTCAATGCCCTCTATCAGGATCTGCTGATCGGCGTCACCGAATTTTTTCGCGACGACAAGCCCTTTGAAGTTCTGCGCGAGGAAGCCGTCAAACTCATCAAAGACTTGCCGGAGGACCGCGATCTCCGCGCCTGGTCCTGCGGATGCGCGTCGGGCGAGGAGACCTATTCGCTGGCGATTACCTTTCTCGAGGCCTTCCGGGAGGCAGGCGTCGAGCCACGCATGAAGGTTTTTGGCACAGACGCGCACCATGCGTCTCTCGAAGTCGCCGGAAAGGGCATTTTCAGCGAGGCGTCAACACAGCGCCTCGAGGGCCCCATCCTGCACCGGTATTTCAAGCCGGTGGAAGAGGGTTGGCAGATCGACAGCGAGCTGCGCCGCTACATTGTCTTCGCACCCCACAACATCCTTTCCGACGCCCCCTTTACCGGCATGGATGTCGTCTGCTGCCGCAATCTGCTGATCTACCTGCAGCCGGAAGCCCAGCACAAAGCCCTCTCGATGCTGCAGTTCTCTCTCCGCCAGAATGGCCTGCTGATGCTCGGCAACAGCGAGACAACTGCAGGCTTCGACCAGGACTTCGAGGTTGTCTCCAAGCAGCAACGCATCTTGCGCAAAAAGAGCAACGCGCATCAATGCCTGCCTCCTAAGATTCAATTGACCAGCCCGCTCAGGCGACCGGAGCAGTACCGGCCTTCGGGCTGGCAGAAGCGGGCCCAGGAACGAAATATCAACGAAACCTACGACCGGCTGCTCGCCCGTTTCATGCCACCCGGCGTGCTGGTCGACCACAGCTATTCGCTCGTTCACTCGTTCCCGGGCGCCGAGCGATACTTGAGCCTGCGCGCGGGTCGCCCAACCAACAACATTCTGCAGTTGGTCCACGCGGAGCTGCGAACGTCCCTGTCCGCTGCGCTGCAACAGGCAACCCGTGAACGCGCCCCAGTGCGCTATAGCGACCTGGAAATCGCGAACACGGATGCCACCGGGGAAGACAACAGCCAATCCGAAGCTACCCTGGTGACACTGACCGTGGAGCCGATGACGGCCCGAAGTTTCGATCAGATGGACTTTATGGTGCTGTTTTCCGCACGTCCTCTGCACCAGCGCCACTCGAAAGAACAAACTGTGGAATCCGAGCCCTCGGCGCCGCGCGACGTCGGTTCGCAGGAGCAAGTCGCCGTGCTCGAGCAGGAGCTCACACAAGCTAAAGAGAATCTGCAGGCCACCATCGAGGAGCTCGAAACCAGCAACGAAGAATTACAAGCGACGAACGAGGAGCTGACCGCTTCCAACGAAGAGCTCCAGAGCTCCAACGAGGAGCTGCACAGCGTCAACGAAGAGCTTTATACGGTAAACAGTGAGTATCAGAGAAAAATTACCGAACTCGCGGAGGTCAGCTCCGACCTGCAGGTGCTTCTGCGCAGCTCGCGGGTAGGCGTTATCTTCCTTGACGAGGAACTGCGGGTGCGTCGATTCACGCCGAAAGTCACCGAAGTCTTTCCGTTGACCGAGTCCGACCAAGGGCGCCCCATCAACGCATTCTCCCACAAGCTCGCTTACCGGAATTTCTTCGAGCATATCCAGCAAGTCCACGACGGCAGCGAGCCCGTTGAACGCGAGGTAATGGACCACTCCGGCCACCATTTCCTGGTGCGTATCCTCAAGGCGGATGAGAGCGGTGGAATCGAAGGCATCGTCATCACGATCATCTCCATCGACTCGCTCAAGTCGGCCGAAACGGCGGTGCGGCGCCTGTCCGCAATTGTCGAGAATTCCCACGACGCGATCGCCGGCACGGATATGGAAGGCCGAGTGGAAACTTGGAACCGGGGCGCTGAACGGCTTTACGGATACACCGCCGAAGAAGCCAAGGGACAGAGCATTTTCAAGCTGATCGTACCGCGCAGCCGCTCGGAAGAGCTTAAGCAGCTGCAGCAGCGCGTCCGCTCCGGCGAGGCCGTACAGGCTTTCACGACCGAGCGGCTCGACAAGTACGGGCAGACCATCATCGTCTCGCTGATGCTATCGCCCATCATGGAGGGTGAGCGTATCGTCGGCATCTCGGCGATCGACCGCGATATCACCAAGCAGGAGCAGACGGTCCAGGCCCTTCGCCGCAGCGAGCAACGCCAAAGCCGTCTCGTCGAAGTTCTGACCAGCGTGTTCAACAACCTGCAGGACATGGTTTACATTGTGAACCCCAACCTGCAGCTCGAGTTCTGCAGCCCGTCCGCCCGGGCGTTTTTGGAACACTTCCCCCGTGAACCCCTGCCATTGGGCCTCGCAGAGGAGGTGAACCACGTGATCGACACCGGCGAATCCTTTTTGCCGACCAACTTCAAGGAGCGCCGAGAGTTCAATGGGGCGGACGACGAGAGCCGGGTTTTCCTGCCGCGCATCTCGCCCATTCGCAACGAACTGGGAACGATCACCGGCGCCACCCTGCTGCTGCAAGACATCACTGAGTTCAAGTTGCTCGACGAGATGAAGACCAACATGATCGGAACCGTTAGCCATGAGCTCAAGACACCGACGACGAGCGTGCGGCTTTCACTGAGCATGTTGGCCGAGCAGGACGCCTTCGGTCCCCTGACACCCGAGCAGCTGGAGCTGGTCAACACCGCACGCCGCGAGATCGATCGCCTGCTGCGAAACCTCAACATTCTGCTGGACCTCACACGCTACGACGAAGGTTTCGCGCAGCTGACCAAGTCCGAGGTCGACCCTGGCGAGCTGATGGAAGACGCCCTCAAGGAGATCGCGGCCCACTCCTCGCCGCAAAATATGCAGTTTGAAAAGGCTATTGATGCTTCACTGCCCACCATTACAATCGACCGAAACCGCCTCCAGCACGTCCTGGTGAACCTGCTCACAAACGCGATCAAGTACTCCCCGCCCAACGGCGTTGTCGGAGTGCATGTGACCCGGCGGGACAACGTCGTGCGCTTCGAAGTCTCCGACCAGGGCCCCGGTGTGCCCGAGGAATACCGAGACGCTGTTTTCAACCGCTTCTTCCGTGTGCCCTCCCGCAAAACCAAGCCCGGCAGCGGCTTGGGCTTGAGCATTGTGCGGGAGTTCGTCAACGCCCACGGCGGCAACCACGGTGTCGTCGACAACCCGGGCGGCGGAAGCTGTTTCTTTATTGAAATCCCGCTGACTGCCGCTGAAACAAAGGCCCCCAACGCTTAGCCCCGCCACCCTGCATGCGCATTCTCCTGATCGAAGATGACCCCTCCATCCAGAAAGTGGTGGCGATGCTGCTGAAAGCCAATCAGCACGAAGTTTCGGCGTACGACTCCGCCGAAGACGGCCTCGAAGCCTTCGAGCCGGATCAATTTGACTGTTTGCTGATGGACAACCGCCTGCCGGGCATGACCGGTCTCGAGGCGGCGATGCAGATCCGAAAGCGCGCCGAAACCCCGATCATCCTGGCCACTGCCGGTGACTGGGGCGAGCACCAGGAAGCGCTTAAGGACCTCGCCGACGTCCATTCCGTGCACAAGCCCTACGACATTGATGAATTGCGGGGTATCCTCGCCAGGATCAACGCCTGAGCTCGCCTGCGGAGCAGCTTGAGCGACGCTGAGCGTCCTCGACAATCGTAACCTAACGCTTATTCTGAGGATATCATGCCGGAGCTCGGGGAGGTGTTGTTTTTCGCCAAACGCTGGGATGCCGGAGTCCGCGAGCGCATCCAACACGTCGCCCTGCACCCTGAAAAGCGCATCTTCCGCGAGTGCGACACCACTGAACTGCAGCGCGCGTTGACCGACTCCAAGTTGCGCGAGCGCCTTGTTCACGGAAAGCAAATGGCTTTTCGCGCGGATAACGGCTGGCTGGGCATTCACTTGGGCATGACCGGCAAACTCCGCTGCGAACCCCGCAAGTACGAGCCGGCAAAACACGATCACATGGTCCTGTACACCGCGCGTCGCGCGCTCGTTTTCGAGGACTTTCGGCTGTTCGGGCGCGTGCGCTTCCATCCCGGCCAGGAGCCGCCAGAATGGTGGGCCAAGCAGCCGCCTATGCCCACCGACGCCGCCTTCACCCGCGAGCGCTTCTCCGATATCCTCCAACGCCGCGGCAAAGCTCCGATCAAAGCCGTCTTGCTGCTGCAGGCGTATTTTCCCGGTATCGGCAACTGGATGGCCGACGAGGTGCTTTGGCGCGCCCGAATTCGCCCTGACCGTCTCGCGGGCGAGCTCTCCAGGCGGAAAGAGGGCGAGCTGTACGCAAAGGTCCGCGAAGTCTGCGCCGATGCCATGCGCCTGATGGGCGGCGAGGGCCTCGACGAGCTCCCTGGCAACCACAACGACCTTGTCCCCGAGAGCTGGCTCTTCCGGCATCGCTGGCGCGAAGGCGGCACCTGCCCGGAAACCGGCGTGCAGCTGCGGCGGGAGAAAATTGGCGGTCGCACCACCTGCTGGTCCCCGAAATGGCAACGATGACGGTGCCCGCACGCTGAATCCCAACCCGCCCGAAACGGACCAGCGGCACGCAATGCGCCCGTCGCAAAGGCTAATCTGGGGCAACCAGCCGTCACACCTGCACGCGCGAGAGGCTTTTGCGGTATTTCAAGGGCGTCGTGTGCATCTGCTCCTGAAAACATTTGTGGAAGTAGCTGGGGCTTTCGAAACCACAGTCGAGGGCGATTTCGAGCACCGACAGACCAGTCGTCGACAGCAGCAGGCAAGCGCGCTGAATACGTTCGCGAAGCAGCCATTCCGTTGGGGTGAGGCCGAGATAAGTTCTGAAGCTCCGGGCAATGTGCTTACGCGACCGCCCCATCAAGCGCGTCAGCGCAGGGACGCCCTCAACGAGCACCTCGGAGTCACTTGCGCGGGCAAGGCCTTCCGCGAGCCAGGCGGGCATGCCGGGGGCAGCGGACGGACCTCCCGCTGCCTCGGTAACGATACGCGCCAGGCTCAGAAGCAACCAGGCTGCATTGCGACCGGAGGGGTCCCGCGCCGCTTCGCCGACGGCCTCCGTCAGGGCGTGCCGTTGGCGGTCATCGACCCGTAGCGACGCCATGCCCGACCCGGACCGCCAGCACGCTGGCGGCCAGCTGGCGAGCCCTTGCACCGCGTCGAAAACGGAGGCTTCGAATGCAGTGTTGAGAAACACCAGATCCGCCGAACCGGCCTGTCCCTGGATACAGTGGGCGTGCTCGGGACGCACGAAGTGGAGCTGGTTCGGCGCCAGCACCTCGGTGGCGTCTGGTGTCAGATGCTGCCGATTTCCCTCGAGTACGAGAAAGCACTCAAAAAAATCGTGGTGATGCATCGCCGGCGAGCGCATCCGTCCAAGCTTGATCGTCGCGACATGGAGCCTGTCTCCTGGCCGGGAAATATCGCGCCACCGAATAATTCTCATGTCCCAAAGTAGCACTTTTTTGTTCTCGTTGAAAACGAATTCCGCTCAGGTTTCTGCTAAATTCGGGGTCATGGAAGCAAATACCCAATCACGCCTTACCCCGCGGGAGATCGATCATTACAAGACCGAAGGCTACGTGCTGCCGCACGGCAAGGTCCTTCCGGACGACAAATTTTCCGCGCTTGTGGAGCATTTTGAGCGCAAGCTCGCCGCGTGGCCGGCAGTCCAGCGACCGGAAGCCATGGATACGCCACACTTCGGCGACCCCAAGCTCAACGAATGGGCCCTGGCGCCGGAAGTCGTCGACCTCGTCGAGCCGCTGCTCGGTCCAGACATCATCCTGTTCTCGACCCACTTTATCTGCAAGCCCTCCGGCGATGGACGCCGTGTACCGTGGCACGAGGACAGCGCATACTGGCGCAAGCTGCTCGAACCGATGGAAGTCGCTACCGTATGGCTGGCAATCGACCCCTCGACCGAGGAGAACGGCTGCATGTACGTCATCCCGCGCACGCACATCACGGGCAAAAAGGGCTTCTCGGATTACGAGGACGTCAACACCAGCGAAAGCGTCTTCCCCACGGAGATCATCTCGAGCCAGCGCAAGGCTGAGCTCGCGGTTCCGTGCGTGCTCCAGCCCAACCATTGCTCGCTGCACGATGCCCGGACGCAACACGGCAGCCCGCCGAACACCTCCAACATCCGCCGCTGCGGTTGGACGCTTCGCTTTATCCCGGCCACCAGCCGGCTCAATCCGGAGTACAGGGACCGGCAGTTGCTGTACCTCGCACGCGGCCGCAACCTCCTCAACCAGGAGCTAGCCGACCCGGCCAAGGACTACTCGCACGTGCTCGAAGAGCGCCAGCGCCAGGGCTTCAGGGCGCACTAGCACCCCGCCCCGTCAGCGCTCGTAGCCCCACACCTCGAACGGCAGCGCAACCTTTTCACGGACGAGCGCCTGCTCTTCCGGAGCGAGGTGGTGGGGGTTGCGTTTGTAACCGACCGTCGCTTCGAGATGGGCTTCGAACGCCGGGCGCGCCGTGCTGAAATCGCCGAGCGCCAATTTCTTGTAGAGGTGAGTCAAGGTCCCGAGCGGATCCTGGCGCAATTCTTCATAGCTGAGGTCCACGAAACGCGAGGAGGGCAAGCCTTCGCTCTCGCGCAAAAATTTTCGGTTCATAGCCTCCATCGTATCGAGTATCAGCCCATCGAAATCGATTTCCGGAACCTCCTGAAAGGATAGCGCCGGAAGGAGGTTTTCGTAGAATCTCCGCATTGACCGGAAGACTTCGTCGGGGTGTCGATGCAGGTGAATGACTTTCGCACGCGGAAAGATGCGCAAAAGCCGGTCGAGCCGTGCCGTGTGCGACGGATTTTTGACCAAGATCGGCTTGCCGCCGGCGACGTTGGAAACCTTTCCAAGGAAACGGGCGACGCTGCGCTCCCACGCTTCGACATCGTGATTATCGGCACCCTCGAAGAAGAGCATGCGTGGCAGCGCGTCTGCGAGTGTCTGCGGGAAGGACAGCCAGTGAAAATGGCTTAACGGGCACAGGTTCGCGAGCCCCACCTCGTCCTCCTGCGGTGAGTCCGCTCGAACCGGCACATTGTCGATCAGCCGGTGCTTCGGCAGTGCCGCGTTGAAGACGGGTCGAAGCGCAGGCCCCAACACTCGGAAATTGTGCGGCAGCCCGGTGGCGATCGGGTCGACAAAGCCGAATTCCGGCGAGCGGCTCAGCAGCGTGTAAAGCCAAGTGGTGCCGCTGCGCCAGTGCCCGAGGATGAAAATCGGCTCTACGTCCACAGCAGCGCGTTCATCCGGCGTGCCCAGCCGCGCCTCGACCGCTGTCAGCGGAGAGCGCAGGGCTGCGCTCACCTCCACCCGCCAGAGTCGCGCGCGATGCCGCGGGGCCACCGGCCCGTAGCGCCGGACGACCGCGCGCAGGTTGCGCCAGCTCATCCCAAAGTAGGGATGGACCATGGACCGTTCCGGCGAGGACATTTCCGGAGCCTGCGCGCACCGAGTGGCCGTCACAATCCAAAAGCTGCGGGTTGAGGGAGAACCTCCTATGGCTCCCTGCGAGGATCTCGGTTGGGGACGAAAGCCGGCAGAACGAGCAGGCTTGTCAGCAGCAGGGCGAGGACGCCCATTGTCAAAACCATCCCCATCGATGCCGTTCCGGGATGCGGTGAAAACGCCAGGTTGCCGAAGCTGAAGATAGTGGTTAGCGAGGCGAAAAAGACCGCCCTGGCGGTGACCCCTGCCGAACCCTCATCCTGTCCGCTCAACCGATGCAGAATGTGGACGCCGTGGTCGACCCCCAGGCCGAGCAATAACGGCAGGGCGATGACGTTGGCGAAATTGAAGTCGATGCCCAAAAGCACACAGCCTGCCCCGGTTAGCGCCGCCGACAAGAGCAAGGGCAGCAGCACCAGCAACATATCCCGCAGTGAGCGAAGCGCAACCGCCAGCAATACCCCGATGGTTACGAGCGCCGAGCAGAACGCTTGTACAAAGGCACTGGCGACGACGGTCTCCGCCCGCAGCACTGTGGGCAGGCTGCCCGTAGCCGTTGGAGCTACCCGCATGACGGCCGCTACCAGCGCTTCCTTTGCCTCGGACGTCTCGATAGTTTCCGACGGATAGACCTGGATACGGTACGCCCCTTCCGGGCTGATCCAGCGGCTCCGGAGCGGCGCCGGAAGATGGTCGACAGTCACGGGAGACGCCTCCAGGGCAAGTTGCAGACGCTCGATGGCCTGCGAAAAGGTCCCGAGCAAGGCCGTATCCAAACGCTGCAGCAAAGCTTGGGCACCCTCACCGGCTGGTTTCTTGAGCCGCTCGTCGAGCCGCCCCAGTGTTTGCACCAGACGCTCTGCCGTGGCGGTGTTCAGGTCAGCCTGCAGGGCACTTCGCAGGGCGTTTGCGGCTTCCCGGGTGGCCTTCAGGCCGGTATTCCCCGGCTCGGAGCTGGCAAAAAAGGTGCCGAGCAGCAGGAGGTTCAGCTCATCGAGTTGCGCGAGTTTCGTGTCCTGATTTTCGGGGACAAAGGAAAACGCACTCAGCACGCGTCCGGCGCCTTCCACGTCCTGTAACCGCTTTGCCATGACACGAGCCGCCGCTGGACTGTCCGCGAGGATCTCGATGTCATTGGGCGAAAGGGCATTGTCGGCCATCAGATCGCGCAGCGTGCTAACGGACTCGCTGTCGGGGTCGCGTAACTTTAGCGGGTCGGCATCGAAGTCAACCCATGCCAGTGCCCCCACCGCAACTGGAGCTAGGATCAGGGTGACAAGGCGGACGGAGCGGCGTCGCCGCTTCCCGAAGGCCAGAGTATTTTCGAATACGACCGGAGAGTCGATACCGCCGCCGGGCGAGCCCGAAACCGCTTTCAGTCGCAGCAATTTTGCGACCCCTGGCACCACTGTCAGCGTGCAGCCAAGACTGACGACCATCCCCACACTGGCGATAATGCCGAGATCGGCGACCCCTTTGAAGTCCGTCAGAGCGAACGAAAGGAAACCGGCAGCTGTCGACAACGCGCATAGCGCCAGGGCGGGAGCGAGATCGGCCAGGGACGTGCGAAGCGCCTCGGCGGTAGTCAAACACGAGTGGCGTGCTTCGCGGAAACGCAGGCAAAGGTGAATCGCGTAGTCCACCCCAAGACCGACAAAGAGCACGGCGAAGGCAATGGAGATCATGTTGAACGCCTCCAAAAGCATCATTGCAAGGGCCGCGGTGATTACCAGGCCGGACACGAGGCTAA
>JBHJGW010000003.1:0-2499 GCA_050331415.1 Opitutales bacterium | reverse complement strand
GTGCCTCGCACGGCTCTTTAACCCGGGAATGAAGGAGAACGGAGGCATTTTCAACCACACCCAGGGCTGGGGCGTTATGGCGCTGGCCAAGCTTGGCCTCGGTGACCGCGCCTACGCTTACCTGCGCAACGTCATGCCCTCCAGCTTCAACGACCGTGCGGAAGTGCGACAAGTCGAGCCCTACGTTGTCTGCCAGAGCACCCACAGTCGTTTCAGCCCCCGTTATGGCAGCGGCCGCGTGTCCTGGCTTTCGGGCTCCGCCGTCTGGAACTACGTCGCGATGACCAGCGCAATCCTCGGGGTCCAGCCCGATTACGAAGGCCTGCGCATCAACCCCTGTATTTCTGCGACATGGCAGGGCTTCAAGGCCACCCGGCGCTTTCGGGGAGCAACCTATCAGATCGAGGTCGAGAATCCCGACGGAAAGTGCAGCGGTGTGCGCGAACTGACGGTCGATGGCCGGAAGCTCGAGGGCGACCTTGTTCCCGTGGCGCCTGCGGGCTCTACGGTGCAGGTGACAGCGGTGCTGTAGCCCCTACCCAGCCCAAATCCCCAGCGACCCAGCTACCGTCAGCCGGAATATCCCGGAAACGAGGCCGGCGGAGCCGCGTAATGGAACTTTCTCTTCTCACGACACGACCATCCAGATCTATGTTTTTGCCAAATCCCGCTTTCCGTTTGCTTTGTGGCCTCGTTGCCGCAGTCAGCGCAACCTTCCTGAATGCTCAGGGTTCCGTCGATGACTACATGATCGGCGTGCAACTCGATAAAGCGGCCTTCGAAGACCGCCCGCTCGAAGAGATGTTTGCCGAAATGCGCGACCTCGCCGGTATCAACGCGGTGTTCTACTTTTTTGCTGAAAGTGACATCAACCTCGGGGAGGATTTCGACAGCGAGACGCCCTTCGCGCTCGAACCGGGCGAAGTCAACGCCGAGGGACAGGACCTGATCGACCGCATGATCGAGTCGGCCGCCAAATACGGCATCGACGTCTACCTCGGCGGCGGTGAGATGTTCTGGGGCAACGTGCTTCCGCGCTTCCCGAAAGCCGCGGAGATCGATTACGAGAGCGAGCGGCGCAAGACCCCCTGCGTCAATCGCCCGGAGTGGCGCGAGTTCCAGATGGCAGTCCATGCCGAGATTTTCCGCCAGAAGCCAAAACTTGCGGGCTTCCTGCTGATGCACGAACGCACCGGGCCAATGATGAAGGTCTTCAAGCCAGAGTATTGGCAGGGCAGTTACAACCCCGGCTGCTTCTGCGAGCACTGCCTTGAAATCGCAGAGAATCGGGGAATTGACGCCGATGATGCCCGCGAAGGATTCGCCAAGCTCGTCGAGCTTTATTCCGACGAAGACTCCGAGCTGCGCCGCGACGGCGTAATGATCGGCATGTGGCGCATCGTCAGCGAGCACCCCGAAGTGATGGCATGGGAGCACTTTCAGTGGGGCAGCCTGCACGATTATCGCGCGGAATTCGCCGAAACCATCCGTGCCGTCGACCCCGAAGACAAAGTTGGCTACCACTTTCAGCACGCGGGCCTGACCGGCGACTTCCCCTGGCGCGCGGGCGACCGCCCGGATGCGCCCACGGAATATGCGGACTTCGTCAAGCCGTCGATTTACCCCGGCGTCAGCGGCAGCCGCTACAAGGCGCTGGTGGACATTTCCCGCGAGACTTGGCTCGCCGACCTCGACGAGGAAACCGCCCACGCTGTGCTGAGCCAGTGGTTTGGCCGCAGCCCCCGCGAGGGTGAAGACGTCTTTGGCAAATACGCTCCCGAGCACGTCGCGTTCGGCCCGCAATGGTGCCGCACCGAAACCGCTCGCTACGTCAAGGGTGCCGCTCCCCTGCCCGTCTATGCCGGACTCGGGATCGGCGTACCAGGTGGTGAGGAAGCTGAGGGCATCGAGCTTATCCGGGAATGCACCGAAGCCTGTATCGAAGGAGGCGCGGACGGGTTCATCCTCTCACGGCATTATTCCGAAATGCGCCCCGAATTGCTTCAGGCTGCCGCCGAAGTCATCCACCGTCACCGCGCCGAACTCGCGAACGGCGAGTAATACCAGATTGTCGGAGAGGTCGGTAAATTGATCGAGATGATTTTGGATGCAGAGCCAGGCGGCGGGGGCGACAGCTGGCCTGTAGGCCCCGCCTCGTCGTCGCGAACGCCGCTCTGCGCCAAAAGCATCCGAAGCCGCTGCGCGGCGTTCAATCTACCGATCTATGCGGTAAGGGGGTATAATACCAGATCGACGAACCAGCCTGTGAATTGACCGTAAGCGTCCGGTCTTGATCCCTCGACTTCCGACGGTTGCGACCTGAGCCTAGCGATGGTTACCAATGGGTTGTTCGATTGGTGACCATTGGGATGGTGAGAGGGCGGCGAGATCGTCTTGGTTTGTCATGTTAGGGAGGCGTGCGAGGGTGTCGCGAAGGTACTGGAAGGGGTCGATCTTGTGGCGCTGGCAGGAGACGACGATAGAGTAGATGATGGCGGA
>JBHJGW010000002.1:0-3977 GCA_050331415.1 Opitutales bacterium | reverse complement strand
CCCTGATTGATCAAGCCGGGTTGAAGGGGACGCGCTGGGGTGGTGTCGGGGTCTCGCCGGTACACGCGAATTTTTTGGTCAATCACGGCGAGGGCCGCGCGGCGGATGTCTTTTCCCTTGCCCGGGAGGTCCGTCAGCGGGTTACTGACGGGTTCGGGGTGACTTTAGAGCCGGAGCCGCTTCTGGTCGGGCGGACATGGGCTGAGATCTGGCAGGATGGGTGATCTGCGCGTTATCGTGTTGTGCGGAGGAGCGTCACCGGAGGCGGAGGTTTCCCGGACTAGCGGCGGCGCCGTGTTTGATGGTTTGAAAAACCAGTACGCGGTGGAGCTCGTTGATCTGGCAACAGAAGCCTTGCCCGATGATCTGAACTTGAAGGGCGCGGTGGTTTTTCCGGCACTGCACGGCGGCTTTGGAGAGAACGGCCGCCTGCAGGCGCAGCTCGAGCAAATGGGCATCGCCTTCGCCGGCAGCGACGCGATGGCGAGCCGGCTGTGCATCGACAAACCGGCAGCAAAACGAGTAGCCGGTGCGCACGGTTTTGCCGTGGCGGCCGAGTGGGTTTTTGAGCGGTCGACGGAAGCGGACGACCCTGGCGGGAAGACCGGGGCCGTCGCCGATCGCATTGAGGCACAGGTAGGGCTGCCGGTGGTCGTGAAACCGTGCGAAGGTGGCAGCAGTGTCGGATTGTGGATGGCCAGCACGCCTGAAGCGTTGCGCCAGTTGGTAACGCAGCTGCCAGAAGGCAAATGGATGGCGGAGCGCAAAATCGAGGGCCGCGAGGTGACGGTAGGCTCGCTCGATGGCGAGCTGCTGCCCGTAGTGGAGATCCGGCCGATCGGTGGGACGTACGATTACGAGCGCAAGTACACCAAAGGCGCCACGGAGTACCTTTGCCCCGCTCCTTTTGACCCCGCCATTACGGAACGTCTAACGCACGCCGCGGCGGCCACGCTGAAGGAGGCGGGGGTGCGTGACTTCGCCCGACTCGACGCGATCATCGATCGCGACGGGACGCCTTGGTTCCTGGAGATTAACACCTTGCCGGGCCTAACCCCAACGAGCCTCCTGCCCAAAGCCGCGTCCGTGGCCGGGATGAGGTTTGAGGCGCTGGTGGCCAGGTTGCTCCGGCCGGCCTTGGTGCGCGCCGGATATCAGGCCTGGGCCTAACAATTCTTCTCTCCCCGACGATGGCAGACCCCGAAGAAACGGAAACCTTCGCAAGCTGGCGCGAAATCCAACAGGAAAGCCTGCGGAAAGTGCGCGAACCCGCCCGCCGGCGGCGCCGTGGCATCGTGCTTTTGCGGGGCTTGCTCGCGACGCTCGGCACCGGGCTTTTGGTGTGGGCGTGCTGGGCAGCGGTGCACTGGATCAACGGAGCGGTTGAGGGCACGATCGCGCAGGCGGAAGAAGAGCGCCGGGTGACCGAAATCTTTTTTTCCACCGATGGCGTGTTGTCCAGTGACTGGCTGGCAGAGGTTTGGCCGGAGGACCCTCAAATGCTGGGCGAAATCGAAGTTCAGGACCTCCGCTCGCGCCTGCTCCAGGATGGGCAGATTGCCGGTGCAGAGGTTATGCGTGTGGCGCCCCGGGGCCTGGCAGTGGAGCTGCGGGAGCGCCGTCCGATCTTGCGGCTGGTCGCTGAGGATGCGGGTGGCCGCCGTCGGCTGTGGCTGGTGGCCGGTGATGGCACCGTGTACCGGGGGACCCAGTACGCGCGCGCCCATCTAGCGAGCTTGCCCTTTGTCGCAGGCGCCGTTCTGGAAGCCAGCGAGCGCGGCGGTTTCGCGCCACTGGCAGGAATGGAGCGGATCAGCGTGCTGCTTGACCTCGCCCAGACCGATGCGCCGGACCTGTTCACCAGTATCCACATCGTCGACCTTTCCCGGTACACTGGGAACTTAGGCAGGGTCGGCGAAAGCTTGTCCCTGGTATTCAAGGATGGTCGGCGGGCGGTGCTGCCCGTCGAGGGGTTGGAGCCCGCATTCCACCGGCTGGGCCGAATTTTTGAAGAGGCCGAGGCCGACGGTCTGCCCGCATTCCAGTCGGTCGACCTCACACTGACGCACCCGGTGCTGGTTCGCGACTTCTCCACGCCGCCGGAGGGCGCGCCCCGTTTCTGACCTTTCCGTTCGCTGAGTTCCCACCTGTACCGCGTTGATGATCAATCCTGCCCGTCTGCTGGGTGCCGTCGAAATCGGCACTGCCAATGTAACCGTGATGATCGGCGAACTCGCCGGCAAGCCGCACCCTACCCTGAACCTGATCGGGGTGACGCAGGCAGCGGCTGAAGGCGTGCGCAAAGGTGAGATCGTGGACTTTCGCGCCGTCAGCAACGTCACGCACGATGCGATTTCCGCGGCGGAGCAAAGCGCGGGTGTTCAGCTGGAAAACGTTTTCTTGGCGATTTCGGGACGCCACCTAGAGGGGTTTGCAAAACTGGGCTCTGCCAACGTGAGCGGGTCCGACAACACCGTGCGCCGTGCGGACATCGAGCGGGCCCTGCTCGACGGCAAGCGCAAGGAGCTCCCGCCCGGCCGGATTTACATTCACCACATCCGCAACCACTTTCGGCTCGACGGGCGCCTCGAGCCGGACCCGCTTGGGCGTGAGGGTTCCCGGCTCGAGGTCGGCTACTGGTCGGTCCACGCGGAAGAACGCAAAGTTCGCGACCTCATCCACGTCGTCAACGGGTACGGGCTCAACGTCGAGGATATCATTGTTTCGAGCGTGGCGAGCGCTGCTGTGGTCACCCCCCGAGAGGCCAAACAGGCCGGGGCGCTGGTGCTCGACATCGGGGCCGGCGTGACGGATTGGGTCGTCTTCCGGGACGGCGTGGTCGTGCGCACGGGCGTCGTGGCGGTGGGGGCAGACCACCTGCGCAACGACCTCGCGCTCGGCTTGCGGGTCAACCGCAAGCATGCCGACAAGCTGTTGCGCGAGTTCGGAACAGCTGTACCCGTTCAGGGTGACAAAGAAGAGCGCGTCTGGATGGTGGGAGACCAGATGATCGGCGACCGGCGCATCCCCAAGGCTTCCCTCATCCGCATAATCCAGCTGCGGATCGATGAGCTGTTCAGCATTGTCCGCAAGCAACTCGGTCCTTTGGCGGCGCAGGAGAACCTTTCGGCTGGCGTCTTCCTCACGGGCGGGGTTTCGCGGCTCCCGCGTGTCGCCGAGCTTGCTGCCGAACGTTTCGGAGTGCCCGCGGCGGTTGCGGTCAACCCCGGCTGGGTGCGTTCGGACGTGCGTGGCCCAGAGTTTTCCACCGCGCTCGGGCTGCTCCATTACGCCTCCCGCAAAGAGGAGTCTGCCGATGTCGGTCCGCAAAAGCTGCTCAAGCGGGTTACCCGGCTTTTTGCCGGCTGACGACCGGGCACTGGCGGACCACGCGGGCATCGTTTTCAGGTGATGCGGAGCAGGAACCTTTTTGGAACAATAGTCACACTCCCATGAGCAAGATTTCAGGTAAGTTGGACGACCGGCCGGTCCGCGTGAAGATTGTGGGCGTGGGGGGCGCGGGTTGTAACGGTGTTGACCGCCTGCGCTTCGAACCGATGGGAGACGTCGCCTTGGCGGCGGTGAACACCGACGCGCAGGCCCTGGCGGACTCGCCCGTTGACGAGACGCTGATGATCGGCCGCCAAATCACCTGTGGCCTGAGTGCCGGGGGTGACGCCGCCAAAGGCGAAAAGGCGGCCTTGGCCGACATCGAGCAATTGCGGGCGCTCGTGGGTGGCATGGACCTCGTGTTTCTGCTTTCAGGGCTTGGCGGCGGCACCGGCAGTGGCGCGGCGCCGGTTATCGCCCGGGTAGCCAAAGAGCAGGGCGCGCTCGTGATTGCGTTTGTCACGAAGCCATTTTCCCTGGAAGGCGAGCACCGGCTCAAGCAGGCCGAAGCAGCCGTAACAAAGCTGCGCGAACATTGCGCGGCGGTGATTCCGCTGCCCAACGACTTGTTGCTTCAGCACATGGAG
>JBHJGW010000001.1:0-10249 GCA_050331415.1 Opitutales bacterium | reverse complement strand
ACCGAGAAGGCCAGCCACCGCAGCCAGCGGTTGGCAATCGCCAGATGCAGGGAGCCCCATCGCAAGTTTGCGACACTCAGCAGAATCGACAATGCGAAGAAACCACCTGAAATGCTTATCCAATTCATGCTCAGCTTAGACTGCAGCTCGGGCCATTAGTTCAGTCGCAGCGGCATTACCACACACTGAAAACTGTCGAGGGTCTTCACCACACCCGGGCTCAGTTCATCCTTGAACTCGAAGTACACCTCGTCGTGCGGGAGCGCTTTGAGTGGATCGAGCAGATAAGCGGGGTTGAAGGCTACCTGAACCTCCCGACCGTCGTACTGGATGGCCATGGACTCGTGAGACTCGCCGAATTCCGGGCTGGAGCCGGTGATCTCGAGCAGGTTTTCGCTCATCTTGAGTTTGACCGAGTGATTCTTGTCGCTGGTCATGAACGCCGCACGCTGCACGCAATCGGCAAAAAGCTCCCGCTCGACCTTGATGCGGTTTTCCGTCTCCTTCGGGATCACCTGCTTGTAGTTCGGATAATTGCCCTCCACGATTTTCGAGACGAGGTAGATGGAGTCGATCAGGCCGCCCTTTTCGTTGCCTTCTGCAATCTTGATCTCAAAGGCAACCTGGCGCTCGCTAAAGGTGATCGTGACGTCGGTGCCCTGCCCTAGCAGGCGCTCGAGTTCGGCCACTGTCTTGGCTGGCAGAATCAGGCTGCCCTCGGTTTCCTGAGGCACTTCCGACTCCTGGCTGATCAGGGCCAGACGACGGCCGTCCGTCGCAACAAGGTTCAGTTTGTTTTCGCCGAAAAGGAAATAAACGCCGTTGAGGATGTAGCGATTCTCATCGCTGGACTGCGCATAAGACACGCTGCGCAGCATTTTCGCCAGAGTTTCCTGCGGGGCGACAAAGGTGTGCTGGTCCGCGAATGATGGCAGGGGGGGGAACTCGTCCTGGCCGATGCCCATCATGCGGAAGAGCGAACCGCCGCTCGTGATCTTGGCCTGATTATTGCCGCTGGCTTCCACCTCCACGGCGGGGTCCGGCAGAGCGCGGACGACGGTGGCCAGCTTGCGCACCGGCAGGGTGATGCCTCCGGGATCTTGCACTTCGGCACGGATCCGGCACCGAATCCCCATGTCCAGGTTGGTCGTCGTCAGGGAAAGATGGTCTTCCTCGGCCTGGATGAGCACGTTGCTCAAAATCGGCATGGTTGCCCGTGTGCCCACCACGTTGAGCACTTGCTGCAGACCGGTGGTGAAATGGTCGCGGTTGATTTTGAACTTCATGCGATAAGCGGAGTCGAGGCTGCGGGATCCCTGCGTCGAAAGCAACGCCGGAATCGATAGAGATAAGTTAATTTAAAAGAAAAGTCTTCTTCTTATTCAGGTCTGTGGATAAGTGGAAGAAGTCGGCAAAGGGCTTGCCCATGAGGAAGTTAGCCTCCGGTATTACCGTCAGCGGGTTGCTTGGCAAGTCGGAAACGATGCCGAATAGCAGGGCAGAAATACTTTTGCCCATGCAAATCGACAGTCCAACCCCGGACTTTTGCACGGGTTGTTCGCAACGCCGGGTCGTCGGTGCCGCAGTTGGGGAAAAGCGAGCGAACCATTGCATGCGTAGGGAATGGGCTAGGATTTGCGCAGCGGAGGCGGGTTTTTCCGTCGGGGGAACATCGTCTGGCAAAGGGGGCAGCGCAGGCCGTCGCAGCCGCGGGCGGGGCATTCCTCGCGTCCGTAAAAGATGATGCGCAGATGGAGCTGATTCCAGGTTTCCCGGGGAAAAACTTTGCAGAGGTCGAGTTCGGTCTGGCGGACATTCTGGCCGTTCGTAAGCTCCCAGCGCTGCGCGAGGCGATGGATATGCGTATCGACCGGAAAGGCGGGTTCGCCAAAGGCCTGCGCTCGCACCACAAGCGCGGTTTTCCGGCCCACGCCAGGCAGTGATTCGAGGGCTTCTTGAGCGGCCGGGACCTCACCCCCGTGATCGGCTACCAGGGCCCGGGAGAGACCGACGATCGCCTTCGCCTTTTGCGGTGCCAAACCGCAGGGGCGGACGATGGCTTCGACTTCCGCGACGGGCACCTCGGCCATGGTAACGGGGTCGGACGCGCGAGCGAAGAGCCGCGGCGTGACTTCGTTGACGCGCTTATCCGTGCATTGTGCCGAAAGCAGCACCGCGACCAGCAGGGTAAAGGCATCCCGGTGGTCGAGCGGCACTGGGGTCTCCGGAAAACGCTCCGCGAGGTAGCGGTCAATGTAGTCGGCGCGTTCTTTTTTCGTCACGGAGCAAAGCAGGCTAAGAACCTTCGAAGGAGCGGAACGCCGGGATCGCTGGGCGCTCGCTCGATTGGAATGTACAAGTCTGGGAGTTCAGGCGGACAGCATTCGGCGCACATCGACTTCAGGGGGCAGAGGAACATCGCGGAGGAGATTTTCGGCGAGGGCGTGCGTCATTGCCGGGGCATGCAGAGTGGCTTTACTGGCAAATCCGTTGCACACCGCCAAGCGCGGGCTGGCGGGCAACCTCCCGAGAACGGGAAAGCGGTCGGCTACGATGGGACGGGTGCCGCAATGGCGCTCCGCCAGGGTAAAATCGGCGTGGGTAACGACTTTGCGCAACCCAGCTAAGAGCGTCAGACCGGCGGCGGGATCCGGTGGCGCTTCGAACCGGCTCCAGGCGTAGGTGGCACCGAGGCGGTAGTGGCCATCTCCCGAGGGAAGGAGCCAGTGCCCGTAATTCAGCAGGCAATCCCGAAGACCTTCGGGCAAGAAGGGCTGCCCCGTGAGGCGCAGTGTGAGCATGTCCCCACGGGCGTTGCGCCAGGGCAGCTCCCGCAAAAACGGGTTGTGACTGCCCTGCCAACCTTCCGCGAAAACGACCGTTCCGTAAACGTCATCGCGCCAGGCGACGCCCTCCGTGTCAATCTGGAGCTCCCGGGGGTTGACGTTCCCTGTGCACAACCCGACGCGCCCGCAAAGCTCCGAGGGAGGGTCTTGCCACAGCGACTCGAAGGCCGCAAGCGCGGCCGGGACATCGAGACGGGCGGCCCCTTCGGTCAGGAAAGCGCCATGCGGCGCCTCGATGCCGCTTCCAAGCATGGCAGGTTCGATCCATTCTCCGACGAAAGGCCGTGCTTGGGTTTCCTCGCAGCGCTGCTCGAGAGCCCGCCGTTGCCGTTCATCGCGCAGAACCCGGAGAATCCGCAAAGGGTGCCAAAGACGTTCGCCTGACAGGTCCTCCAGGTGCTGATAGGTTTGACGCGCAAGCGGCAGGTGCGCGTCGATCGCCCAGCAGGGCTTCAGCCGTTGTCCGGCCAGCGGGTTGACGATCCCGGGAGCCACCGCGCTCGCTGCGGGGATGTCGGGATCACGCACGACGACTACGGACGCTCCTGCCGTAGCCAGTTGCCAGCTCAGGAGGGCCCCGGCCAACCCGTGGCCAACGATCAGGAAGTCTGCCGCCATCACCGGCCCTCAGCGTTTCAGGAAGCGCCCGAGAAGCCCGCGGGAGCTTTTCTCCTTTTTGCCAGCGCCTTTCGCCGAGCTGATCACAGCGACCTCCGGCGTGTCGCCCTCGGCATCGAAAATCAGACGGGGATCGCTCTTTTGCAACGGTTGAACGGCGAGTTCCTCCAGCGAATAGTCCTGCAGGGAAGCGACGTCTGTCTGACGAAACGACAGCCGTTCATAAAGCATTTCATCGACCGAACCTCGCAGGTACAGCGCGTCGAGTTCGTCCATCGAGCCGGGTTGCAGGATGAGGTGGGGAAATTCGGCTGTCCCGTACAGGACGTTCCAGCGCTGCTGCCAGGTGAGGTCTTTTTCAAATAGGTTACGGGTGACGTAGGTCCCGTCCTCCGGGACCTCCTCGGGCAAGGTTTCGCCGACTTCGCGAAGGCCGCGGGGGTAAAAGATGCGGATAAATTCCAGCGCGCGCTCAAGAGCGGACTCCGGTCCGAGCAGCAACAAGGTCTTCTGGTTGCCATGCGTGAAGGCGTCGAGGGCTTTGAGCACGCGGATCACCTTCGGGTCCTGCACCTTCATCTGATTACGGTGGACCTCGCGGAGGTTTTCGCCCAGCACGGACAACATGGCCTCGCGCTCGGCGGGGAGCGCGTAGATCGGTCCGTGGTAGCTTTGTCGCACCCGCGGTTCGAGCGTTTCCAGGCTGCCCTGAACGAAGGTTGCGGCCGTCAGGGGGTTCTGCTCGAGGTGTTTTTGGAGCCGCGGCAGGGAAAGGAACGCGTAAACTGTGAAACCGAAGCGTTTGATCAGATCAGCAACAGCGAGATCGTTACCCTGTTGAGAAAAATAAATGCAGACTTCCTGAAAGGGGTTATTTCCGGCGGTCGGAGCGGGATTGTCCATAACCGCCTAAGTTGAGCTCCCGTTCGGTGGGAGGCAAGCCTGTCCCCGAGCGAATGCCAGCCCGATTCGGATGGGGATTTCAGATGAGGGGAAGGCTCAAAAACGGATTGCGCCCCGGTTGCTCCCGCCGAAAGCTGAGCCTATGGCAAACGCAAATGCAGATATTGGTCTCATCGGTCTGGCGGTTATGGGCCAGAACCTCGCCCTCAACATCGCCGATCACGGATTCCGTTGTGCGGTCTACAACCGAACCACGGAAAAAATGACGGAGTTCGTGGAGGCCAATCCGGACACGCCCGGCGGCCTCGATGGTTACGCTGACTTTAAAGACTTCGTTGCGTCCCTGAAACGCCCGCGAAAAGCGATCATTATGGTGAAGGCCGGGAAGGCCACCGATGCCGTTATCGACCAGCTCGCGGCCGAGATGGAAGAAGGCGACATCATTATCGACGGCGGGAACGCAAATTGGAACGACACCATTCGCCGGGAACACGAACTCCGTGAGAAAGGCCTGCGCTTTATCGGCAGCGGGGTTTCCGGCGGGGAGGAGGGCGCACGGTTCGGCCCGAGCCTGATGCCCGGCGGCGAAGCCAGCGCGTACGACGAAATTGCGGACATCTGGAAAGCGATTGCCGCGAAGGTCGACCCGGACAGTGGCAAACCACTCCTCGGCGGCAAGCCCGGGCAGCCGGTGGAAGGAGGCGTGCCCTGCACGGCCTACATTGGTGCCAACGGGTCGGGGCACTACGTCAAGATGGTGCACAATGGCATCGAGTACGGCGATATGCAGATGATCTGCGAGGTATACGAAATGATGACCAAGCTGCTGGGCATGAGGGCCGGGGAAATCTCCGAGGTCTTTAAAGAATGGAACCAGGGCGTGCTCGACAGCTTCTTGATCGAAATCACGGCCGAAGTCCTCGCCCAGGCCGACCCGCGTGGAACTGGCCCCCTCGTGGATGTGATTCTCGACACCGCTGGACAGAAGGGTACGGGTCGCTGGACGGCCATTAGTTCGCTCGAGCTCGGCGTCTCTGCCCCGACCGTTGCCGAGGCGGTCTTTGCGCGGTGTGTCTCGGCCATCAAAGAAGAACGTGTGGCGGCGTCGCGGGTGCTCCCCGGTCCGGAAGCGCAGTTCACGGGCAAGCGGGAGGCCTTTATCGAATCGCTGCACGCGGCGCTCTATTGCTCGAAGATTTGCTCTTATGCACAGGGCTTCCAGCTGCTGCGCGCAGCGCAGGGCGAATTCGACTGGACGTTGAACTTCGGGGAGATTGCGCAGATTTGGCGCGGAGGTTGTATTATTCGCGCCGTCTTTTTGCAGAAGATAACCGAGGCCTTCGAACGGGAACCCGGTCTGGCCAACCTGCTGCTCGACCCTTATTTCAAGGATGCTATCGACGGTATGCAGAAGCAGTGGCGCGAGGTCGTGGCTCAGGGCGCACTCCAGGGTATCCCGACACCCTGCCTCTCCAGTGCCCTATTCTATTACGATAGCTACCGCGCAGAACGCCTTCCGGCAAACCTTCTGCAGGGCCAGCGGGACTTCTTTGGCGCGCACACCTATGAGCGGCTCGACTGCCCTCGCGGTGAGTTCTTTCATATCGACTGGCCCGAGCCAGGGCGTCCGGAACTGCCCGCCTAAGACCGAACGCCAATCGTCGATTCGATCACCTCGACGACAGAGCCTTCGCCCAAGATAATTGCTGCGCATTTCCCCGCCCCTGCCCTGCATGGGTCTGCAAGCCGCTCCTGGAGCGGCTTTTTTGTTCCTCTAAACAGTCGCAACGAAGGCTTTTATAAGGTTAGTAAACGAAAATGCGCTTCTAAGGCGAGGAGGCATCAAGAGCGTCTAATGAAGGCCGGGGCGGTGGGAATGCCCGCTTTAAAAAGCGCCTCTCACAAGGGGCAGCGGAAAAAATTCTCTACCAATGTTGAGTTTCTACTTGCTCTTTAGAGCGAAGTGGTGCTTTTGAAAGGAAATCCGGTCCTGCTACTGACATCGCTACGCATAGGTTAAAAAACATTTCCACCCATCATGGACCTAGATCATAAGTTAAAAGAAATCGAAGAAGAAGAAGCTCGCCTCGCACGGCAGCGTAAGGAGTTACTGGACCAGAAGAAAAAGCAGGAAGCGCTAGACGCTAAACTGGACAAGCTCTTCACGCAAAGTGGCTATGATACGCCGCGCCAGCTGGTCGAAGCGCTGATTGCGAAATATAACGTGAAGTTCAGTGGCCGCAAAAAAGCAGCTGCTTCCGGCAAGCGTCGTCGCACTCGGGTAACGGCAAACCTTCGCGACGAAATCAAGAAGGCAATCGAAGGCGGCCAGTCGAAGAACTCGCTTGCGAAGGAGACGGGCATCAGCTACGTCGTCATTAGCAAGATCGAAAAGGGCGAGTACGACCACTTGTAACTCCTTCGAGCGCATCGGCCCGACAAAAAGTGGCCCGACAGGCATCCAGATTGGCTTGCCCTTGATGAAACAGCCCCGTTGCTTCGCGCAGCGGGGTTTTTGCTCTCTCGGGGGCCGAAAATGAAGGCGGGCAGCTTACCCCTAAGCTGCCCGCCATTGTTTTTTACTTTATCTCGTTGCTTGTTACCCCATCTCCCTGAGGAGAAGTCAAGATAAGTGAACTATTCGCGTGGGGAGCGGTTGGGTCAATCGTTTTTTGGGCTTAAATGTAAATTTCCTTGCTCGTGAGGCCTTGATCTTTTTCCCGTTTTAAGCCAGCCGATGAGGATATGCCCCGTTCTTCCCGTTCGCGTAAAACCCGCCATCGAAGCCGCCGCCACGGTTCTTCGTCTCGACGGGAGCGAACTCCGCCGCCGGTTCCGCCAGAGGGCGGCGACCCAAAAGCCTGGGAACGCCCGGGGAAGCGTGGCCTGATAATCGGCCTGTTGGGGGGGTTGGCGCTGATCTTCGGGCCCTCTTCGCAAATTCTGGGGCCGGCTCTGCTCTGTACGGGGGTTGGGCTTTGGGCCATGTGGAAGCCGGCTGTTTTCACTCCCTCGCGTCGACTGGACTATGTCGTGGCCGCGACCCTGGCGTTGCTGCTGGTGTATTTTCTGCCGCTCGGCTGGCTTGGCTTGACCCCGTGGGCGAATTGGCGATTGGCGCTGGGGGAGGCGGGTGCTCAATTACCGCCTACCATTGCGGTGGAGCCCTGGCCCGGATTTGAAATCGTCATGCTGCTTCTCGGGCTTGTTCTGCTGACCTACCAGCTGTGGAACTTGCGGATTCCCGGGGCCGAGTTGAAGCGGATCTCGATGCTTCAGGCGACCGGTGCCGCGATTTTGGCGCTGGCGTCCCTGGTTCGGGGGGTCACGGCGACCGAAGGTACGCAGGCGGATTTCACTTTTCACCGGGAACCGGCCTTGACGGGCTTTGTACTAGCCTATGGGGCGCTTATCTCGGTCGGCACGCTATTCAAGGAGCTTCCCCGGATTGGCCTGATGGGTCTGTGGGGAGCGTTGATCCTGACAGTCTGCGCAGCAGCCCTTTTGTATGGCGGCTTTGTGCTCGGCTGGATACTCCTGCTTATCGGCGCAATGGGGCTTTTTCTCTGGTTGCGCCACAATGCCCGGATGGGCCGGGTCGTGACGCTGGCGACGCCTCTGTTGATTCTGTTAGCGGCGGCCGCGAGTTTTGTCTGGCCTCATTTCCACGCGCCGGATTCCGGCGTAGGCTCCTATACAGTGGCGGTGCGCCTTTTGCGGGAACTGGCGTTCCTGGGAACCTCGCCGGGAGGCCTTAACGAAACTCTGGCCATCGTGACTGACGTGGGCAACCCGGAGGACCTCAACTGGTCCAGTTGGGCGAGGGTGATCGCGACTTTTGGCCTGCCGATTGCGGGCGCACTGCTGATCGCGGCGTTCTCGGTGGTGCTCGCGGTTTTGCCCCTTAGAGCGGACGGGTCCGCGCCGGTGCGTGGAGCGCAGCTGATCGCCCTGGTCGGCTTGCTCATGGCAACCTTCTTTTTCGATCTGAGCGGCGAGTTTCTGCTGCTGGCTGTGGTGTTGCTCTCGCTGCGCCTCCTCCTGTCGAACACGCGCGTGCTTTTTCCGGCGGTGTTCAGCTCCTGGGCGTTCCGGGGCGTGGGCGCGGTGGTGTTTCTCTGCGGGCTGGCCTGGCTGCTGGCATTTGCCGGGCTCGCTCCCCTGCACGCACACATCTACGCCGAAAATGCCCGGCAGGCCATCGGGGAAGCCCAACAGGCGGAGGACTACGAAGCCCTGCGGGCAGCGGCAGATCGCCTGCTGACGGCTCAACCGCTTGCCGTCGACGCTTATCTGGCCCTGGGGAAGGCGGCCTTGGAAACGGCTGACACTGAGGAAACACCGGCCCGCTACTTTGCCATCGCGCGGGAATTGCGCCCCGAGAGCCACGAGCTTCTTTATGAGGAGGGGCTGGCGTGGATGACGCGCAGCCGGGATCGGGCTTTCCAAGCCTGGCGAACCGCCCTGGAGCGCGCCGGGGGTGAGCAGAAGACCGCCCTCTTTGAGCGCATCCTCGGCGTCGCCGAGCGCTTTCCGCGGTTCAGCAGTCGCCTGGAGGAGCTGGCTTCTCTGGAGCCGGACTATAACTTTGCTTACCTGATGAGCCGCGATTCCGCCAGCTTTCACCGCCATATTGCCCGGGTGCTGGAGAGCAATCCGTCGCTGGAGGGCTTCAGCCGCCCGCAACGGGTGGAGCTGGGTCTGCGGTGGGCGGAAATCGACGACGTCAACCAGATGATCCTCTACCTGACCGAAAGGGCCACGGAATTGCCGATGCGCTGGTTCTACCTCGCGCAGGCACAGGCGCAATCACAGCAAATGCGCGAAGCCGTGCAGTTACTGGCCGACAACCTGACGGTGCCGCCGCCGCCCTCTCAGATCGAGATGCGCCACCAGGAGCGCGAACGGGAGTTGCTGCGAAACCTCGGCGAAGGCGGGGCCAATCAGCCGCTCGTGATCGACCTGCGCTCCACGCTCGAGGCGGGGTCGCTGGAGAAGGCGCGCGAGATCGCGCAAGCCCTGGTCGCGGCGGCGGAAACCCGCGGCCGCAGCTCGCCCTACGCCCGGTATTGGGCCGGGGAGCTGTCCCGTCGAAGCGGGAACTACGCGGCAGCGTGGGAGTACTGGAATCCACTGACCATCGAACGCCTGAGCCAATCCGGCGATCCGAGGCGCCCCGCCTTGACGACCTCGCCGTAGGAACCACCTAACAAATGGGACGCCGGCTTGGCGCAGCCCGGAGGGTCGAAGGGCAACCCTTGTGCTTTCCCGTTTGACAAGCATGGACCCAAACCGGTCGATTTGAACAGGCCAAATGCTGATGCTTGGCGCACGCGCCCGATCGCCCGTTTTCACCACTATGAGTTCTCGCTTCGTCCCATCGATCCGCCAGCTGGAAACAGCGGCTGAAATGCTGCCCAATCCGGACAGTTGGCCAGATGATGTGTACGTGGTTCCGATTGGCAAAAGCGAAAGGCAGCGGCTCTTGACCTTTCGACGAGTCGAGTTTAATCAGCGCGACGGAGAGGTGGCCCAACGCTGGCTGTACGAAGGCAAGGTGCTGATCCAGCACTACGTGTCCGGCTCCGATGCCGAGGGAACCGACGGGAAGAAGACCACCCGCCGGCGGCGTCGCTCTTCCTCCAGCGCGGGGGCGTCGGCCTCAAGCGAAAAGGCCGCCGACTGATACCATCTTACCGAATAGATCGGTAGATTGAATGCCGCGTGGCGGCTTCGGACGCTTTTGGCGCAGAGCGGCGTTGGCGACGACGAGGTGGGGCCTACAGGCCCAGCCTGTCGCCCTCGCTGCCTTGCCCTGCATCCAAAATCATTTCGATCAATTTACCGACCTCTCCGGCAACATGGTATTATATGAGACGAAC